>JAHEIO010000029.1 GCA_024639325.1 Gammaproteobacteria bacterium
CCAAATTGAAGTGGTCGTTGCGTTCAAACGAACGCGGACTTCATGCTCAATGCCGAAATTTCAAAGTCGTTTCATTCCTAGCTTAACCTACGGCGCGCGGACGCGATAATATTCTGAATATTGTCTGAGTCTTTTCGTACAATAAAAAGACAATAGATTGTGATGTCCACTCCTTTCCCATGGGTAGTGGATTGATTTCAGCCCTTGTTTAATAAAATCTGGCCCGTGTCAGAATATGTCACGCAGCTGTTTGGATTCATTGACGTGATACCATTGGATGGCACGTCCTTTACACTATGTATAGCTTGCATAGTTCTTCCCTTTTTCCCGTGGAGACTAGTAACAAGTGCGGACTCAACGCATTTTTCTGTCGGTGGGAAAGGATCACGGTGTACATTGGGCGTTGAATGAGAGGGATCAGAGACGATGGACCGTGATCGTAGGAGAATCAAATGCACGAATCACTCAACGGTGATCTGACAATAAAGGTATGTGTTGATACTGCTTCGATACCTTGGGCTCCGAGCCCAAGTCGCACTGTATGGCGAAAGCGAATTCATCTCGTCGGCCCACCGGAGTCTGGCCAGGTCACTTCAGTCGTTCGTTACGAACCGGGTTCCACGTTCCCAGCCCACGATCATCCCGACGGCGAGGAAATCCTCGTTCTCGAAGGCGTCTTCTCAGACGAACACGGGGACTGGCCCGCAGGTACCTATCTGTTGAATCCCGAAGGATTTCGCCACGCCCCGTTTTCCGAAGACGGTTGCGTGCTCTTCGTTAAGCTACGGCAGTTGCCGGGTCGCGAACGCCGGCATGTGGCCGTTCAGACCGATACACTGCCATGGGAGCCGACCTCGACGCCCGGTGTCGAGAGCAAGGTGCTGTATGAGCAGGCGGGTTATACGGACACGATGCGGATGGAACGCTGGGCCACAGGTGCGGCGCCGAGTGAATCCAAGTATAGCGGTGGCGCTGAGATATTCGTTATCGACGGTGTCCTCAGCAATGAGTTGGGCCAGCACGGGGCCGGTAGCTGGCTCAGATTCCCCGAGGGCGACAAGCACGCACCATCGCCAGATTCCGGTTGCACGCTATATGTGAAGACAGGAGGGTTGCGATACCTCGATTCGGCCGAGTAGTCCGAGGCAGGCGCGCCCGGGCTCATCTCTCTGGCTACTGGACCCCATCGCTACGTTAGCTACCTTGGGCCTCCCCAAAATGACTGATCGGAACCGCCAGCAGGGCCATCTTTGATTAGACCGGCTCTGGACGGCCAATAGGCTTCGAGAGTTCTGTATAATCTAACAGCGTCGGGGCATCTACGCCGTCAGTCCTGAGTTTAGACCGAATATAACCTCAACAAGGGGAGTGAAAAGCCATGTCACATAAGTATGCCGGGGGATGCGATCACGTTCATACTCATTCTAACAACGAACCAGTAGACAACCACACTTGCCACTGCTCTGTCTGTAAAAGCGTTACCGGGCAGGATACTACTCACGTCGTCTTCTTTAAACACGCAGACCTGGAAGTAGACAATCTGGACGGCCTGAATCGTCAGCCGTTCAACGCGAATAATCCCGATGGGCCATTGGAACTGTGTACATGCTCAAGTTGCGGCACACCTATCATGCTTGATGACAAGCAACGGCGAATCCGGGTGATCGTCCCGAACCTGATGGGATATGATCCAGATAGCATGCCAGCGACTTACCATGCTTTTTTTGATCCGGCCACAGGCGTTCCGACTCCTGAAGATGGCCGTCCTGTTCACGAAGGCTTGCGCCCCGAATTTGTCTGGCCAGATCCCACTTGAGCTGAATAAGCACACCCCAACTGCGGACGGAGCATCGCCTAAAACCTCGAGGATTCTAGGACCGCTGAATACTCATTCCGGACAATTAGGAGATTACATGTCTACATTCCCAGAGCAGCTCAAGCTAAAGGAGCGCGCCGAAGAAGATATCTATTTCGCTAGACGAGACCGGGAGCTGGTCAAGGCGCTTCGTGAGAAGGAACTCGCCGGGGCGGTTGGGGCTAAAGAGAAGAAACAAAAGAAACTCGCCAAGTCCTTTGAAAAGAAATTCAAGCGCGTCACCAAGGCACACAAGAAGAAACCCAAGAAGCTTCTAAAGGCGTATCGGAAGCTGCTTGACAAGGTAATCGTGGCATTTCGCCTGAGAGAAAAAAAGGGCAAACCAAAGAAGTAGCGGCTGCCTCTCAGTGAGGATATGACGCTGGAATGCTGGTCCACGGTGAATACAATAGGTTTTCCCCCGCGTCACCGCCGTGTCCCCGGAATTGGCGGTAGCTGATGGCGGCGATGAACATATAGTTGAGATTTCCATGCTTCACGCCGATCGCAAAACCATGGGCAGTATCCTCGAATAACTCTTCTTCAATGAGACAGCGGGTGAAGAAGTCCGCTCCCAAGGGAGGATAGCCAATCTGCGAGTGCCCACAATGATAACGCGTAAGATCTACTACTAGCCTGGAGTATGACCCTTTTGAGACTCTTTCAGGCGGGACAGACAACAGTAAGGATCTCAAATATTTCATATTCGGTTTCTATTCCACCAAACCACTTTGCCGTAAGAATATAGCTAGCTTATGCCTAAGCCGCTTTGCTCTCTTGTATCGCCCTGTTCCGCTAAGGGTCGAAGCCCGTGAAACTCAAAGATGTTCTCAGGGAGCCCAGATCCGGTGTGGGCTTTGAGCTTGACTACACTTACGTCAAGTACTCTCGGTATGCGGATCGACGCTAGTGCACCGGGCCATACTGCACTCTTTGGACAGGTGTGACCATGAGGTATCGGGCCCTCCGTAGATTCATCGCCGCGGCTACGCTTTTATAGGCGCTGGTAAGATGGCGTGCGTTTAGTATTTCCAGCCACTTCGAGCATAGTACCTTGGGTACGGTCATGGACGTCGCACCGTTGGTCATCCTCGCTCTCGCTGCTGTCGCATTCGTTCATCGGAAACATATCAAGCCAAGGCCCTTATAACGCCCAAATATTCAAGGTTGTCGTATATCCGCGGCGTGTGAACTCGATTCATTTGAGATAGTCTACTGGCCGGGCATGTTACTGGCGATCAAGCACGATTCTGGGATCGACTGGTTTAGATCGCCAGCCAAACGCTGTTTCTGCGCCGCTACAGTTTTAAGGCGGGTATCCGCAATGGAGCGGTCAACTGTCGTTCGATATCTTGATTCGTGATCAGGTAGTGCTGCGGTGCACTAGCCCACAACCGGACCCAGTGCTATCGAACGACGAATTGAGCTGACCGGCGGCAACTCGTTACGGTCATTAGTAGGCAAATGGTAGAGGCAGGCATCAACTCTTCTCGAACCATCTGGATAGGCTCTATCCGTATAGAGGAAAATCTAGCGTATCTGACACCGCTGCCGGCCAGCTCAGCCCAATGGATGATTGTTCACTATGGGCCATATCTGGTGGATTACATATTAAAGAGCAAGTTCAATGATCATGTTTATCATCTCTTCCTTAGAAATGACGTTATCATGGTTTTCATCAAAACGATTGAAAATATCGCTACTAAAATTCAAGCCTTTTTCGTGTAACAGGCATTGAGCTAACTCGACAAACTCACCTCGGGATATCACGCCATCTTTATTTGTGTCGAAGATATCGAATAACTCGGCCAACATTTGCTCGGTATTCATTCTAATGACTCCCGTTAATACGAGGCTGTGCCAGCGCGGCTGATGCGTTCGGCTTCAGTTTATATCCATAAGAAACATACTATATGAATAATCCGGGTGAATGATAAGTATTGACTGTATTGGGAAGGGCAGGGCCCGCACGCTGGAGCGGCTATGCCGCTATATCGCCCGTCCGGCCGTAGCCATCGACCGGCTGGAAAGGACAATTTACGAGCGTAGCGTGATCGGTTAGCGACCGGCAAGAATTGTTAGGGAATTGGTACCCGGAATCGGTAGAAGTTTGCCGGTCGTTCCAGGGGAAGGTTCCCAGTTCGCCCTGGCCAGTTTGATCGATCCGAGGCTATCCATAATATTCCTTTCGGAACGACTCGATCAACGCGGCGGCATCCTCCTCAAAGAGACCCATGGTGTTGAGCACCGCCCCACCAATCTGCAGGCTTGCTTCCAATGATTCTGAAATCGCGATGGTTGCGCCGGCCTTCAACAGTTCATCGCAGTGCTGTCGGTCACGCCCTCGGGCATGGATGGCGATGCGTCGGTACCGTTGTCGCAGGATATTAACCAGCCGCACGGCAGGCACCTCTTTGTCAAGCGTGCATACCAAAGCGCCTGCCTGTCCGGCACCTGCCGCCTTCAGCACATCGAGCTGGCTGGCATCACCGTAGAATACCGAGAAGCCGTCTTGCCTCCCTTCCAGCACTCGGTCTGCATTACTTTCGATGGCTAGGTATGGCACTTCACTGGCTTCCAGGATCCTTGCTACCCGGCGTCCCACGCGGCCGAATCCGGCAATGATGACATGCGGTTGGTCGGCATCAATATGGTCAGTACTGACATCATGCCGAACTGCCGCTTTGGTCAGGTACCTGTTGAGATATTCGCTCAGATTCGCCATCAACGGCGTGGTGGCCATAGTCAGCGCCACCAGCAGTGTCAGGATCTGGAAAAGATCCTCGGGCAGCACGCCGCTCACGGTCGCCAGCCCGAACAGCACAAAGCCAAACTCACCACTCTGTGATAACAGCAGCGATACTCGTATTGCATCCGGTCTGCCGATCCCCATTATTCGGCACAGCCCCCAGTTAATCGCTGACTTGAGCAGTAACAGGCCGAGCACCAGGCCAGCAATCAAGATACTCTGCCTGCCGAGCAGTCCAAAATTGATCGACATGCCAACGGCCATGAAAAACAGGCCAAGTAGGATGCCTCGAAACGGTTGGATATCGGCTATCACTTGGTGCCTGTAGTGGGAGTCCGCCATCATCAGCCCGGCGAGAAATGCACCCAACGCCAGCGACAGGCCGACCTCTTCCATAAGCCACGCTGTGCCCAGCACTGCGAACACGGCTGCGGCAGTGAATACCTCCGTCGTCCGGCTGGTCGCCACAAGACGCAGAATAGGGGACAGGAAAAACCGTCCAACGAGGATGACGAAGGCAATAACGAGCACGGCTTCCAGTATCGCGAACTCGATGCCTTCAAGCAGTGGGGTTTCAGCGCCGAGCAGTGATACCAGTGTCAGCAGCGGCACGACAGCCAGGTCCTGCAACAGCAGCACGGAAAAGGCGGTGCGGCCGTGTTCTGTCGCCATTTCACCGCGGTCGGTCAGGATCTGGAGGCCAAACGCCGTCGAGGAGAGCGCCAGACCGAAACCGATGATCACGGCGGTGCTAAGCGGCTGGTCGAACAGCACGGCCAGACCAGCGATGACCAGCCCGGTCACCATAACCTGTGCAGTGCCCAAACCAAACACCATGCGCCTCATGGCCCACAGGCGAGCGGGTTGTAGTTCTATACCGATTATGAACAACAGAAAGACAACGCCGAACTCGGCGATGTGCCGGATTTCCTCGACCTGGTCGAAAAAACCGAGTCCCCAGGGGCCAACGATAACGCCGGCAGCCAAGTATCCCAGCACAGAACCGAGGCGCAGCCGTTGGAAGACTGGAACGGCGATGACCGCCACCGCTAACAAGACCAGTATGTCTGCGAGGTAATCAGTTTCAGTCATTTCACACCGGTGCCAGGATGCCGCTAGCGCTGTTAATCATAACGCGCGGATACGACACCAAGTTGGAATTGCTACTGCAAACTGTAGCGCGATAACTAATGAGCGCGGCGCAGCGCGCAGGTCTCCCAACATCAGAGGCTCGAGCGCCGGCGTTCGGAGATTAGCTTAGCCAGCGATCAACGCCGCCAGGGGACAAGGCTGCTGCTATCCGGGCTCCGGAGCCTCCTTGGCCGACCCATCGGCTTCAGCCTTTTCCAGCGTCACCCGGTCGATGCGCCGGCTCGACGCCTTCTCGACGATCACCCTCAAACCGTCGCTGATGAACTCTTCCCCCGCCCGGGGTATGCGCTCCGCGTGGCTCAAGATCCAGAAACTGATGGTGTCGGTCGGCTTGCCCGGAAGATCGATGCCGAAGTGCTGCTCCACCACCCGCACTTCGGCTGTTCCATCGACGCAGATCGCCCCGTCCCGCATCGGCGTGATTTCGGCCGTGGTCTCGTCGCTCTCATCATAGATCTCCCCAAGCAGTTCCTCCAATAAGTCCTCCAGCGTCGTAACCCCGCGAACCGTCCCAAATTCGTCCACGACAACGGCCAGATGGCGCTTCCTGCGCTGCAGCGTGGCAAAAAGCTCGTCGATGGGCTGATACTGGGATACGAATACCGTTTCATGGGCGATATCCTTCAACTTTGCGTCGTCCTTGCCCTCGGCCTTTGCCTTCAACACGTCCCACAGAAACAGCACGCCGCGAATCTCATCAGGCTGGCCTACAAAGATAGGTATCCGCGAATAGGATTGCAACATGATCTCGGGGAGCGCGTCGTTCACTGTACGCTCTCCCTCCAGGGCAAACACCTGGCTGCGGGGTGTCATGACATCGCGCACCGTCAGATCATTGAAGGCGAATACGCGTTCGATCAGCTCTCGTTCGCCTTGCTCGATGGTCCCCTCCTTTTCGCCATGGTCGGCCATTCTGATGAGCTCCGCTTCCGTGACCATGGGGTCTCCCTCAATACCAGTGCGATCGTGCACCCAGGCGGTGAAGCGGCCGAACAACCAGACCAGGGGATACAACAAGCGCATCAGGCCCAGCATTAACGGTGCAATGACCAGGGAAATCCGTTCGGAATAGCGGGTGGCAAGGCTCTTTGGCGTGATCTCTCCGAAGATCAGGATAAACACGGTCAGCACTCCCACGGCGATTCCGGGGCCTAAATGACCAAACCAGTCCGTGGCCAACACGGTCGCCAGCGAGGCCGCCGCGATATTCACCAGGTTGTTGCCGATGAGGATGGTGATCAGCATCTTGGAGGGGTCGCTCTTTAGCTTGAGCAGGGCCATGGCGCCGCGGCGCCCCCCCTCCACCAGGCTCTCCACCCGCGCCCTAGAGACCGAGACCAGCGCCGTCTCGGAGCCGGAGAAAACGGCGGACAGCACCAGCAGGATGAACAATGTAATGAGTTCGTTCAAAGTAGCACTCTTGACTCGATATCGTAAGTTTAAACTGTTTTCCCGGCAGTGACGATCCGCGACCATTGGGTAATTTGCGTTTCAGTATGAATACTGCGTGCCCCATAGTCCAGAGATGAGAAAGCGTTATGAAGTAGTACCCCAATCGACGGTGTGTTACTGAAGCTACCAGAAACTACGGATCATTAATCCCACTCTATGCGTCAGCTTTTTGCGGAATGAGCTTAACGTTCTAGCTTACGGGCACCGCCCGGCGGCCCGAGCAGCGATTTGTTAGGCGATAAGTTCACGAGTTACCTGCAATTCTCGAATGCTCGCGCAGCTGGGCCGCACGTTTCTCATGCGGCGTCGAAAGTTAGACAAAGTAGGGAGTCTGTTTGCCGCGAGCAAATGCGATTGACAACGACAATCAGACGATCCAAATCGCGAGACCGGCGAAACACTGCGATGTGCCAAAGCGGCATTGGCCCAAGTACATTCCAGCCGTCCCTTGTCAGGGCTATACCAGACGCCAAGGATGTCTGCCTTATGTCGGAGATAATCGATGTGCCAGTGGACGCGGCGTGCGGGCTGCAAATGATGTCTGATACGGGCTTTCAGACCGCCGGGACCGAAAGCGCTGCCAAAGTACAAATAGAACGGCGAGTCAAATCGAATTCGGCCAAGGCGCCCAATTTGTAGTTCGGCAGGCGCTTGAAGTGCGAGAAGAAGTGCGTATGTTCCTGGTGTTGAGTCCAATACGTGATCCATGGGAGCTTGCCGCTTAACGTATTCGCTAACCGGCGCCCCGCCGACGTTGCCGCGGAAACGCGCCGCACGAGTTAGCGGCGTCCGGTTCTGCGTATTGTTATCTGACTTGATCTTCATTAATCCTCGATGGCAAAATGTTTCTTGTGAAATATCTCCGCTAGTTTCATTGCCTCATCGATCACTGCTACTGATTTGGCTTTTCCCCTAGGGATATCCCTGTCCCCCAATTACCCGTCCCGGTGAGGCGAGACGTTCCCCGACTGGTCTTGCTGCAGCTCGCGGAGCAGCACAAGGACCTCTTCAGCCGCTGATGCGATGCCTTTCGCAACAGCCTGCGAGAGTGGGCCGTCGCCGGTGACGCTACCCTCGATCCCGACAATTTCGACGCGATGTGGGAGTCGCCCGAGCGCCTTCGCCAGCTCCAGCGCTTCGGCCACGCTGAGGTCGTGGCTCGAAAAGCCTCGCTGGGATTGCAGCGAGTCGAGTGGGATCCGGCGGACCGTTCCCGCGGGCCTGCCCGACTGCATCGCGTCTACAATCACCACGGCATCGGCGCCGCACATCTCATCCAGGAGATCGAGTCCGGGCCGGTGGCAGGCGACGACGTCGACGTTTGCCGGTAGCGAAACCCATCTCAGGCGATTGGCGACGGTGAGACCTGCAGAATCCTCTCCCTGTTCGCTGCCGACGCCGATTACTCGGATGCGCATGCAGCATCCCGCCGCTCGATGTCGAGCTTAAGGAAGTGGGTGGCGCACGATATGCAGGGGTCGTAGTCGCGGATTGCCGCTTCACAGGCGCGGCGCGCTTCGTGCTCCGGCAGGTTCACAATGCCGGGCGCGAGCGCGCGCAGGTCGTCCTCGATACGGGCCTGATTCTGCGCGGTGGGCGGGATGATGCGGATCTGGAGGACATGACCCACGGCATCCGTCTGCACTGCGTTGTACAGGATGCCCCGGGGCGCTTCCGTGACCCAGCTGGCGGAGCCGGCCTTCGGCGACCAGTCTGCGGCGGGGGCCGGCGGCGGCTCGAACGAGTCGATCACGTGGATCGCCTCGTCGATTGCCTGGAGGACCTCGATGCCGCGCGCGAAGACCGATGCCGCCGGGTCCGGCGTAGCGAAGCGGTCGCTTAGCTCCGCGAAGGCGGCCGCGGCCGTGGGCGCCAGGCGGTCCGCATTGAGCATGACGCGCGCGAGCGGGCCGACCATATAAGCGCCACGCCCGTGAATTCGCCAGTGCATGGCCGTCGAGTGCGGCACCTGCTTTTCCTCGAAGGCCTGGTCGAACTCGGACGCTGCCAGCGCGAGTCCGTGCGACGAGACGATACGGCCCTCGTTCATCGGGTACTCGTCCGCGTGGCGCATCGCGACGAGCTCGATGTCTTGTGGTCGCCGGGGAACCGGGAGGGACGCGAACCAGTGCAGCAGCGCCTCGGCGCCGCCGCGCTCGCGGCGCAGATCCTCGGCCAGCGCGTTGAGCTCTGCGCGGCTCGGCAGGTTCCAGAATCCGCCGATGCGAACGCCGACCGGATTGACCGACCGACCGCCGAGCATTCTCAGGATGCGATTGCCGAGGTCACGAAGTGTCAGCGCCCGGTTGACCTCGGCGGGATGCACGCGGGCAATGCCCATTACATCGTCGAGGCCGAGGAAGTCCGGGGCAGCCAGGAGCATCATGTGGAGGAGGTGGCTCTCGAGCCACTCGCCGGCGTAGTACAGGCGGCGCAGCGCCCGAACCTGGGGATGCACTTCGACCTGGAAAATCGCCTCCAGCGCATGGACGACGCTCATCTGGTAGGCGGCGGGGCAGATGCCACAGATGCGTGTGACGAGGTCGGGCAGTTCGCTCACGTCGCGGCCGCGCAGGGCTGATTCGAAAAAGCGCGGCGGTTCGAAGATCTCGAGCCGCAGATCGGTGACGCGCGTACCCTCAACGGTGAGGTGCAGGGCGCCGTGGCCTTCCACCCGGGTGACCGGATGTACGACGAGGGTGCGTGTCTCACTCATCGCGGTTCTCGAGTCGGTCTGCGAGGCGGCGGAACGCCGGCTCGTTGCCGGTGATGCCGCGGAATCTTCGCGCCACGTTGCGCCGCCGCAGGCCCAGGGCCAAAAGCTGGTCGGCCAGCGCATCGACATTCGGGTCGTCGGTCGGCCCGAAGCAGGCGTAGCAGTCGCGTCCCATCGACGGGCAGATTGCGCCGCAGCCGGCCCGGGTCACCGGGCCCATGCACGGCATCTGCCGGGCGACCATCACGCACACATTGCCTTGCCGCTTGCACTCGAGACACACGCTGCTTCCCGGCAGGTCCGGCGTGGCGCCGAGCAGCGCGCGGGACAGCACGCGGAGTACCTGCAGCTTGTCGACGGGACACCCATGAATTTCGGAGTCCACCGGCACGTGCGCGCTGATTGGGGTGGATTTCTCGAGCGCGTCGATCCAGTTGGGATGGGGATAAGTTTGTTCCCGCCACTCGGCCATGTTGGCGACGTTGCGGAGCGCCTGGATGCCGCCCGACGTCGCACAGGCGCCGATGGTGATCAGCTGGGCGGCACCAGCCCGGATACGGCGGATCTGCTCGACCTCGTGCTCCGTCGACACGCTCCCTTCAACAAGAGCGACGTCATAGGGCCCGTCTTCCAGGCGGCTTGATGCCTCCACAAAGTACGCGACGTCGAACCGCTCAGCGAGCTCGATTAGCTGCGCATCAAGATTCAGAATCGATACCTGGCAGCCGTCGCACGAGGTGAACTTGAAAATGCCAAGGCGCGGGCGCTCGCTCATAGCCCCTGCACTCCAAAGAACGAAGCGATGCGTCGGTAGGTAACGACCGGGCCATCTTTGCAGGCAAACGTCGGTCCGAACTGACAGTGACCGCAGAATCCGACCGCGCACTTCATGTTGCGCTCTATCGAGATGAATATCCGATCCTCCGAGATCCCCTGGCTTCGCAGCACTCGGGTTGCGGACACGACCATCGGCTCTGGGCCACACATGAACACCACCCGGTGACTGGGGTCGAGTTCGACCTCGTCGAACAGCGCCGTGACGTAGCCGACGTGCTCGCGCCAGCCGCGATCGGGCTGGTCACATGTCAGATGAACCTCGGAGTTTGGCTCCCTCCGCCAGTCTTCGAAGCGTTGGCGGTGGATGAGATCAGCCGGCTCCTTGACGCCGTGGAGCACGCTGATGCGCCCGTAGTTGGAGCGTCGCCGGAACATGTAGTCAATGGCGCCGATAACGGGCGCGCTGCCGAGGCCGCCGGTGATGACCAGGACGTTTTTCCAGCGCGCCTCCTGTAATGGCCAGGGCGTTCCGTACGGGCCTCGCAGCCCCAGGATGTCGCCCTTCTCCAGCTTGCCAATCACGCGCGTCGTGCGGCCCACGATACGGATGATGTGTTCGAGGTCTTCCTCTTCCGGATCCGAGGCAATGGAGATCGCGACCTCGCCGACGCCGGGCACGTAGACCATGTTGAACTGGCCCGGCAGGAAATCGAAGCAGCGGCGTACGGCGGGATCGCGGAACCGCAGTCGGTAGGAGTGAATATCCGGCGCAAAAGAGCGCTTCTCGACGATCTCCACCTGTTGGGGAACGAGGCATTGCGCCGCGCTCTCCACCGTCTCCACCAACTCCGTCATCGCCGCGTTCTCCGAATGGCGTCGATCTCCTCGATCGGATCGATCCCGACCGGACACCAAGTGACGCAGCGCCCGCAGCCGACGCATCCCGACGTTCCGAACTGGTCAATCCAGCTCGCAAACTTGTGCACCAGCCATTGTCGATAGCGATCGCGAATGAAGGGGCGGTGGTTCATGCCGTTGACCTGGGCGTGGTCGCGATCGAAGCAAGAGTCCCACTCGCGCACCCGCAGGGACGTGCTGCCGTCCAGGCTCGGCTCGTCCCGTTCGTCGTGGCAAAAGCAGGTGGGACAGGTCATGGTGCAGTTGCCGCACGAGAGGCAGTGTGCCGCGACGTCCTCGAAGCGCGAGTGCTTGAGATTCTCATACAAGAGTGCGGGCAGGTCACTCGTATCGAAGCGGCGCTGCATCTCGTTGGCGCACCTTGCGAGATCTCGCCGCTCCTGGAGCAGGGCCTCGGCGCTTGCTTCGGGCAGCGCCAGGAGGCTAAGGATTTCTTCACCGGCCGGGCTGCCGGCGCGGACGACGAAACCGCCGTCGAGTTCAGTTAGAGCGAGGTCGAAGCCCGCGCGGGCTTCCGGGCCCGTGTCCATCGAGGTGCAGAAGCACGTCGAGACCGAGCGCGTACAGTTCACGGCAACCAGAAAGAGGCCACGGCGGCGCACCGCGTAGTACGGATCCGGATAGCGGTCATTCAGGAACACGCGATCCTGGATCGCGAGTGCGGCCAGGTCGCACGCGCGCACGCCAAGCACGGCGACCCTGGCCGGCTCCGGCAGCGTGGGGCCGGCGGTGAACGATTCGCCCGGACCGTGTATCTCGACCTCGACCAGTGACTCCCGCGGCGCGAATACCAGTCGTTTGAGCGAGCAGGGTCCGTTCACGACACCGAACGCGCGCTCGTCGCCGGCAGGCTCCAGGGAATAGGAGCCGGCACTCTGGGTGTCGCGCTGGCCGATCGGCAGGTCCTCGACGGTATGGATTTCGTCAAGGACGACCGCGCCGTCCCGGACGGTAGGGCCAAGGACCTGGAAGCCGTGCTCGTGAAGGACGTCCCTCAGGCGCTCCAAGCCGCGCCGTTCCAGCCATAGTGAATTCTTGTCGTTTACCACAGCGGCCCTCGGGCGCCGAGACGGCACCGTTCCAGTGCGCCAGTGCGCCGTTTTGTCACGGCGGCACAGTTGGCGCTAACCGGTGTGCCCGAGGTTGCCGGAAGATTCCCCATTGTGGTTTGACAGCGCAATACAAACAGATAGTAACTATAAACCCCATGTCTTGTATTGAAAAGGGCGTTGTTTGGGGATGAGGGTGTATCCGTCGCTGTCGAAACGCGTTGTTTTAGATGTGATTTTCGATTTAATCTGAAACGGGGATGGTTTACGGTGAGCCTGCAGGTTATTCACAGATATTTTTTCTTTCCCGGCACGAGCCCGTAAGCACGATGGCATACTGTGCATCGCTTGAGCAACTGCATGGATTTGTGTCCGGAGATCGCGGCGACTTACTGATTGCCGGGACTGGCCTCGATCAGACGGGAGACGGCCTCGTGACGCAGGTCGTGAAAGCGGAACCTCTTTATGACCAGCTCGTTCAGTGTGCGGTGCCAGGCCGGGCGGGATTCATAGGGTCGGCGTTGGCTGTCGTGGCCGGGTTCACCCCGTAAGAGAGGATACTTATCCAAATGCCGCACGGGATTGGAGAGTTTTTAACAGCCCTGGAGATGGGTCTTCTCCTCGTCGGCAGTCAGGCGCCGATCACGTCCCTGGGTGGGCGCTGGTTTGCGGATGTTGGCTACGGGATTGTAAAACAGCCCCACGCACTCCGGAGCACAGGTGTTCCGATTGACCGTCGGCATAGCTTTGATTGTTTTCTAAACAACGATCTGTAATCGATTTTGTCATTTTGATTCTTCCAAATGAGATTGGTGATCCGAGCAATTTATACTTTAGTCATCCCCCTCCCTTGTTCTACCAAGTACGTAGTCCGATGCCGCGAACAACCTTGGACGGACGTACCTTTAAGCCGTCGGGCTATTGTCGGCAGTAATTCCCACTGAGCACTAATCAGTCGGCTGCGAAGCAGTAAAAGTAACCGTTGCCTCCTGTGCTGCGCAATCCTTCCTGGCTACAACCACGGGACCCATGAGCTGAGTTCCACGAAGTGTTGCCGCCGCCGTGGCGATCATGGTGGCCCACCTGGGCACTACCCTCATCGCTGCTAGTCCAATTGTTACAAGTATGATCCTGGTCGTCCGGGAAATAGGCCGTACCGTCAGCCTGCGTTCCAGTGAGAATGTCGTGCTCATTGCGGTCCGCGTACCGGCCTTTGACCGGATTACCGTTCTCGTCCAGCGCCGTCTCCAAGGTAATGGTTTTGTTGTATAGATGTAAATCAGTGAGGTTGGCAGCAATAAGTACACCGTGCGCGTTGTACCACGGTCCCTGGCCAACACGGTTACGGGCGAACACGCCGCGCTTTGTCGATTCTTCGGTGCTGAGATAAGCACGCCAAGTGCGATTGCCCGCACCAGCGGCCATCGCCAGCTTCTGGCAGTGTGCATCAGCACCCTCCAACCCGCCTAAGTCCGCACCATTGCCCATACCTACGCTGGTGACGAAGAAGCTCATCGACCTGTCTTCCCCTTGGCCTAGGGCTATACCAGGCAGTAGAACTGAACTTAAGAATAAAGCTGCAATTGGCGCTTTGCGTTGCATTGAATGTTCTCCTCCATACATCGTTTTAAAGCTAAGAAGAATAAACCACTTGTCGAAGGAGCGAAAGGGGCCTTTAGCACGCTGACTGGATGCAAATTACACGGTATAAGTTGCGATACCTAGGTTGGCACTATGGCCGCATCCGCAAACTATGGGTGAATCGTGGAACTTCCGGTCAAGGCAATTTGAGGGTGCAGCGTGCTCTGGTTGCGACCGGCAAGAATGTATCAAGTCCAGTCTATCCTGCCAGCACTGATATTGCCTGAGCTCGACTGGCCGCTGTCCGCGCCATGGCGGACCGAGCAAACAGACCTTGGGCATATAGGTTTCTCTGTACCGCGTGAGGCCGGACCCGGCCAACTGCGGCCACTGGAGGTAAGTGGCACGACAGGCTTCTCCATACTCGGACTAAGCGAATTATTGGGGCGGCCGGTCGGAACCCGACCGACAGCAAGCATAGAGATGTTTTAGAGGGCAACAGCTTTTCTCTGGGCAACTCACTTCAATGATCCCGGTCTGTGTTTCTGCATTCGGTAACCCTCCAATAACTTAACGATATTCGCCTTACTTTAGAAGGCGAAATCAAATCCATTACGCAACCGTTTGTCGGGTAACTGTGGATTTTGTTGTGGTATTAAAATATTCTAATTATGTGGGAACAATTCCCACAATTATTATAATATAAATAAACGAACAGCGGAAAACAGAACCATTATAAGAAAACACCCAAGGAGCTGAGTCCCAATGCACGATTGCAATATTAACCACGGTTCGCGCCGTTTTTGACTTCGTACATCGGAAATTCTTGCACACGCGGTCACAGTCGCAATCAATATCTTAAACATCGCAGCGACGCTATTTCCGCACGCCCGTGAAATAGTCTAGGCACGCCATGTCTGTAAACGACAGACGTTTCAAGAAACTCGTTTTCCGACGAAACTGACAAGAAATGATGTGAAACAAATATGGAGATGGAGGTCAGGCGTACTGCCATAGAGGACCAGTCGTGGCCGTAAGCACTCGAACTCAGAGATCAGATTTTAGCTCTGAATCGTCCGTAACCGAAAAGGCCTTACCGTGCCCGCCCTACTTGGAGCGTATACGAGACCTCGTTTGGTTTGAGGCACGAACTCATGTGCAAACCAAAAACCTGTCTATCGGCGCACACTTGTATCGTGCGGGTGACGAATGCAACCACTACGTTTTATTGTCGGAGGGCCGTATTCGAGTATCCACGACTTCCCGCGCCGGCCGTCAGATCGTGCTATACCGCCTCGAGGCTGGGCAGAGTTGCCCGTTGTCCACCGCAACACTGTTTACTGGCGGGCGCTTTCCGGCCGACGCTGTGGCCGAGAAAAACTCCGTTGTTGCGTTGCTGCCTGCAAAGTCGTTTCGGTTGGCGTTCGACGGCTCGCCTGGGTTCCGGCAGTTTGTGTGTATGAACTTTGGTAAACGAATATTAGATAGTGTAGTTTTGTTGGAAAATGCCGCATATCAACGCGTCGATATGCGACTTGCGCAATGGTTGCTCAGTTATGCGAGCGGGGATTCGACACCGATTGACATTTCGCAAATAGAGTTGGCCCGCGAACTCGGTACTGCTCGAGAGGTCGTTGGGCGGATTTTGAAGTCATTCGAGCGTAACGGATGGGTCCGGTTGAGCCGCCGCAAAATCCACGTTACCGATCGAGTCGCGCTGGAAGCGTTGATATCCCGCAATCTTGGATGACCCAACGAGCGGATTACGACAGCGAAAATCGTGGGATTGAATCTAACGAATGAGCAGGACTTGGCTCCCCAAGGTTATTCACGTGAATGATGAGGCGCTTACAGCGCGCACTTTACGTGAGCGTTAAGCTCGTCCCCGCGAAAGCGGACGTTAACATCGAAATTAGCGATCAGCAGTTACTCGCCGTTTCAGCATCCTGTAGTCGAATTATGTATGTCCGTAAAGGGCAAGGTGCGGGCGTAGCGTGCTCTGGTTGCGAGCGGCAAGAATGTGTCAGGTACAGTCAATCAGGCTGGTACTGATAATACCTGAGCTCGACAGGCGGCTGTCACCGCCAGAGCGGACTCAGCATATAGACCTTGGAGCTATAGGTTTCTCTGCACCGCGTGAGGCGGGAGCCGACCCAAAGCGGTCGGAATGTTGCTACGCGGCGGGGCGGATGCAACTCTTCCTGGAGTGGTTGAATTTCTCTTGTTTGAGAGTACTAATGTCGAGGCGTCCCTGGATGCTGATCTGGATTTATTGACTTTTTACGAGAATTCGGTCCTTACTTGTATTTACGGTTTGATACGCACCTAAAGCACGAGTGAGCGCGAAGTCAAAATTCTACTACCTGTCCTTTAACGACTATAGCGCCCATGTAACGTTCTAAAACACGGAATAACGCTGCGTTATGACGCATCTCGAATTTCTTCGTCGGACGATGGGCGGCATCGAAGTGCCGGCGGATTCGCGTAGTGACCTGTTCTCGTACTACACTAAGAAACTTCTTAGCGTTAGGCAGTTCTAATCTTGAAAAATAAACCATGAGTCAACCTGAGGTAGAGGCACTTTCTAACGATAAAAGTGCAGTGAGTAATTTTAGTTTGGACACATGTCGGCGAAAGTCCATTCTCGTTATATTGTTGATATTGACGGTTGCTGTACAAGGTTGCGCTTCGACACCCGTTCGAAATCCGCTTCCAAAAGAATTGTAAGCCCAGGCCGAAGTTCCAGGCGTGCCGCGTGCACGTTTTTGGGGCGATGAGCCCCCACCTTATCTTCAGGACGTGTTGGCCCTGTCGCAGGCTGACCTCGAGGCGAATTTTTCGGGAATACTCGGGCGAACACCATTACCTGGCCGTCTCCGGTGGGGGAGCCAGGGGAGCCTATGGTGCCGGTGTTCTCGTCGGTTGGAGTGAAGCGGGAACGCGGCCCGAGTTCACCATCGTCTCCGGCGTCAGCACGGGTGCGCTGACCGCGCCGTTTGCCTTTCTCGGATCGGACTATGACGATGAACTTAAGGTGTACAGTAAATACTCTACAAAGGACTTGGTCAAAAAATCCAACGCATTAACCGTCTTTTGGCGAGACTCCGCAGTCAGCAGCGCGCCGTTAAGGGCTCTGATTGCGCAATATATCGACGAGACCGTCCTCAGGGCCGTGGCGGAGGAACACCGCAGGGGCCGACGTCTTTGGATTGCAACCACGAACCTCGATGCCGGCCGGCCCGTCTTATGGAATGTGGGGGAGATTGCCGCCAGCGGCAGCCCGCAGGCATTGGAACTCATGCGCGACGTGGTGCTGGCCTCTGCCTCCATACCGGGTGCTTTCCCACCGGTTTATACCGAGGTTGAAGTTGATGGTGAACGTTACGATGAGATGCACGTCGATGGGGGGACAACGACCCAGGTCAATTTTTATCCTATTGGAATAGATTGGCGAGAAATTACCAAGTTACTCGGCGTGAGAGGACGGCCCACTGTTTACGTCATTCGCAATGCGTCGCTTGATTCGGACTACAGACCGGTCACTCCAAGAATTGCATCTATTGCAGGTAGCTCAATAAGTGCATTAATCCGTACCCAGGGTATTGGTGATATGTATCGGATCTATCTAGGGGCACGACGTGATCGGGTGGATTACCGTCTCACCTTTATCCCGCCAGAATTCACGGCCGAGCCCAAAGAAATGTTCGATCCAGACTACATGAAGTCGCTGTTCGAGCTGGGTCGTCAACGAGGCAGAGATGGCGCAGCCTGGCAAAACGCGCCTCCTGGTGTGAAGGAGCTGTAACCTTTCTATCACAGAGGCCAAGAGCGTGAACAGTCAACAGTCGAAGTGAATAGTTACAGGGTGCTGAATTTTGCTTCGACTCTCCCGGTTTATCTGTTTGCAATTTGGACTGATTCCTGCAGGCATCCCCCACGTGAATTGCTTTTCAAATTTACTAAGCCGTTAATCACGCTGGTAACCGATTGAGAAGGCTGTTTTGAACAATCCCGGGTTCAACAAACGATAAGTTCAATCAGGGATGTCTTGCGATCGCTGTCATACACTCCTCGTTGCTCTAGCCCGCATTTCTCACCAGGATCCCGAGCGATTGCGCAGGACAGGAGCAGCAACCTCGGGTGGACGCAAGCTCGTTTCGGTGACGAGGATTTCGACAAGTACAGCGCCTCCCTTTTACTCGCTTTGCAGTTGACAACCCGCCTGAGCGGTTATGCTGAGGCTTATGTGTTCGATCGGGAGAGGCCGAGGGGGGGGATCGGCCAGCTTCGCCGATATGGGGCTGATCTATCTGATTAAACGCACTCTCACGGTCGATGCCACCGCGGATTTTGGACTGAGCGGCACCGAAACCGACAACTTCTCTAACATTGGCCTCGGCAAGCGCGGTTTGCGGTCATATTCCAATCGGGAGACGGGAAGTGGCGGCTTTGGTCAAAGCACATTGTCCATCCGGCAGGCGGGCGATATCAAGCGGCCCGCGGCCCGCCTCCATTCATTCGGATCGTTTTTGAGCTATTTGTAAAACTTCATTTACCAGCGCGCGCCTCGGAAGCGTAGTTCAGGCCGTAGAGAGCCGGCACCTGTAAACAGTAATAAACCTTAGCTTTTGCCAATGTTCATGAAGTCCTAACGTGTTTTGACCTCAATTGTTTCAGGCATTCGTCGATACGATCTCCCAGTTGCGATACGGTTCAACGCGAGTGATCGATTTTCACCGTCAGCTTCCTGAGTCCCGCCGATCGAAACGGTACGGCATAGGTGTCCTCGATGATCGGTGAACCCGTGTCCTCGCCGACATCGAAGGTCTCCTCGATCGAGAACGTTGCGGGCACGGTCTTGTCGATGCGCGCCTTACCAACGCTGTTGCCGTTGATGAACAGCTCGGCGTCGCCCTCGAAGTTCCCGGTCTTGGTGAACTTCATTGATACGACCGATTCACCGGGCGGCACTTCCTCAGACGACGTGATGATCGTCCTGTCGATGCCGATGTAGTTGTAGACGTACATCAGCCGGTTGTTCTTGATGAACAGTCCGTACCCGGCAGTCCTGCCGCCGGCCGTCACGAGCATGCCGTCACGATTGTCGGCGAGCAGATCCAGTTCCGCGACGAGCTCGTGCGACTTGTTCTTGAGGGGCGGCGACACGGATTCATGCACTCGAATCGCGGCAGGCGGATAGTAGACCAGCTCCGGTTCCTGTGGCGCGGCCCTTGCCTGCATCGCAGCGAGCCGCGGCCCGACGTCGCCGTCCAGGGGATAGACGTTGTTCTTCTCCGCCTCGACCTCGAACAGCGCCTGCAATTCGGCAAGCTTCTCGGGGTGCTGATCGGCGACGTTGCGGCTCTGCGAGAAGTCCTCCTCGAGGTTGTAAAGCTCCCAGACGTCGTCTTCGAGCGTGCCTTCGGCGTTCAACACCCAGGGTCGCTTGTTCCTGTGCAGCGTGACCGCCACCCAGCCGTCGGCATATATGGCGCGATTGCCAAACAGCTCGTAGTACTGCACCGTTCGGCGGTCTTCCGCCTCCGGGTCGTCGAAGGTGTAGTTCAGCGGGATGCCGTCGAACGACATCTGCTCGATGCCGTCGACGATCTTGGGTGGCTCGACACCTGCGGCTTCCAGAATCGTCGGCGTAATGTCGATCACGTGGCTGTACTGCTGGCGAATAGCGCCGTTGTACTGCTCTGGGATGCCGGAGGGCCACGAGATGATCAGCGGGTCCGCGTTGCCGCCGCGGTGGGCGGATTGCTTGTAGTACTGGAACGGCGTGTTGCCCGCCTGGGTCCAGCCCGCCGTCACGTGCCACACGCCAACGCGGTTGCCCCACTGTTCCATGTACCTGCTGTTGACTTCGTAGGGGATGTTCGGCACGCCGTTGAAAAAGCCGTTTTCGTTGAACGTGCCGTGCAGTCCGCCTTCGGCGCTGCCGCCGTTGTCGGACGTGAAGATAATGAGGGTATTGTCGAGCTCCCCGATCCGTTCGAGGTAATCGACGATTCGGCCGAACTCGTAGTCGGAGTATGCAAGCTGCGCGGCAAATGCCTCCATCTGCCTCGCGTAAAGCGCCTTCTCCTGCTCATTGAGCGTGTCCCACGCGGGGATTGCCTCGTCGCGTGAAGACAGCCGCGTACCCTCGGGCACGACACCCATCTGAATCTGCTGATCGAGGATTATTTCCCGGGCCTCGTCGTAGCCCATGTCGAACTTGCCCTTGAATTGCTCTCGCCATTCGCGTGGGGCCTGGTGCGGTGCGTGCACGGCACCCGTCGCCCAAAACATGACAAACGGTTTCTTGTGTGTGGAAGCGCGCAGCATCGATATCCAGCGGATCGCGGTATCGGCCATGTCTTCGTTGACGTGGTATCCGGGCTGATCGTAGTTCGGCTGCACCGGCGTGTGATCCACCCACATGATCGGATTGAAGTTGTTCATGTCGCCCGACATGAATCCATAAAAATGCTCCCAGCCGTCGCCGGATGGCCAGCGGTCGAACGGCCCCGAAAACGTCGACTCCCACTGCGGCGTATGGTCCCACTTGCCAATGAACATCGTCGACCAGCCCGCCCGCTTGAGGATGTCCGCAAAGCCCTTGGCCGATTCCGGGGGGTGCGCATTGTAGCCCGGGAAGCCCATCGCGGTCAGTGAATGCGAACCCATGCCGATGCGGTGGTGATTGCGCCCGGCGTTGATTACCGCACGCGTCGGCGAGCACAGCGCGGTGGTGTGGAAGTTGTTGTAGCGCAGTCCGTTGTCGGCGAGCCGCTCGAGGGTCGGCGTCGGCGTCAGGCCGCCGAAGACGCTCGCGTGGCCGAATCCCATGTCGTCGATCAACCAGACGAGTACATTGGGCGCGCCCTCCGGCGCCTTGACCGGCTCCGGCCAGTACTGCTCTGAATCGGCCAGCGTCTTGCCGATCTTCCCTTTGAACTCCGGCTCATCCGCTGCCAGCGCTCCGGTGAACATAACCGCGGTGAAGGCAAGAGCGGTGATGAATCTCAATGCTGCAGGTACCATGGTGTTTCCTCCTTAAAGCTCTTAAAGATCACCAGTTTCACGAACCCGGCGTGTACCAGATTGGTGAGGTATAGGCGCGCTCCTGGATGGTCACCCACACGTTGTCGTCCAGCTTCACGCTAAAGCGCTTGGCGTCATAGGCTGTCCAGCGCGGCGTGGGTATTTCGATAATCCGTGCGTAGTAGGCGGCGGGGGTTGTTGCATCGAAGTCGGGATCCTTCCACACGCCGAGCAGCTCGGAGTCTCCGATGGTGTTGGTCCAGGTGGCATTGGCCACGTCCACGGTGTTGCCCACGGGAGGGATCTTGCCCTCACTGTCCAATTTGCGCTTTTCGGCGTCGCCCCAGACGACGTCGTACACCTTTTCAAAGGTTTTACCGTCCTTGTACCAGACCTTGACGATCTGGGCGCGGTCGAGATTGCCACTCAAGGGGTCCTTCAACGCGGCCAGCAGGAAAGTCGGCGATTTACCCGATGGTGCTTTGCGCAATTCACCGCCCATGGGAACGCCCTTTGTATAGCCGATCACGGCCGGCAGCCGGTTCTGCGCGTCCTGCTCCTCGAACTCCCACCCGCCAAAAAAGCGCACCAGCATGCGCGGGCCTGTGGTGGCGTAGACTTCCCGACGCTCCATGGCGTCCCACAGCGCCTCGCGGGTGTTCTCGGTCGCCCACACACCGGCGTAGCCGGAGGCGGACATCGCCCAGCCGTCGTACTGGCGGCCGGCAAACTTCGCCATGGGGTGGTTCCAGCGCTCCGGCGAGGGCTCGGTGCCGGCATGCTTGCCGATGTAGTTTTCCTCCTCCACCGCGGACAGTGCCGTGTGGGTGTCGGACGAACCGACCATGCCGAATTGGTACGGATTGGTGCCCAGCGTGTCTTCCAGCTTAAACCCGTTTTTCAAGGCTTCGCGGGCGTATTCATACTGCAGCATGTCTTTTTCCTTGACCACCGTCAGGTTGAGGTTGCCCAGCTCCAGCGTCTCGAAGTCCGCAAACTCGTCGTCCGGCGACAGAAAGGGATGGGCCTCGCCGTCCCCCTTGATCTGGGTTACCTCATAGAGCGGCTCCCAGCGCGCGCGGGTTTTGGCGTAGTCCCCGGTGAGGGGCTGGCCGGAGGCCGGGTTGGTTTCCACCGGAAACATGATGCCGTTCGACATGTTGCCGTTGTGAGCGATTGCCAGCACCCTGCCGCCGGTGTGTTGTTCGTAGTTGGCCATCCACTTCCACAGTTCCTCCGGGTTGAAACTCTCGGCGGTCGTGTACGGCACGATCTTGCGCGCCTCGTCCCCGTCGCCGCGGTACAGCACGTTGCGGTGGAGGTTGTTGCCGTTCTCCGTCGAGGTCCACTCATAGCCGATCATCGCGGTGAACCGGCCGGGATCATTGAACTCCTCGGCAATGTCGATGTACTCGTCCCACACGGTCTGCTGGAATTCCCTGTCGAGCACGATCTCGGGGACGTTGCCCTGCGAGAACGCATTGATCACGTCCATGGTCGCCTTGAAAGCGGCCTCGCCGCCCTCGGCGAACGCGTTGTGCCAGCCCCGTACCGTCGGGTCCTGGAGCAGGCGCGCATTGCCTGCGATGATCTCCTTCATTGCCCCCATGCCGTCGGAATGGTCAGCCACCACCAGCCAGTCCAGCGGCCGGCCGAGCTTGAACGCCATGCCGTTGCTGGCGGTGACCTCCTCGCCGCGGGCAAAGCGGTAGGCCTCCTCCGGACCGATGGTCACACCGAATCCGCGGGCGTCGAGGGAGTTGTCGGTGTGCACGTGGGTGTCGCCCCAGTAGACCCGAGTCGGGAAGTTGCGGCCGGCATAGGGCGAATAGCTCGGCGTACGAAGGGTGCCGCGCACATCGTCCTCGGAAGGAGTCAATCCGTAGGTACCCGGCTCCTCGGCGAATGATGTCGCGGAGACAGCGCCCATCACAATCGCCGAGACCAGTGCGATTTGCTGTTTAACGTTGAGTGAATTCATCTTTGTTTCATCTTGTCGATTGTTTAATTAGTGATTAGAAAGTCAGTTCAGACAAACGCCAATTTAGTTATATTCTAACTCGATCTTGGTCGCCTTGGTCGGCCGGATATCTTTGTTAGAAAACTGCACGGACGCATGCATTCTTTGGGCGCGCCACCAACCATCGAAGGTGTCGTTGAAAACGCGATCCCGTCGCAATCTAGCGACGTCGTATTGCAATCCGCAGGGGGAGGTTTCATTGGGGTTGATGCCGCAGGTGCTCATCGAATGGCCATCACCAGCCCGGGGAGACCCGTAGAACATGGTCGGGGGCGCCGTCCGGTTTGGTCACGTTGGAATAGGCCTGCATCGATATACCGACCCGGGATGATCCGAAATTGAAGTACTTGCCAAAACCGCCGCCTAAGGGAATCAGCCAGCGCTGATCCGAAGCCGCATCCCAGTTTGCGGTGATGATCGGATTGTACACGAAGAACCAGTCTGTTCCGAGTTCACGCCTAATCGATCCGCGCACCAGCAGCTGGTTGATGTCTGCTCTGTCGGTATCACCGCTGAAAGATTTGAGATTACTGGCCAGCAAGCCGAATCGCCAGCGTCCGGATTGGTAGGCGAGCCGAATAGCCGGGCCCGTGGACCACTTGCCGCTTCCGAGGCTCGGGTCGGTCGCAATGGGGATGCCGAAGATGGCACCGATACCCCACTTCAGCCGGTGCGACAGCTTCGGCGTGAGGAGTGCGACGGTGGTTAGATCGCCGAGCCCGAACACATGGGGCCCTTGCACCGGTTCCGGGTTGCCGGGGGTTCCGGCAGCTCTCCCAGGCGCATCTGCGATGGTTATGACAGTCAAGTTTGTCA
Organism: Gammaproteobacteria bacterium; assembly: GCA_024639325.1. Lineage (GTDB taxonomy): Bacteria > Pseudomonadota > Gammaproteobacteria > Arenicellales > JAANXG01 > JAHEKE01. Next base: position 24,118 of record JAHEIO010000029.1, read on the forward strand.
GCTGCCAGCGGTCATTGATCGGTAGGGAAAAGGTGGGTAGGAGTCGGCCGATAATGGCATCCCCGTTGGCGGCGCCGCTATCAGCATCGATCTCTACGTCAGGCAGGAAAAAAGGCCTCTTGGGGGGAGCGTTGCTCTCATCGGCAGCCGCGGTTGCGGACGACGTCAATATAAGGCATGGAACAAAGCGTACTAATGACCTCCAGGAGTTACGTTTGCCTTCAATGAACTTCGGTTGATGGGTCCTCAACAAGGGATCGATACTTATATGAAGGCCCATGGTTCAGAGCTCCGGCAGCATCAATCTGCTGATCCCAGGCTTACGGATATCAGGGACCATCTGGGATAGGCGTCGAACCTGGCTTGCTCCAGAAACGTACCCGCGTGCGTGAAAGCCTCGACCTCAAATCCCGAAGTACAACGTATGTCATGACCTCGATTTCACGTCCGGTCGGTGTGTCTTGTTGCGACTGATACGTTCATCGAATAAGTCCGGTCCACTTTCCGGCCGATTGTCGTTCATCCAAGTATCCCCGCCGGTGGGGTGTATCTTTCGTAAATGGTAAACATACTTCACCTGAGAGGAATCTGTGTTGATCTACGTCAGGATAAATACAACTAGAGAACTAAGGTGAATCTGGTATGCTTTTGTTCACGATCACGAGCAGTTATCCTCTACAGGAGTAAAACGTTGGTCTCTGTCTATGGATTTGTAACGGTAGTATTTTAGTTTGCCTGTTGCGTGATATTTGTTTTCCTGCTGTGCGCGCCACTCCAATCCTGGGGGCACGACGAACCCGCAACCGACGTTGCCCCGTTCCAGTTAAAACAGCTTGAGATAGAGCCGGTCGTGGTCAGCGGCCGGAAATTGTTCAGCGTTGCTGGTCTATCGGCTTATCCCGCCAAACGCCGCGCCCGCGATATTGTTCAGCGCATCGAAGACTTAGCGCGGGACGAAAACTTCGACACTAAACTCCTGCGCACCGAAGACACAGGCACTTATCACCGGATCTTTCCGGGTAACAGCCGTCAATACCTCCTGACCATCACCGAGACAGACGCCCGGCTTGAGGGATTCGATCGAGAGACACTCGCAGAAACGGTAAAGGTGGCTATCACGAACGGTATCGCAGAATACCGAAATGACCGCGATCCGAAAGTTCTGACCGACAATGTTCTGTTGGCCCTGTTGCGCACCGTGGTGCTCATTGCGCTCGTTGGGGTCGCATGGTGGGGATTCCGGCGTATTAACAAATGGGTGGAGGGTCGCATCAAGCGACGCATTCAGAAACTCGAAACCCAGTCCCTCAGCGTTATCAAGTTTGAACAGATAAGTAGCGCTGTCCGGATTGCCTTAAGGGTCCTGGAGACAGCCTTTATCCTGTTGCTGGTCTATATTTCCATGGCCTTTGTAATGAGCCTGTTTCCATGGACGCGGCGCACCGCCGACGTGTTGCTGGATTGGGTTGTGGATCCGCTTGTTGACATGGGCACGGCCGTCGTTGACTTCATACCCGATCTGATATTCCTGATCCTGTTGTATTACGTGACATGCTGGGTTCTAAGGGTCATTCGGGCATTTTTTAGGGCAGTAAAACGCGGGCGCGTGCAGCTCAAGGGCTTCGATCCCGAATGGGCCATGCCCACTTATCGCATTCTATTTGTGTTCGTCATCCTGTTCGCCGCCGTAATCGCTTACCCGTACATCCCTGGATCGGATTCGCGCGCGTTCCAGGGGATGTCAATCCTCGTCGGTATACTGCTGTCTTTGGGCTCGGCGTCCGCCTTATCAAATATGATTGCCGGCTACATGATGATCTACCGGCGCGCTTTCAAAATAGGGGACAGGATCAAGATTGGCAATACGGTGGGTGATGTAGTGGAAAGGCGCGTTGCGGTTACCCATCTGCTGACGCCAAAGAACGAGGAAGTGGTGATACCCAACTCCGTGATCATGAATAGCGAAGTGATCAACTACAGTTCAAAGTCTCGTGAAAAAAATCTGATTCTGTACACCACCGTGGGAATCGGGTACGAGGTGCCCTGGCGTCAGGTGAAAGCGATGTTGCTGCTCGCGGCTGAGCGAACCAAAGGTGTACTCAAGGAACCGAAACCCTTTGTGTTGCAGAAGTCCCTGTCGGATTACGCGGTGGACTACCAGCTCAATGTATACTCTGACAATGCGCAGAAGATGGCATCAACGTACGACGAGCTCCACGGCAACATCCAGGATGTATTCAACGAATATGGTGTACAGATCATGACGCCTTCGTACAGAGCCGATACGCCCGATCCAAAGATCGTTCCGCAAGAGAACTGGTACGCGTCGCCTGCTCGTCCCCCTGAACCGGCCGAATCTTAGTTAATCTTGAATGCTGGGATCGGATAATCAAACGCTTCGAAGACCTGACAACGTCCCCGAACGGTTGTTCGGGTCGGGCCTGGCTACCCGTCTGCCGCGTTGACCACGCGAGGAACCATCCATATGAAAGAATCACTCGTAGCCAAAGCCCTCCGGGGCTTCTTCATCCTGCTGCCCCTCCTGATCGCGTACCTCATGCTGGGGCAACTGGTGGACGTGCTCCTGGCCCTGACCCAACCGATCATCGACGTCGCGCCCGGCATCGTCTTCCAGACCGAGGGCTGGCGGCGACTCGTGGCCTTCGGGGTTCTGATCGTGATCTGCATCTTCGTGGCCCTCGCCGCGGACACCGCCCCCGCCCGCCGCATCTGGTCCTGGTTCGAAAACACGGTCATGAGCCGGTTCCCGCCCTACGCCGTGCTCAAGAGCCTCTCGGGACGGCTGTCGGGAAAAGAGGAAGAGAAGCTGCAGCCGGCGCTGCTCGAGGTGGGCGACGGCGCCCGCGTGCTCGTTGCTATCGTTGAGAGGCTGTCGGACGGGAGTGTGACCGTCTTCGCCCCCCTGGCGCCGACGCCGGCGCTGGGGATGCTCCAGATCGTCGACCCGAACAAGCTGGAAGAGCTGCAGTGCTCGATGTCGGACGCCCTGGGTTGGACGATGAACTGGGGCGCGGGCACGCAGGCCCTCCTCAGGGGCGTCAAGGACGGCACTGCAGAGCAGGGGCCAAGGAGCGCATGATGCGGGCAGTTACAGTTGCGCAGACCCTCTCGGTTATCCTCGCGGCTTGTGTTCATCCCGGACCCTGGTCCTGATTGCACTGACCATTTCCGACCAGTTCACGGCGAAAGTCCAGGCGCGGCGGGGGCATCGGCTCGGATCGGTCGCCTCCGCCGGCGGACGGTCATCTCCGCGGTCGTCACCGCTGGCAATGGCCGCTGCGACGGTACAGGCAACGGCGAATACCCATGCCGAAAGCAACGCGGCCATTCGGCGGAGCGAAACGGCGTGATGTGATGAAGCGAAGCGGGCCCCGAGACACAGGACTGACAACATCCGTTGCAGCTCAACGGACGAGGAGGCGACAGTATAACCGCCCGCTCTACGTTGGCGAGGAGCGCTGCTCCTTGAGGATCTTGAGGTCATCGAATTCGTCGTCGTTCGAGAACAGTTTGCTGCCGATGTGATAACCGAGTCCGCGGTACGCCTCGAACCTCGCCTCGGTGAAGAACTGCTCGCCCGTCGTTTCGTGGGGAAACATCGGGTTTTCGGATCGATACTTTCGAATGTACTCGTACTCGTCCCCGGCCAGCGAAGACTTGACGTACAAAAGATGACCGGTCTCGCCATCCGCGTAGCGGATCGTCCCGAGAGCCCATTGTTTCGAGCTGAGCCCTGAGTCATCCTTCCGCAGCGGATCGAGATCGATCTTGATCTCGATCCCGAGATCGATCCGCGCATAGAGCATCAGCTTGACGAGGCCGCCGAATCTCATCTCGCTGTCCCTCTCGCCGTCGATGACGATGATGAACCGGCAGCGACGGCGCAACAGCTCGAAGATGCCCAGATTCTCGATGTGCCCTCCGTCAGAGACATTCACGTACGATCCATACATATCCAAATTGCCGAGCGACTCGTTCAACACGTACTTCGGCCCCGGACCCCGGAGCAGAGCGAGTCGCCGCAGGAGTGGGGGGCTTTCGGCAAATCGTGGATTGGGCAGCCAATACCCAGTCCGTCCGGTCGTCCCAGAGGCTTTCCGGAATGCGAGTGTCAAAAGATTCGGCCAGGTCCAGGTCGGTCTCCCGGTCTCCTTCGCCCTCACTGATCATCAACCGGTGCCCGCTTTTTTGGATTGTGTAGTCAAAAGGATCAAGCACCTCCCAGCGCCCCTCACCGCTCTGGATGATCGCAGCCTTCTCGCTCAGCTCGATCCCAAGGTCGCTCAGCACGTCACGCCAAGGGCTTTCCTCGCCCGTAATGTTCTCCGCGGTGAGGTCGCTGTCACGCAGCTTGGCGCGGATCCGGATGCCGTTCTTGGCGCGCGTCAGGTCGTATTGAGTCCCGGTGTTCCTGTCGTTAACGGTTACCTTCCGGAATGGCGACACCAGGTGGCTCCCCCCCGCCGCCTTGAGCTGCTCCATTGCTTCGAAGAGATCATTGAACCTGAGGCCTGTGCGCGATTCGAATACCGGATAGAACGCGCCGCCCGTCTTCCGCGTCAGGTTCGCGAAGAGACCGAAGTTGGCTTTCGAGGATAACGCGACTCCGAAAATTCGAATGCCTGCGGCTTCGGCGTCCTGCGCAAACTCTCCTTCGATCCAGCTCTGGAGATCCGCATCGTGACCCTCCCCGAGGTCAATCACCCCGTCGGTGATTATCGCGATGGACTTTCGCTCCCACTTGCGACCGTGATTTCTCAGCTCGAGCATCGCGCGGGCCAGAGCAGCGGGGCTGTTCGACTGCTTTCCCTGGAAATCCAAGCGCCGACCTTTCGCGGGTCCGCCACCGTATAGACTCTGCATCAGCTTCTGCTTCGACTCCGGGGTGATATCTTTGAAATACATGGCCCTGTGGACGTGCTCGTCGAACCAGAACACCGCCAATCTCACGGTCGGGCGCGTCGACTCTAGCACTTGGTCTAAAGCGTCCTTGAACGCAGCCCGGAATTCATCCTTGTCGACAAACTGGGGGACAGAGTTGTCCACAAGCAAGACGACATCGTGAGGACTGCCTTGTTCGACGAACCGCACTGCCTGGGCGAGATCGTCATCCGAGAGCGACACACTCTCATGCAGCAGCACGTCCATCGGCGCCTCTGAGATCTGTATGGTGTAGGAGATCGCCTGAAAGACCTCGGCAATGATCGGGCGGGAGACGACTTGCTCCACGGTCCAGGTCGCCATCTGTGGGTCGTGCGTAAACCAGAAAATGCGGGAGCCGACGATGCTGTATCGATTGTCACGCAGCTCCGGAACGGATGCAGCCTGAGTCCCCAGCCGATAACCCTTTCGGGCCAGCACTGTCCGGAGCTCGACGGGGATACTCCCGCGGTTCAGCGCGTACTGATAGTCGGGATGCACGATCACGCCGTCGTGCTCCGATCGTAGCATATAGCCGCGGTCGCCGTCGTGAAGCAACCACCGCAAGTCGCCCTCGAGCGTGATGACCTCCGCCGCTGCACCGACCCGAACCTGGTTGTCCCGAAACTCGCGCCGGAGCTCCGGGGTGATTCGGTCCATCTCGCCCAGTTCGTTGGCATATGCCGAATCCAGGCGGAACAGCTCTTTCGGCGAGACGAAGGGCGAGTCGACCTGCAGCACCAGGAGGGCGAGGAAGACCATGAAGAGGAACGCAGGGCCGATCAGTCCCAGGCCGATCAGCATGATCTTTCCACCCAACCGCGCCACGTTCTTGGAAGCGCGCCCCGCGAGCATGAACATGACGACCGCGACGAGCACGAGCAGCCACTGGAGATAGTCGCGTGGCTCGAACGGCCGGAGGAGATTGGCCGTGATACGCTCCTTCATGTCTACCCAGGAAAGGTCTAGGACCTGTCCCACGAGAATGAGCGAGGGCACGATGAACAGAATGGTCAACATGACCAAGAGGACGAGGGTGAAGGTCATCTCCTCGAAGTTGCGTCGCGCCCAGCTCGATCGAACGCGCAGAACCCGGCTCAAGAGCGGCGACACGACGACGAGAACCAGGAACGCCGCGACACCGGCCAGCGCGATGTAGGTGAAGGGCAGGCGCAGCCGGCTTCCGAACTCATAGACGAACTCAGTCAGACCCACCAGCAGCAGGATCATAAACAGGAAGATGAGCAGGTTGCTGAGCACGCCCCGCAGCATCACCGCCGGGATGCGAAGCTTGTCCAGGACGCCGCCCGGCGCCAGGTAACGCGCACCCTGGCGCAGGTGACCGACGGCGAGCGGCTCTTTCGTACCCACCTCGTAGCGAAGGGGGAAGCGTTCCTGGTCGGGCCCGGTGCTTTTATCGTTGAGCAACGAGCTGAGGCAGGATCCGAGGAAGCCGCCGCCGGACACGGTGGAGAGGTAGTCCACCTTCTTGAGCAAACCTTGCTTGGCGAGCGCCTGCACCACGCCGAGGGCAAACGTGGCGGAGCGAATGCCGCCGCCAGAGATGGCCAGGCCCACCAGTCCCAGCTTGGCTGAGGGGGCTGCATCGGCCGAAACTTCAGGGAGGCCCAGCTGACTGCGGCGCTTGTTGATCTCCGCAAGCTCGGCTGGAAACACGTCTCGGACGAATTGTTCGGCTCCGTCGGGTTGGCTAATGCGGTTTCAGCGCCTGACCGGTATGCTGAGGGGCCTTATGTTTCCGCCACCGTTTCTGCTCAGGTCAACGCGCCGCATGCAGCTTAGTGTGTGAATTCAGGCAGAACTCGTAATTAGGCGACCTTCAGCATTACACCTACATTCAAGAATCTCCTGGCCACCCGAGTCGGTGCTGCCTTTGCGACCTCTCACTACCTGACCCCACCGCCGATCATCAAGTAAGCGAAGGGGCCATCGTAGGTGTAATTGAAGTTGGATTCCGTGCCCGCCACGGTGATTTTACCGTCGGCGTCGTTATAGAGATAAGCCGCCCCGAAGCCCACGTTCTTGAACGGGCGCCATTCGATGCCGGCGAAAGCATCGACAAAATCTGCGTCGATATCGCCGATTTCAAGACCCAGGTAGCGGGCGCTGCCCATGAACATCCATTGCGAAGAAAACGCCTGATGCCAGAACAAACCGATCGAAGGCAGGGGTTCGGTGACGTCATCACTGACGGGGGTGAGGGTCGGTGCGCCCGGGACCCTAATCCTGACGGTGTTCTTGATCTTGGTAACGGCAACACCCGCCTCAACACCGAACTCCGTTTTTGAGTTTTTTACAAACGCATACTCCAATGCTATCGGCAAACTGCTCGTCTCGTAATCCAGTGCCAAAGTGGTGCCCGCCGGCACGGTGATGCCGCCTATGGGCGTGCCGGCGCTGAAGGTTGTCGTGTCGTCGCGGGAAATCTTCGAATACCCCAAGTTCAGATGCAACTTCGGGGTAATACGCCATTTGGCGAACAAAGCAACGGTGGTTTCATCGGCACCCAACAGCGCATCCTGATCGAAATCCACCCCCTGGACACGGACCTTGGTATCAAAATTTGCGAAGAACGGACCGCCGCGCAGCTGAAAGATATCGTCCAGGCCCGGATTGATGGATTGTGCATTCGACACCGAAATGCCGCAAATAAGCAGGAGCAGCGATGTGGCTAGTGTGGCGGATCTCGCGGGTTTGTTTTTACGTTGGGATATCATTTGCTCTGTCTCTGAAGTTTCAATGAGATATGTGGATCACACTCTCGGTTCAAATATCTATAGCCCCCTTTAATTCTTTGGCTATGTGCGAGGCTCATAAATAGAATTATTCAATAAATTTCAATTATAAATCCGTACCTAGTGACCGGGCTTGATCCATATCAAGCAAATATTTCGATTCTTTGATGCGCAGAGTGGTTCGTACTCTACGATGATTTAAAGATTTCCACACGAAAAACGATATCTGGAGACCGTGCACGACAAGATTTTTACGAGTTTACGGCGTCACCGAGTTTTTCAACAGAATTCACAGAGTGCTGTCGTTCAAGTACTGTCTAGTAAAAACATAGAAACCCATTGAAGAGCCCTTCGTGCTACTTACCCCGAGTGGCCGCACATGGCGGTTACTGACGGACAGGGTGCAGTGAGACCCACGTGTTCGAGCCCAGTTTTCTCGGTCCGCTATGGCGCGGGCAACTGCCAGTCGAGCGAAGGGAGTATCACCATTGACTAATAGACCGAACCCGACCCACAGCGGGCATAGAGGTATTTCGGGGTGGTCGTCTGGAGTGTGCCCAGACTAATGGAATGGTCGCCCCTCTATTAACCGGCATCGATGTGCCAAAGTGGTGAATGTGACTACCACTTAACGAGAGAGGCGACCGAGATGAATATTACGACAGTTGGTATGATTTGGCTAAACCCGTGTTTCAGGTGCATGGAGTTGATGAACGAGGCCAATGCGTTGTTCAAAAGCGGTTGCGACGCAAGCAAGTTTTGATATTTTTTGCGCAGGTGTCTCCCTGCCTTATTGGCATGGAACCCTGTGCGGGGGCGCACTATTGGGCGCGAAAACTCCAAGGTCAAGGACATTCGGTGAAGCTGATGGCGCCGCAGTTCGTGAAGCCGTATGTGAAGTCGAACAAGACGGATGTCGCGGACGCGGAGGCGATCTGCGAGGACGGTTACCCGTCCCAATATGCGTTTTGTGCCAATCAAGCGGGCGGATCAACAAGCGGTGTTGTCTCTGCATCGAGCCCGACGGGGTTTTGTCAAAGCGAGGACAGCGCTGGCGAACCAGATACGGGGCTTGCTCGGCGGATACGGTATTACCGTGCCACAAGGCATAAGTTATGTTGCCCGACGCATACCGGAAATCATTGAAGATGGGAAAACGATCTACCGGACGTATTTCGTGGGTTATTGCACCGCTTGTGGACTCATTTAAAAGAACTCTACCGCCAGGTTCAAGAGCTGGAAGAGCAGATTAACGCTTGGCATCGATCCAGCGAAGCCAGCCAGAAATTGGCCAAGATACCCGGTATTGGACCGCTGACTGCCACTGCCCTGGTAGCATCGATTGGTGATGCCAAGGACTTCAGGAACGGTCGTGAACTGGCGGCGTGGTTAGGGCTGGTACCCCGTCAGCACTCGAGCGGTAGCAAGGTATTGTTACAGGGGATCAGTAAACGGGGTGATGGGTACCTGAGAATGTTGATGATTCACGGAGCGAGATCGGTAATACGCGTTGCCGAGCGCAAAACGACCCTTACGGATAATTGGTCAAAAGAAATGCTCAAGCGGCGTCACAAGAACGTGGCGGCGGTAGCTCGAGCCAACAAAAACGCTCGCGTTGTTTGGGCATTACTTGCTCATGGACGTGACTACGATGCGGGTTATGAACTCGCAACAACATGACCGCCCATAACAGGAACTAGAACACAGGAAAATTTCCACGATTGCTCAGGCGAACATGACATGATGGCAAGACAGGTCAGACCGTGGCAGGCCAAACCTATTTCACACGGGGAGCGAAAAGCTCGTCAGGCTGTAAAGGACCCTGCCAGCAGATTCCATCAGGGGCACGAGGCGCATTGCCTTGATCAAAAGTCCGAATATATGGCTGCAATCTACACCTGCTCACCATCTTCGATTGAACGCTTGACAATACGAGGGGCGACCATCTATGTGTAAAAACGTTGTTGGCACTATATTCACCGAACTTTCGAGGGGTTAAGAAATATAAAGCGATTTATTGAAGGCGAGCCGCGAGCACAGATCAGTTTGCCACCCGAATGTTTGGATGATTATGTAGATGAAGATAACTCGGTCCGGGTTATCGAAGCATTTATTGATGCGCTTGATTTAGGGGAGATGGGTTTTAGTGCAGTGAATCCCCATGATACGGGGAGGCCTGCCTATCACCCCTCCGTAATGTTGAAGCTATGTGTATACGGATATCTGAATCGAATTCATTCGAGCCGGTGTCTGGAACGGGAGACGGGGCGTAATGTTGAGCTGATGTGGTTGACGGGTCGATCAAAGCCCGACTTCGAGACGATAGCCAATTTTCGCTGAACCAACGGCAAGGCAATCCGCAAGGTTTATCGTGAGTTTATTGTCCGTTGTCGCAAACTGGACCTGCTGAGTCAGACACTGGTGGCGATAGATGGGAGCAACTTCAAAGCGGACAACAATCGGGACCGGAACCTGAATCCGTCGAAGGTATCACGTCGCCTTAAAGAGATCGAAGGGAGCATCGAGCGATATTTGTATCGTCTGGACAAAGCGGATCAAACAGCTGGAGGCTGAACTCCATAACACGCCGGAGAAGCAGATATCACTGACTGACCCGGATGCACGATCCTTGAGAAGCAGAGGAGCTGGGATTGTCGGCTATAATGTACAGGCGGCGGTCGATACCAAACACCACCTGATTATTGGCCATGAGGTGACGAATGAATACAGCGATCGCGGACAGTTGTTTTCCATGGTACTGCAAGCTCAGGCGGCGATGGAGGTTGATGAACTAAAAGTCGTCGCGGATCGGGGTTACTTCAAGAATGTAGAGATTCTGGCGTGTGCCGAAGCGGGTATCGCAGCCGTTGTGCCAAGACCTCAGACTTCGAATAATAAAGCAGCAAGTCTTTTTGATCGGGAAGATTTTCATTATGTACCTAAAGATGACGAGTATCGATGTCCGGCGGGCGAACGCCTGCCCAAGCGGACGACGATGCAACAGGATGGCATGACTTTGTATCGATATTGGAGTTCGAATTGTCAGTCTTGCGAACTGAAATCCCGATGTACAACGGGTAAAGAACGGTGCGTATCACGCTGGGAACACGAGGACGTGCTTGAAGCCATGCAGGATCGGCTTGATCGACAGCCGGAGAAGATGCTGATTCGCCGGGACACAGTAGAACACCCATTCGGGACGCTCAAACGTTGGATGGGGTCAGAACACTTCCTGACCAGAACTTTCGAGCATGTCAGCACCGAGATGAGTCTGCATGTGCTCGCCTACAATCTAAAAAGAGTGATGAACATTGTAGGTATCGAGGCACTGATAGGCGCCATCCGCGCCTTATTTATCGTTTTTATGGTCGTAATTTGCGTTATCAGGCGAGCGTATACGGCATCTGGACGTCATTTGGCGGTCATAAACTGAAACCAATCCAAAACCTTAAAATATAAACGTCCATTACCTAGCCCGATAGCTTCGCCAATTCGCCGCGCTGTTTTTACACGGTCTCTGCCCGAAGCGGGCACCCTGATACCTCTCTATCGTTCAAGAAACTACCTCACAAAAGTGAGGTATTACAAATCGTATGAAGGGTTCTACGAATGGCGGCTTTGGCCTCAATCCAGCCCTCATAATTCGCAATGGTTGAAATCGGGCATCGTATTTAAAAAATGTAAATATTGATCTGGATCAAATTAGCTAGAATTATTTGTAATCAAAAAGTTTGTCAATACTGCATAATTAGGGTCGCTAATAACCCCATAGGAAACAAGAAAATGGTGAAGGTCTTAGCGTCCCCCCTGAAGTTCATAATCGCTCCGTTTCTGTTCCTAATTGCCACACCCGCATTAGCGAACATAGGCTGTTTGAGTTGTCACCAGGGTATCGAATCGATCCGCCAGGAAAACAGCGCGATGATGCAGTTGATCAAAGCTTTGGCGGTGCCTCATGGAGATGCGGGGGGGTGTGTCATTTGCCACGGTGGTGACCCCACGGCGACCGAGGCCGAAGCTGCGCACAGCGGTTCACCCGATGCACTTATGAAGGACAATGGGCCTCAATTGTTCTACCCAGACCCTGGGGCGATGGATGTAAACAAGTTTACCTGTGGACAAGCGGCCTGTCATAAAGGCTATGGGGAGCGGCTGGAGAAGTCACTGATGAACACAGAGGCCGGAAAGATCCAGGGAAACTTGCATACCTGGGGTATCCCGGAAGTACAGAATTATCAAGTGCCGTGGGGCAACTATGATGTTACAGATGAAGACGGGCAGGTGCCTGTCGTCGGTACGGATGAATATAAATCCTATATGCAGGCGATGATCTCTGCACATCCGGATCAGTTTCCCACCGAACTCAAGCAAGTTCCGAATCCGACCGTGGAGGAAATTGAAGCCGACCCGAAACTGGCCGGTTTTACTTACCAGCGTCAACAGTGCCAGCGTTGCCACGTTACGGTCAAAGGCCGTGAGAAACGTGGTGATTTTCGCGGCCAGGGTTGTTCATCCTGTCATATTCCCTATGCCAACGACGGTTTCTATGAAGGTGGTGATCCAACCATCAACAAGGACGAACCCGGACACCTGTTAACCCACCAGATACAGGGTACGCGAGAAGCCGTGATCAAGCACGGCGACATAGAATACTCTGGGATTCCCGTCGAAACCTGTAATTCTTGTCACAATCGCGGCAAGCGCATCGGCGTGACCTATCAAGGTTTGATGGAGTTTCCTTACGGTTCGCCATGGACCCACAGCGGCGGCAAGCAGCCCAAGCTGCATACGAAGAATTACCTGTTTATTTCCGATGACCTGCATCATCAGATTACGTCCCGGCCGGGTAACCCGGAGGGCGGATTATTGTGCCAGGATTGTCACACCACGGTGGATATGCATGGTGACGGAAATATTTTTGGTACAACTCTGGCGCAGGTTGAAATTGAATGTGAAGACTGCCACGGCACACCCGAAAAGTATCCGTGGGAATTAGCCCTTGGACACGGCGAGGAATTCGATAAAGAACTAACTGATACGCCCAGAGGTCTGTCGGATGCGCCGGGCGCCGAAGCGGGTTTTGGCACGCTGTATTCGAAAAAAGACGGCTATCTGAAAACCACGCGTGGAAATCCATTCGGAAATGTGGTGAAAGATGGGGACCGGGTCACTATGCATTCGGCGACGGGAAACGATTTCGAAGTTCCGCTGCTTAGAAAGTTGATGGTCGATGACACCTGGAAAAGCCCTGATGCGAAGGTCGCTATGGCCGCAGTGAAAAAGCATGCGCAAAACCTTGAATGTTACGCCTGTCATGCTTCCTGGGTCCCGCAGTGTTACGGTTGCCACGTTAAAGTTGACTACGGCAAAGATAAAGACGGTATGCCGTTACAGGACACCGATTGGGTCGCTTCCGGCACCGAACGGAATCCGGATGGGTCAACCGCGGAGTCACCGCTTGGCGTGAAAGGGATACAGAGCCCGGGCAAAGTCAGTGAAACCCGTTCGTATCTGCGTTGGGAAGAACCCGTACTGGGAATCAATGGTGAAGGGCGGGTAACGCCTTTGATGCCCGGCTGCCAAGTCCTTTGGACGGTCATCGATCGCGAAGGTACGACGCTGGTCCATAATGACATCGCAGAATCGGAGGATGAACGCGCGATGCTTGGGCAGGAACGAACCCCACTGGGAATCGATATGGCGCCGGTGCAACCCCATTCCGCTCAGCGCAAGGCCCGAACCTGCGAATCGTGCCACAACAACCCGAAGGCGCTTGGTTATGGTATTGCCGGCGGTGTATTCCAGACACGCTACCCGGTGGACATCGTGGAAGATTTGATCGACCAGAAAACCGGCAAGGTGATTCCAAAACGTCATCAGATTCAGGTGGCCAAAATCGAAAAACTGGATTTCGACTGGTCCACAATTGTCAAAGACGATCAACAGGTGCAAACCGTCGGTACGCATTGGCCGTTGTCGAAGGCTCTGCCCAAGGAAGTGAGGGACGGCATGGAGCGGACCGGCCTGTGTCTTGGCTGTCACCGCGAAATGACGAACGCGGAGTTGTGGGCGAAGGTATCGGAACCCGGGACCCTTAACGATGCGCAACACATCGAGATGCTGAATAAGATGTTGCGTAGCTACGCGAAAACCAAGGAATAGCCAATCGTCAGACTGACGGGTTCCGGCGATGTGCGCCAGGCTTAAGTCGAGGGCATTCGGCGCTATCATTGGCAGCATACTGCTGCCAATGATAGTGAGTTGCGACGTTAGTAGTGATCCTGCGAGTATACCGGCCGACAGCGACCGTCAAGACGTTTCGGAGAGCGACACCCGGTTTGGTTTAGCAAGGCCTCCAGTGCCTTCCGCCCATGGTGCTTATGATCCGCACAATCAGCTGTCCCCGTCGCAGCATGTCAAAGTCGCCTTGCAACACAAATCGGAAGGGCGATTGCCGATGGCGATTGACACACTGACAAATGCACTTGACCGTTACGATAACGATCAACTGCTGTTGTCGGTAAGGAGCAGCTTGTATTTGGAAGCCAAACAGTACAGCCCTGCGCTTCAGGATATGAACGTTGCTCTACAAAAAGCTCCGAGTAATTCATCCTTGCTGATAAATCGGGCGAAGGTGTATTCGCAATTCGGCCGACTAGATGACGCGCTCACCGATTTGAACAAGGCCATCACCATTGATGAGAATCTGGTTGCTGCCTATTTCAATCGTGGAACGATTCACCATCAAAAGGGCGACTACAAACTAGCTCTCTATGATTTCACCCGATGTATCAATATCGATCCGCATATGGCAGGCCCGTATTTTAATCGTGCTGCCACGCTCGATTTGTTGGGAGATAACGGCGCGGCCATTGCCGATATCCAGAATTTCATCGAACTGACAGACAACGAGGTATGGAAACAGAAAGCCGAGGAGTTGTTGTCGCTATGGCAGCACGCGTCGGAGTCGGAAAGTAACAGCACTGATGGCTAAGTAAAAGCTAACTCGTGACTGATTTGACTTGGCATCTTAGGGTACTTGTCGCTCTATCCTTGCTCTTAACGGGGGGCAGGTTTGCACAGGCGTTGACATTCGACGATTTACTAGCTGAAGCAGACCTAAAATACCGACAACCTAACGGATTTGGCATTGTCGAGACGCGTGTCAACGAAGTTCTGAGCTATGAGCAGGCGGTGAGACGGCAGGACAATGCCCTAGAAATCCGCTATTCAATCAGACCCCTTTTAAGAATGACCATTCAATATGAAGATCCGCACAATGCGGCACCCGACCCAAACCACCTGTTTCCGAGGTTGTTTCAGTCCGTGGTGGATAACCTCTCGCAAGGCGGGTATGCGCCCGCAACCGAATATCCAATCGAGCAGGCGAAAGACTACTTCAATGCCGACTGGGCCGCTGCGGCGGTGCTGGATGTATCGCCGAAGTTCAGTCAGGAGTTCAGCCAGGCCTTGGTAGTTGCACTCCACAAAAACAAATCGGCTGACGCGTATATGGTGTTCCTGTTCGACGACTACGAGAAAGTCAAAGTCGCTATCAAATCAAATTTGAACAGTCTGAAATTCAGGTAGCCCTTCAACTTCTAGTTCTCATCTATAGGACCTGCGAGCCTGTCCTGTAGGGCGTCGCCCTATCCCGTCTACGCATCATTGGTCAACGCAATGGGTCCCAGCTAGCTGGTTGGCTGAAGACCGGACGCTCGGCATGTCGAGACTCGAACGGCGGTAACGGATTCTGCACCGCGTAACGTATAGAAAAGCTGATTGACCGGAGTGAGTAGAGGGTGTGTGAAAAGTCAGAAATTGAGATAATCACAAGGAGCTCCACTCGCTGTTTTCTTTTGATGACTTCAGGTGGTAGTTGGAGTCGCTTCATCTTCGCCCGGCTGCAATTCTTCTCCCGATTGTTCACCGCCCTGAACTTGCTGCCATCAATCGCCACTACCGCTTCCGACGACAGCTTCAGCTGGCGGCACAACACTACAAACTCTCGTCACACCGCACGGATCGCCTCGCCGTTGTCCTTCCTGAAATCCGCAATCGTCTTGAAATCCGGTGTCAAACGGCTCGTCAGCCACATCAACTCCACACTACGCTGCGCTTTCCGGTCCAATCGCCGGCTCGACTGCAGCTGATTCAGATAACCGTCGATGTATATCTTCAGCATCGTCCAAGGGTGATAGGCCGGTCGCTCCATATCGCTTCGTACATCCTTGAACCCCAAACCAGACAAC
>JAHEIO010000254.1 GCA_024639325.1 Gammaproteobacteria bacterium
CACGGCACCCTGATCTATCCAGCGGGTCGGGATCTGTGCCTTGCGGGTGACGCCGACCTTGATGCCGCTGGTCAACGAGAGGTACACGTAATGAGGTTTGACATGCCGTTCGACCTCCCACTCCAGGTCCCGCAGGGCAATTCCCAGGTGTGCCTGGCACAGCTCCGGCCTGAGAATACTTTCCACGGCCTGGGGAGAACTCCTGAAAGCATCATAGCTCATCCCCTCCCCGTAGGCCTTTTTGATCCTTTTACCCGTAACCACACAGTTGATCGTACCGTTATGCCTGATAGAGACGGTTTTCCCGACCAACCCGTTCATAGGAACCGACTCGTTTTCTTCCAGCACGTCGTACAAGGGCAGCGTGTATTGCACCACGTCGCCCAGTTTGGCGCGCATTTTCCTGATGTTGCCGGTGGCTTTCATGACCAGTGTTGTATTCTAAGACGCCGCGATTAATCAGAGGGTCACTAATTCAACTGGATCCGATGCGATTCCATCTTTAAACAGAAATCTGTCCCGATACATCAATCTCTCCCGCGGGCCAGGACGACCGAAGTCTCGATCTGCCGATCGGAGATTGTCCAGTATTTACGCAGCAACCGGTCCTTTTCGAGTTCAGAAACCAGGTCGTATCCATTTTTCCGGTAGAAAGCGATGGCCCATGTTGCATCCGCCCAGGTGCCGACGAGCATGGGTCTGTCCACGAGGGTCATGCCATCGGTCATCGGGTATTACGCCTTTGTAGGCCAGGGCAGCATTGTTGATGATCTCGTAGATGCTGTCGACGTCCAAATCACCGCAATGCCTTATGAAAAAATCGCCTTCGTCAAGTGGTCCCATAAACAAGGCTACAGGCTTTGCGCGTAATGTGCACCATTTGGTCCAATCCGATACAGCATCTGGGATAATGCTGCACAAGACCGCCAAATCTTTGCCAAATCGTACGGATGAGTGCGGTTTCGGATGCCCAAGATCTCGTCTTTCGCAGCATCTCGAAATTCCTCCGTTGAGGCGGAGCAACAGGCTCTACTCATGCCGAAATCTAAGCGCTTGTTTCGCCCGCATCGCGCGACCGAATCTACCTGAGCAGTAGATTGCTATCTATCGGGTTGAACTGGCTGGCCTCCATGATCAGCGGGTTCGCCGTCAGTTTCGGCACGCCGTAGACTATTGTCCGCGTTTTGAAGCGTTTTCTGATGCGCTCCAGCAATATCGTGAAATCACCATCGCCGGACGCCAGAATTATGGTGTCGCAGCCTGGCGCCGCCTCATAAACATCGAGCGCAATGCCGACATCCCAGTCCGCCTTGGTCGACCCGTCCGCCCGCTTGAGCACGGGTTTGAGCAGCACGGTAAACCCAATAGCGCGCAGTATGTTCTGGAACTGTTGCTGTTTTTCGTCTTCGGGCTCCGTGGCGTAGGCAACTGCACTGACGACGTCGCGCTTCGCGGTCGCCTTGGCCCAGAACTTGTTGTAGTCAAAGTTTGCCCGGTAGGCCTGCCTGCAGGTGTAATAAACATTCTGAACGTCCACGAAAATGCACACTTTCTCGCGGGTTGCCCGGCTCATGGGCTGCACCTCTCGACTCGCTCAGCGGCAGACTGCATTTCCTCGGCAAATTTTAGCCAGGCCGGTTCGACGACGTCTGTCCAGAGCAGCTCCAGTTCAGGTGTGCTCATTTCCAGGTGCACGGATCTTCGTTGGTCGAAGCAGTACACCATCAACAGATTTTGCCCGGTACCGCAAACGTGCCACTGGTGCGCCAACTGCATTTTATAGTGATGGGGCAGCTTGCCGCGGCTGACCTTACGCCAGAGATCGGATTGGCAGCCGCGTACCGGGCACTTGATCTCCACATTCAGCCGCATATCCGGCGTTATGGCATCCAGGCTGGCCGAGTAGATGCCCCGGCGGTAGACGGCCGGCGCCAGATCAGGGGCGTTGAAGAGCTGTCGTGCCAGCGTGCGTGCGTCGGGTTCGAATCGATGCCCGTGTGCCATCGCCTGGTTCGTTTCCTCGGTATCGGCATGGGTCTTCCGATTCAACAGCCGATTCGACGTCATCCAGGGGCTGCAACCAGTAACTGCGGCAGCCTCGGACGCATTGAAATGGCGCGTTCGGTATTGAAACCAGGCGGGTGTGCCCTGCTCTAAATCTACCTTGACGGGTGGTTGCGGCATATCTTTGCAAGATTTCGAATTCGGTGTGAAATCCATTTTCATGGTTTGCGACAGGCATTGTCGCACTGAACGGTAAAAGCCATCATAACCCGGTATGTAAGGTAAAAGCGCGTGCTAGGATGTATCTACTCCCGAGGTATGACGCCGGGAGCGGCATTGTTCAACCGCGCACCCGACTATTCATGAACTGCAGGCCGTCTGAAGCGGGACCGGGTGTTTGCTGACCGAAAGGAGGTGCGTACCCATGTACAACGTAATGCTGCTTGGTGATTCGATTTTTGACAACGCCATCTATGTGCCGGGTAAGCCGGCTGTGGTCGAGCAGCTGAATCAAAGACTTGAGGGCTCCGGCCGTGCCGAGTTGCTCGCCGTGGACGGCCACGTGACTTATCACGTGGCCGTCCAGGCCGAAGGCATTCCGGATGACGCAACCCACCTGTTCGTGAGCGTTGGAGGAAACGACGCACTCCAGGCGGTTCCCCTCCTGCACCATGACGGGCCGGCGCAAACCATGCTGTCCGCGCTGGCACAGGTCCAGTCGGTTTTCCTCGAAGGCTACCGCAATATGCTGGACACCCTTGTGCCTCGAGATCTGCCACTCGCGGTGTGCACCATCTACGATGCGGTCCCGGACATGGAAACATTGGCGCACCCGTCTGCCGCGGCGGCGTTGTCGCTATTCAACGACGTGATCGTCCGAGAGGCGGCTGTGCGTGGGCTTCCTGTAATCGATCTGCGATCGGTCTGCGATGCTGCCGAAGACTATTCGCACGTATCGCCAATCGAGCCTTCGGCCACCGGGGGCGAGAAGATCACCAGGGTGATCCATCACGTGTTGTTGAACCACGACTTCAGCAGCGCGGGGGCGCGTATTTACGGAAAAGTTTGAGACTAAAGCTATATTATTCATACGGATAGATGTAGAATACTGTATATATTAACAGTATTCTTGCAAATGGAGGTGCCCCGTGACCCAGCCCACCAGTTCCCAAACCACCGCC
>JAHEIO010000255.1 GCA_024639325.1 Gammaproteobacteria bacterium
GCATTCTTTACTATCCAGCCCTTACTGTCGTACACAATCGCTGACCAGAACGCATCAACCGGCACGTCCTTCACAGTGAGCGTGTAGGGCGTCTTGCCGTCGTTCTTCTCCGGATAAAAATTGAGATAGGTAGCGGCCTCCTTGGGCTGCCCACCCCATCCCCAAGCAGCACCGATCAGGTGGTGGATGGGATCGAGCTTGTCCTTCTCACCGAAAAAAGTGGAGCTATCCGATATGGTGGCGGACAGCACGTTGATCGCCTCGCGTAAGGTCTCGACGCCCTCAGGGTCCCAATTCGGCAGATCTTGCTTGCCGATGTCGGCCTGCTCGACTATGACCGCATCCTGCAGGGCGTGGGCGACCTTCATATCGGCGGGGTCATTGGGATCCGCAAAGGTTCGAATGCCAATCATGACGTAGCGGGTTCCCATATTCTCTATCGTAAAGGTTCTTTTTGCAGGCCCGTAGATCGTGGGTGGGATGGAGTGATCCTGATTGATCAGCTGCAAGGACATGTACCGATCTCCCGGGTCCGGCAGCGTGATGGTCAGGGGCGAGGTCAGGTCAAAGGTTCCGAACATATAGATCGTATCTCGGTTGCCGCGAACGGTCACCTGGTTGTCGACATCATAGTGCGTCCGTTGGACCGCGAACTTGCCGAAGGCGTCCATGGCCTCGGCATAGCCCTTCATTTGAAAGTCGCTCTCAGCACGGACGTAGTTGTCGGCGGTGACCTTAACGGGATCCGCGGCGTTCGCTGGTGTCGCAACCAGGATCGCAATCCAGGCTAGCAGCATGTATTGCAGGCTGCCTTGTAATTTCGATGTGATTTTCATACTCAGGTTTCCTTTCTTCAGTTAATGTTCTATTTGATTTTCTCGATATCCGGGAGTTTCCAGGACTTGATAATCTCCGGCTTTTCTGGCCCGTAGAGTCGAAGGGCTATCCAAAAGTCTTC
Source organism: Gammaproteobacteria bacterium (assembly GCA_024639325.1). Lineage (GTDB taxonomy): Bacteria > Pseudomonadota > Gammaproteobacteria > Arenicellales > JAANXG01 > JAHEKE01. The sequence goes on from JAHEIO010000255.1 coordinate 959, forward strand.
TCCAGTTGGGATCCAGTTAGATTCCTGACCTTCCGGTACGCTTGGGGCAAAGTAGAGGTCCACCGATCCATCGTCGTTGACTTGCAAACTTTCCTGCTCCAGCGACGAGATGCCAACGCGCTCCGAGCCCACGATGAAACCGTGCGTGGCAAAGCTGTAGGCGATGGCCGACCAGAAATCCTTCATGGGCGCATCTGCAGGAATATTCATCTTGTAGGTCGATTCACCATCCAACAGCCTGCCTTCGCTGTCGTAGAGGTTGGTCAAGTAGAAGCTTCCACCGCCAAGCGCCTTGGGCATGAACGTGGCGTAGTGGTACAGGTTGGCGCGCTCATCGATGAGCATGCGGTCTTCCGTCACGAACGGCCACCCGGCTTTTGCCTGCTCGATGGGAAGGTTAAAGGTCGACCATTGAGTGCCTTCAATAAAGTTCATGAAGGCATTATTCACGAACAGGTCCTGCATATAGTCGTAGGCATCCACGATCGCCATTTCGAGGATCTCTTGCATCCTCTGATCGGGGTTGAACGGCTTGCCCTTCTCGATTCCGATGGACTTCAGCATGCCCATCATTGCCAGGTCGCGTTCCAGCACCGGCTCTTCATCGATGGCCTCGGCCAGGTCGCTAAAGTATGAGATGTCGTACTTCGGCAACGTGTCCCACTTATTGGGATAGGCATCGATAAAGTTCGTTGGCGGTGGATTCGACGCCTCACTCAAGCGATAGACTTTCAGCGTCCTGGCGTAGGCGACCTGGTCTTCGTTTTTCGCCCCTTTCTCCGCCACCGGCCTCAATGCCGCGTAAACCGCATAGGTATACGGGCGGAACACGAGGTATCCTTCCGGCACCTCGCCTTCGTAACCGGGTGGCAGAAACAAAAATTTTCCGCCTTTGCCCTTGTCTGCGCCCGCAGGCCCGACATCCGTGAAGGGGTAGTCCCAGGCATCGACGAAGGAGCCAAAGAACTTGGCCTTGTCGGATGCACCCGGAACCTCGACAACCAGCGGTCCCTCTTTGGTGTTAAAATTGCCGATAACATAAGGGGTCTGGTTGTTCGCAGTCAGAAAGCCATGCCGCGACTCCATGGGTTTAGAGAAGTAGACGACATCGTTCCAGTCGCCACCAAGATCGTTGCGAGTGCCGACCAGAAAACCACGGGTACCCTCCAACGGCATGCCCCATACAGCGGCCTCGACCGCGCGGCGGTGAATCATCTGTTCTTGGGGACTCAGTTCCTGCGCCTGAGTGGGGGCATCCGCAGCCTGAGCCGGTGCCAGGACGCAGATCGAGATAACCGCTAGCCACGAGGCTTGCAGGGCGCGCTTCAATTTCAATGTTGTCTTCGTGACTGATTCATCTTTCATCGGGTACTCCTAATTTAAAAAGATCTCGGAAACTCTCGTATTTTTCGTTTATGGATTGCACATTCGCGGCCACGATGAGCACAACCATTCCCAGCGCGATCAAGCGGTGGTCCATGAGATAAAAGATCTTATCGAAGCTCACGACAATTCCTTCGTTGCAGACACACCGGGTGTGTATTGTTGTGCCATGATTAATTCAACCTTCGATTCATCTTCGCTGTAGGTTCGACGAACCTTTCTCGACCCACTTGGCGCCATAAAGTGTGGATATCCAGACCCGAGCCAAAGCCTCCTCGACCGGTTCCGGCTGCCTCCTTGGGCGCTGCCCGAACGCCTCGATGACCATGTAGGCGTTGAGACGGTTGAGCGCGACGGCAACGAGGCGAGCATCGAAGTCCGGTATCACGCCCTGCTTCTGATCGGCCTCGATGCGGGCACAAGCCGCATCATCGAACCGACCGAGGAACTGCACCCAGGCTTTTTCCAAGCGCTCGTCGGTGGTGGCGGCATCGGCAATAGCCCGCAGAAAGGGGCCCCGTTGATAGCAGACGCGAACCAACCCGGCGAGGGACTCACGCACCAGCGCGGCGGGATCACCGACGCCCACAACCCAGGGTTCGGCAACCTCGAAAATTTCGTCCTGCAATATGTCCAGCAAGGTTTCCATCACCTCGTGCAAATCGTTGAAATACTGGTAAAACGCCGAGCGGCTGACGCCTGTCGGAGCCATCAGCGAGCCGACGGTCATGTCACGAAACGGATGCGACCAGATGAATTCCAATGCCGCATTCAGAATGGCTGCACGCGTGCGCTCGGCTTTACCGATCTTGGGCACCGGTTGCGCACTCACTCGCAACCGA
>JAHEIO010000030.1 GCA_024639325.1 Gammaproteobacteria bacterium
TCCAAGACACACTGTTTTTCAGTCGAAACCAAATAACCTACGGAAGCTCTGATTAATTGTGTCATTGCGAGGAGCGTGCCGAAGCTGCAAGCGAAGCGTGGCAGGACGCGGCGTCAGAAGTTCTTGTATGACAACAGTGCCGGATTGCTTCACTTCGCAATGACGAAATACTGAATTAATTAGAGTTTCCAGGCCGGGCTGCGCTTTTCGATGAAGGCGTCGATCCCCTCCACGGTATCTTTGGCCATCATGTTCCGTGCCATAGTGTCGGCGGCGAAGCGATAGGCCGACTCGAGATCCTTGTCCAACTGTTTGTAGAACATCCGCTTGCCGGTGCGCACCGCGACCGCGGGGCGCGTGGCGATGTGGACCGCCAGCTCATTCACTTCTGCATCCAGCCGATCCGGTTCCACGACCCGGTTGACCAGCCCCAGCCTGGCAGCGGTGTCTGCATCGATGAAGTCCCCGGTCAACAGCATCTCCATGGCGTGCTTTCTCAACATGTTCCTGGCAAGCGGCACACCGGGTGTGGCGCAGAATAGACCAAGGTTCACGCCGGATGTCGCAAACGTCGCGTTGCTCGAGGCGACGGCGAGGTCTGCATTCGCGACGAGCTGACAACCCGCCGCCGTCGCAATGCCGTGCACCCTGGCGATCACCGGCTGCGGGATACCCGTCATGGTCAGCATCATGTCGCTGCACTTATTGAACAGGTACCGGTAGTAGTCCTCGTCGGGCTGGGACCGCATCTCCTTCAAATCGTGGCCACCGCAGAAAGCCCTGCCCGTACCGGCAATCACCACCACCTTCACTGAATCATCCCGCGCGACGCCATCCAGCGCATCCTGCAGGGCGGTCAGCAGGTCTTCGGACAATGCATTGAATTTACCGGGCCGGTTGAGGGTCAGCGTGGCGATGTTCTCGGCATCCTCCCTCAGCAGAACGGGCTGCGTATGAATGTTCTCGGCGTTTGTGCTCATTCGCTTGTCTCCTGGCTTTGCGGCATTTTGCTTCGGAAGCGCCCGATGTTCAAGGTCCGTCCGTCGTTGTGAAATTCTTCTGCATACGGAATTGGGATAAGCTCTGCAGGACGTCGCCGGACAATGACCATGCAGATCATCGACCCAGAGTACACCGACTTCGACCAGGTGAGGAGAGAGTTCCAGTGGAACATACCCCGTCACTTCAATATGGCGTGGGCCGTATGCGACAAACACCGTGGTCTGGATACGAGCCCCGCACTGCTGTACGAGCAGCAAGGAGGTGCACTGGAAACCTACACGTTTGGCGATCTCAGGACGCTGTCGAACCGACTCGCAAATGGACTGGCAGCCATCGGTATCGTCAAGGGGGACCGCGTAGGGATCATCCTGCCGCAGCGGATCGAAACCGGCATTGCCCATATCGCGATCCACAAAACCGGTGCGATTTCTCTACCGTTGTCCATACTGTTTGGCCCTGAAGCCATCGAGTATCGTCTTAGGGACAGCGGCGCGAAAGCGGTGATCACAATCGGCAGACACGTCGAGATGATCCAGGACATGAAGGACCAATTGCCCGAGCTCGAGACCGTCATCACCTGCGCGGGCGAACAAGGCGATCAGGAGCTATGGGCCTTGATCAACAGGGGTGGGGACAGCTTCGAAATGGTGGATACCCTTGCCGATGATCCGGCCCTGCTGATCTATACCTCCGGTACGACCGGACCCCCAAAGGGGGCGCTGGTAGCCCACCGATCCCTGATCGGGAATCTGACCGGCTTCGAAATGTCGCAAAACTTTTTTCCCCGGGCGGGCGATGTCTTCTGGACGCCGGCGGACTGGGCCTGGACCGGTGGACTGCTCGATGGCCTGCTGCCGACATGGGTATACGGACGGCCGATCGTCGCTTTCGAAGGCGGCAAGTTCGACCCGGAAAAAGCGTGCAGTGTGATGGGACGGCACCGGGTTACCAATGCCTTCATACCCCCCACGGCGCTCAAAATGATTCGGCAGGTGCCCGACATCGATCGCTATCGAATAGGTCTTCGCGGCGTCATGTCCGCCGGAGAGGCCATGGGCGCCGAGCTCTACGAGTGGGGCAGGGACGTGCTCGATGTGGAGATCAACGAGATGTGGGGCCAGACCGAGTTCAATTATCTGGTCGGAAACTGCAGCGCCATTATGGCGGTCAAACCAGGATCCATGGGCAAGCCGTACCCGGGGCATGATGTAGACGCTATCGACGAAGCGGGTAATCCCGTGCGTCAGGGGGAGCAGGGGGAGCTGGCAGCCCGCACTGGTGATCCCGTCATGTTCCTCGGATACTGGAACAATGAGACGGCAACCGAACATAAAATCGTCAACGGCTGGTTTCGCACCGGGGACGTCGGTTACCGTGACGACGGCGGTTATATCTGGTTCCTGGGCCGCAAGGATGACGTCATCAGCACCGCGGGGCACCGGGTCGGGCCGGGGGAGATCGAGGACAGCCTGCTCAGGCACCCCGCGGTGGCGCAGGCGGCGGTGATAGGCAGTCCGGACGAGCTTCGCGGCAGTATCATCAAGGCATTCATCGTGCTCGCCAAGGGGCTTGCCGGGAGTGAAGACCTGAAAAAAGAGATCCAGATGTTCGTCAAGGATCGGCTCGCGGCCCACGAGTATCCCCGCGCGATCGAATTTATCGACCGTATGCCCATGACCACCACGGGCAAAGTCAGAAGGCTCGAACTGAGAAAATTTGACCAGGGTAAGAATTGACTGCTCGTCACGATTCGTTGCTTGTACGGCAGAGTCAGGCTATCCGGTCGAACTCTACCTCGCTTCAAGAACATCTCTGGAAACAACCGGAATCACTCCGCTGGCCCGGATCTCGTCAGGGCAGTATGTTATCGAATTCTTCCTGTAGCTGATCGAAGCCGCCGTACTCGAGACGGTAACCCGGCGTGTCGCGTGCCAGCCGCGCCGCTTCGTCGAAGCCGTGACCGTTGAGGTTGCGCGCATTCACCAGCGATTCCATCAATGCGAGCCCGGACTTCGCTTTGGTTAGTTTTTCCAGCTTGAGGTCGGAATTTTTTATGAACCTGGGGAACAGTATCAAGTCGACCGTCGGGTTTTCCTGTATGTTTTCGGGGTTCAACAGACGGAAAGGGATCATTGCGACATGTTTGCCCTGGATGGTCTGGTCTTCGTGTTTGTCCATGTCGAAAAAATGCTCCAGCGCCGCTTCGATGCCCCTTACCTTGACATTGGGTGGCCGCGCGAATGCCTGCATCGTGTTCGCGTTATGCCGGATGAATACGTACTCGTCGGTCAGATAGTTGAAGCCCCGTGCAGCCAGCCAGGTGCTGAGCGAGGTCTTTCCGCTGCCGCTTTGTCCCGGGATCAGTATGCCCCTGCTGTTTCTTGACAATGCCGCAGCATGCAATGCCATGCCGTCCGCGTTTCGATCGATGAGTTGATGGATCGTCTCGCGAATCAGCGTCGTTGCCAGTGCTGAATTCTCGTTGCCCCGATACAATTGTTTATCACCGCAATGCAAAGTTAGTTCGCCGTCCTCCTCGCGTACGCTCAGGGTGGCATCCGGAGAATCCGACGGATCGGCATTGGTGTCGCCGTATAGAAATTCGATCAGTTCCGAGAAATCGGGGCTGTACTCGATGGATAAACTTTGGCCTGCGAAATTGACGTAGCGTGTTTTCAATATCGTGTGAACCTATAAAGTTATCGCACCGTGATCGCTGAACATTTGCAGCGTTGCCTCGACGTCTTTCTCGACTCCGCTATCGGCCTCGGGATAAGAATCCTTGATCAGGCTTATGATCTCGTTGACCGTGCGTTCACCATCGCAAAGCCGCCATATGATTGATGCGGTCTGGTTCATATACACGGTGGTCGTCTTGGCCGGGTGATAGAGCAGTAGCTCGTTGTCCAGCTCCTCGAGGGTGAACTCTTTGTCGGGCAGGGGTACGCTGTTGGCATCCATTGTAAGGGCTCTGTTCTTGACAAACTTGGACTATAGCAAGTCCGGTGGAGCCGCGAAAAGCGGCAATGGATGCATTCGTGCCCTCCGGCGGGATTTACGCTACTCCGCCCGCAGCAGATTCTGCAATGCGCCCCCGGACGCACTCAGTTCATCGGCCCGGCCCTGCTCGATGACCCTGCCGTGTTCGAGCACGATTGTGTGTTCGAACTTCCGGGCAAGCTCCACACTGCTCAATGCGGCTATCAATCCCTTGCCGGCCATGTGTTCGATTAGGTTATCGATCATCTTGTTTTCCGCGGCGGGGTCCAAAGGACTGGTGGCGTCATTCAGGATGAGTACATCGGGATTTTTTATCAAACCTCGGGCGATCGCAAGCTTCTGACGCTGCACCAGCGAAAGGCGCGAACCACCTATGCCGACCTCGAACTCCAGGCCGGCTTTCATGATGTCCCGTCGCAGTCCCATCGATTCTACCGTCTCCCGGATGAGTTCTCCGACGCGAGCCTGCGCGCGCGCCTTGCCGTACGCGAGGCGTCCGAACAGGATGTTGTCCTGTATCGTGATTGCGTGATTGAACTTCTCGAGGTCGAAGAAACTGACATATTCGTTGTTATCTCCGAGTTCGCCGTGGAGGGCTGCACGAGCGCTAACCAGGCGCTCCATCATGGAGTCGTCAATGAGCCCCAGGCGATGGCGGGCGGGAATGAGTTTGAACGGCAGCGACAGCAGCGAGACACGATCCTCTCCTTTGAGGTCTTCCAGCTGGCTCTCCTCGGTGCGGTTCAATAGGCCGTGGAACATGGACAGATCGTCCGCGCTGATGAAGCTGAACTGCTCGAACAATTCACTGTCTGACGGGACGTCGGTAAACAAATCGAGCATCACATCCGCGATCTTTCGACCGATGCTCAGGAGCTCCGGGATCAATCCACACTGTTCGAGCACGGTTATGATCTGCGGATTTTTTGACAGGTTCTCGACATCGAATGACGGATCAATCGCGGTCCCGAACAGCAGGTTTTCCGCCACCGACATGTTGGTGTTGTAGTGTTCGCGGTCGAAAAATTCGACGAGGTCTTTCATCCCGGGATCGGAAAGTCGTTCGTGCAGAGCTTGCCGGGCTTCCAGGACGCAATTGGTCAGAGCGGTGTGGCTTTCATTTTTCGCAATGGTTCCGTTCAGCCCAAGCTTGTAAATATCATCCTCGAGACCGGTAACCTTGAATACTTCGAAAACCCGTTGGACGAGCTTCGCGTCGTCTTCTACGCCGGCGGCGTCGTAGTCGATCCAATCCGCGTCGACGTCGTCGGTGCTGGTTCCGGAGGCCCGCGCTTCTTTCAAATCCCGCCTGCGTTGTTTTGTCCGCTCTTCGTCGTAATCGGGTTCGATGAGCGGGCGGTGCTTGAGGCCGTAAAGAACGTTGTCCATGACCGTGCCGGCAAATATATGTGCGTTCGGTCCGACGTAAGCAGTTCTCCTTCCCAGCACCGCCTCGGGCATTTCGCTCAGGTTTTTGTCATTGATGATCAAGCGGCCCGCGGTAGGGAAGATCAATCTGGCAACCAATCTGATTACCTCGTCCGTGCCGCTGCCGGTGACGCCAACAGCGCTGGTGTGGTTGCCCAGATCGAGGCGAAAGCTTGCGCCATCGACCAGCTTCACCACCTGGTCCTCGGTGTAACTCAGATTATTTGAGAGCAACGTGCCTTTGACCGGTTCTATGTTTTCCGGGGCCTCGTTCTGCAGCTCGAGCCGCAGCATGTTCTCGGGCTGAAACTGTTCGATTATCTGGGCATATTTGACGCGGACGTCTTCCGTGATCTGGTAGAACTTCAGCAGTTCGCTCCAAGGCGGACCGATGTCCTTGTAGGCCGCCAGCACGGCAACCAGTGCGCCCAGCGACAGATCGCCCACGATGACGAAATAGCCGCCTACCGCATAGAAAAAAAAGGGCGTCAGCTGGCCCAGAAAATTGTTGAGGAACTTGATGAAGAACTTGCGCTGGTAGATCTCAAAACGAATGTCGTAAATGGTGCCGAGCTTCTGCGAGATTTTCGCCCGCTCGAAGAAGGAGGTATCGTTTGCGTGGATCTCCGTGATTCCCGAAACCGATTCACCGACGCCGTCCGCGAGTTTGCGCACCGTCTGTACTCGCTGTTTTGCCAGGACGTTGACCTTCTTCTGCAGTTTGGGTATGACATATATCTGGATCGGGTAGAGGGAAATGGCCGCCAGCCCCAGCCAGGGATCCTGGACGAATATGAATGACAAATATGTCAGCAGCAGCCCGCCTTGGAATGCGGGCAAGGCAAATGCATCGCCGATGAAGCCGCCCAGTGGTTCCGTTTCGGCAGTGATCATGGGAATGATTTCTGCCTGTGAAAGGCGCTTGAAGTGCGGCAGTGGAAAGCGGAGGATCCTGCTGTACAGCTCGAACCGGAACCGCCGCAGCATGCGTTCACCAAGAACCCCGCGATAAACGTTGATAACGTATTTCAGGCCGCCGCCCACCAGCACCAGAGCGAGATAGAAGAAAGACAGGGCGAGCAGATAGGAAATCTGATCGACCTCGAAACCCAGAATGTCCTCGGGTAGGTTTACACCGCCGATCGCCTCGTTGATGATGATCTTGGGAATCTCGAGGGTGATATATACCAGCGGCATGGATAGTACCGTCAGCAGGAAGAGATATATCTGGTCTTTAGAGGTGTGCTTCAGGATGTACCGGTATATCGAAGGATCCAGTACATCCTGTCCGGCCGGATTCTTAGACATTGATATTAGCGGCGTGGCGACAACACTATGGATGAATTCGCATAGGATAGCTTATATTGTTACATGATGCTCACAGCGGCTCGAATATGGAACCATCGCAACAGAGTGTAACCGTAGTCGTCAAAGGTTACCCTCGTTTGTCCGAGACCTTTATCGCGCAGGAGATATACGCTTTGCAGTGCCGCGGACTCAGGATGCGAATCGCCTCTCTGCGACGACCCACGGACCCCGCGTCACATCCAGTGCATGCGGAAATTCATGCACCGATTCTGTACCTGCCGGAGTACCTGTATGAGGACCCTCGGCGGGTGCTTAGCGCCTGGCGATGGTGCCGCCGCAGGAAAGGCTACCGGGTCGCACGCAACGCCTGGCTGTCGGATTTGTCGAAGGACCCCACGCCGAACCGTGTGCGCCGTTTTGGCCAGGCGCTGGTTTTGTCGGCGGAACTGCCCGACGATGTCGGCTTTCTCTATGCGCATTTCCTTCATACACCGGCATCGGTGACGCGCTATGCCAGTTTGATGTCGCAGATTCCTTGGGCCTGCTCGGCACATGCAAAAGATATCTGGACGACGCCTGAATGGGAAAAAAGACAAAAACTCCGAGAGTGCCGGTGGCTGGTAACCTGTACCGCCGCGAACCTCGACCACCTGCGATCTATCTCCGACGACCCTGGGAAGGCAAGCCTGGTTTACCATGGTCTCGATTTCGGTCGTTTCGACGACCCGGGCCCGCCCGTTGAATCAGTGGTATCAAGTGGGCATGCTGCCGGCCCGGTTGAGATCGTCTCCGTCGGGCGCGCGGTTGAGAAGAAAGGGTATGGGGATCTGCTCGAGGCGCTGTCCAGATTGCCGCGAGACCTGGACTGGCGTCTCGTGCACATCGGCGGGGGAGCACTAATCAACCGGCTGCGGAGCGCCGCCGGAACTCTGGGCATTTCGGACCGGATCCAATGGCGCGGACCTCAGCCGCACGATGAAGTCCTGCGTGCTTATCGCGCTGCCGATATTTTCGTGCTGTCGTGCAGGGTCGCCGAAGACGGTGACCGGGACGGGCTGCCCAACGTCCTGCTCGAAGCGCAAAGCCAGAGGCTGCCATGCGTTTCTACCCGCATCTCCGGCATTCCCGAACTCGTAGAAGACGGCGTTACCGGTTTGCTGGTCGCACATAAAGACCCCGACTCCCTTGCGCGCGCGCTCCAATCGCTTGTCGAGAACCCCGAATTGCGTAAGCGCCTAGGCCAGGCGGGGTTCGAGCGCGTGCGCGAACGATTTTCCCTGACCAAGGGTATTGATACACTCGTCCGAATGTTCCCGGAATCCGTGCTCCCCGTTGAAGATCGCATATTACGCACCGCTTAAGTCTCCACTCCACTACCGCCCTTCCGGAGATCGCCTGGTCGCCAGGCTTTTCCAAAAATCAATCGAGGACGGTGGTTTCGATGTAGAGCTGGCCAGTGAGTTCAGATCGTGGGAGGGGGAGGGAGATCCGGAACGTCAGCAACAAATGCGGGAAACAGGGACCGAACTTGCCCATCGATTGGTCAGGGAGTATTCCGCCCCCGATAGCCAACCCGCACTCTGGTTTACCTACCATGTCTACCACAAGGCGCCGGACTGGATCGGCCCGGTCGTGTGTTCAAGCCTGAAGATCCCATACGTCATCGCTGAAGCGTCTTTTGCCCCCAAACAGATTAACGGGCCATGGCATATCGGGCACGAGCAGTGCCGGGCGTGTATTCACTCGGCCGATGCGGTGATCAGTTTGAACCGGCAGGACGATCCCTGCCTTCGGGGCGTTTTGAAGCCGTCTTGTGAACTGGTTGAATTGAAGCCGTTTATCTCGCTTGAAGGCATTGACACGATATCTGCTGACCGCGCGCAGGTGGCGCAAAGGTGGGGGGTGGCGGCTGATACGCCGTGGCTCGTTTGCGTGGCAATGATGCGTGAAGGGGACAAGCTTGCTTCATATCGCGAACTGGCCCAAACGCTGACCCTGGTGGAACAGGACAGCTGGCACTTGCTGATGATAGGTGACGGCCCCGCCAGGCAACGGATATCGAACCTGTTCAAGCCGTTTGCGTCTCGTACGACGGAAACGGGGCTTTTGTCACGACAAGAAATCTACACCGTTTTGAGATCCAGTGACCTTTATGTCTGGCCGGCTGTCAACGAGGCATATGGCATGGCACTGCTCGAGGCGCAAGCCTGCGGTTTGCCGGTGGTGGCATCAGCGGTCGGGGGCATCCCGCAGATCGTTGCGCATGGAACTACGGGTCTGTTGGCACCGTCGAATGACACGCAAACGCTGAGTCGGTACATTCGCGAATTTATTCACAATCCGGATCTGGGGAAGAAAATGGGTGCGCGCGCACAAGAAAAATGCATGAGAGAGCACAATATTCATCACGCCACGACCGTCCAGGCAGAACTTTTTTCCAGGCTTATCGACAAAGCATGACTTATTTCGTAATGGTTCGGCACGGTCGTACTGAATGGAACGCGGCGGGCCGAATACAGGGACACACCGATGTTCCGCTCTCTGAAGAGGGCCGGAGGCAGGTCAGCAGACAGAGAATTCCCGGCCACTACAAAAATGCCAGATGGGTGAGCAGTCCGCTGGTGCGTGCCGTTCAGACGGCGCAATTGATGGGCTGCAGTGATCCCGAGTTGGAACGGGCGTTGATGGAGATGAACTGGGGTGAATGGGAAGGCCTGACGCTGTCGGATTTGCGGCAAAGGCATCGGAATGCGATGCGGCACAATGAGGACCGCGGTCTGGACTTCAGGCCCACGGGTGGAGAGAGCCCGCGGGATGTTCAGGAGCGCGTGATGGAATGGATGGGAAAGAAGGTCGACGCGTCGACGCCGGTCGTAGCCGTAACTCACAAGGGCGTGATTCGCGCGACGCTGAGCAAAGCCACCGGCTGGGACATGATCGGTCCGCCCCCCCTGGTGCTCGACTGGACCTGTGCGCATGTGTTTTCGATGGATGAAAACAAATTTCTGAAGCTGTCCATGGCTAATGTCCCGTTGTAGCCGGAGATGGTCAAGCACGAAGACGGCGCCGCTCACACGCCGACCCGGAGTAGCTGGAATCGTAACGTCAGTACTGAATCAGCGGTTAGTCAGCTGCAGGAACTTTGCAATAGTGCGATCTGTTTTCGCATGTTGTCCCTCGCCGGTGCCTCCAATTGTGCCTTGAAAAACTCCGTGGAGTACACGCTCGGCCTGTCCAAAAGCATCCGCAGGAATCCGATGTTTTTTTGCGCAAACTCCCGATCGCTCATTGCCGGAAACTCGTTTCTCACTTTGCGACTGTCTATCACAAACTCGTTCCAGGGAAGCCCGAAGCTCGACAGATCGATATCGACGACGTATTGCTCGTCAGGCACCTGCGGAGCGTAGTCATGGATCGTCGCCATGATCAGGCGACAAACCTGCTCCACGAGGTCATCGCTCATCATTCCCGTGGCGCTTCTTTTGAATCGCTCCGCGCTTTCCTGCTCGTTGTTGGGGGATTGCGGGTCGTACTCGACATCGTGGAACCACAACGCAAGTTCAATGGCGTTTGCATCTTCCATTGAATCGCGCGCGCGATCGAACTGCCGCAGACAGTGTTCGATATGGGCGCCGGTATGGTAGTGGCGATGCGGTTCGCTATAGCTGTCTTCGATACCCATGAACAGGGCATCCGCCGAATCTCTGCGCCCGCAACACCGGGACCAGAGCGCGACGAACCTGTCCTGATCCATGGCAAGCAGTCGTTTTCTACTCAGAGTCTCCGACTTCCTCGAGCCGGTTTTGCAGACGCTCTATCTCCTGGCTGAGGTTTTGCATCATGTTCGTGGATTCGGCCAGTTTGAGGCTCAACTGACGCATCACGTCCAGCGCGACTTCCGGGCTGTTGGACAGCAGTTTCAAAAAAGCATCGTTTGATATTCGCAGGGTACGGACAGGGCCCTTGGCACGCAGCGTAGCCGATCGGGGTAAATTGGTAAGGACCGCCATTTCCCCGATTATTTCATTCTTACCCCGGGTTACCACGGGCACCATGCCCTCGTCCGTCTCCACCAGGATCTCGACTTCTCCGGACATGATCACGTAAGCGCTGTCCGACGGATCGTTGATGTGGAACAGAATGTCCTGATCGTGAAATTCCACCGCTTCGCTGGTAAATGCCATCAGCTTGAGCTTGGATGCCCCGAGTCTCGAGAACATCGGAACTTTTTTCAGTTCCTCGGCTTCCTGGTACAGATCCACAGTTCGCGCTGACCCTGTCTTAAGTGAGTACTGTTGATTAAGACTGACACGCAATGAAAAGCAAATCAAGGCGAACTGTCCGGAATTCAGGTAGCGCGCTGGGCGACCATCGAAGTTGGTGAGTACTGTTTCTCCAGGAGGTGTTTTACGCGCTGGTGAACAGTGGTTAGCCCGTCCAGGATGCCTCCGATATTCGCTTCACTTGGCAGAGGTTGGTCTGGCAGTCGCCTGAGTGCGACAGCCATTGTTTTCCAGTCGCGCGGACCGTCACCATCCAGCATCTTCACCAAGCCAAGCTCCTGAGCGTGCCGCGCCCTGATCAGCTGCTCCTTGCGGGGGGTCGAACGGGGCACCAGCAGCGCGCGCTTGTTCAGGGAAAGAATTTCGCAGAACGTGTTGTACCCGCCCATGGCAACGATACTGTCTGCATGCAGCATGAGCACTTCGATATGGCTCTCGAAGGTGAGCACCGTTACGTTGTCAAGCCGCTCGATGCGCTCACGAAATTCATGCTGATCCGACGCCGACATGAATGGTCCCAGAACGATCACCGCTTTTTGATCCAGACCGGCATCGTGCTCATAGGCGCGAATTATCCAATCGATCATCGTCGCACCGTCTCCGCCTCCGCCGGCGGTCACCAGAATGTACGGCTTGTCAAGCGATATGGGCTGGGTCAAGGAAGCATCATGCGGCACGTAGCGCGGCAGGTATCCCGTATATATGGTTTTGTCGCGGACCTCTGCGGGCACGTCTATTCCCTTCATAGTGTCCCCCATGAGCGGCACTCCGTATATCCAGATCTCGCTGTAAAGATCCCTGAGCGCGGGCATTGCCTTTTTACGTTCCCATTCTTCACGTAATTCCCTCGGGGCATCCATGACGTCGCGCAGACCCAGCACGTTGTGAACCCCGCGCCCCTTGAGCATGGCCAGGGTCTCGCCTACTTCCCCGCGCAGGCCCACGGGTTCCTTGTCCACCAGGAACAGATCGGGAGAAAACATGTCGGCTGTGTGGCGGATGATCGATGAGCGCAGGGCGAGCGTGTCGTCGAGATCGATGTGCAGTCCCAGGGAGGTGTATTCCCCATTGTGGAGTTTGATCACGCCCGGTATGCGCACGAAATCGACGCGCGCGCGAAAGTCGAAGCTGCCTATGATGGGTGACCCCGACAGTATGAGAACGCTCAATCCCTTGTAGCGATCGACGAGATCGTGTGCGATGGCCCGGCATCGCCTCAAATGCCCCAACCCGAATGAGTCGTGGCTGTAGATCAGTATTCGGGCGCCATCCAGGCGTTCTGTCATCGGGGGTTTTGTGCTATCACATGCCGCTGACCGCTCAGGGTACACCAGAAATGCCGCATTTAGCAGTCCCGGTCAGTGGTTTTCGTTGATTCTTTCCATCAGGAAGCGGGTCGTCATCAGGTCCAGATGGCCGCCGCCGCCATTTTTGAACAGCGTGATTTGATCGTCTCCGGCCCTGCCGGTATGCCGGCCGCGGCACAAATCGTAGAGATCGGCAACGATGTCCTCCTCGTCGATGACCCCGTTGGCGATGGGAATCATGATTTCACCGACATCGTGAACGGTGGTTGCTCTTGAATCGACGAAGGTCGTTGCGACACGAAAACAATCGTCGTCCGCTTCCCTCATGTCGGGCGTGAAAGCACCGACGAGATCCAAGTGGGTGCCGGGGCGCAACCACTCCCCCTGAACAAGAGGTTGTTTGGCCATGGTTGCACAGGATATGACGTCTGCCGAGCGCACCGCTTTCTCGAGTACCGCAGCGTGTTCTATCGTAACCCCGGATAATTCGAGTTCGTCTGCGAGTTGGCGGGCTTTACCTGCCGACCGGTTCCATATCGAGACGGACCGGATCGAAGGTCGGGCCGCGCAGTGGGCGGATATCAGGTGTGCCGCCATCGCACCTGCCCCGACCATGAGTAAATGATCCGCGTCTTTGCGGGCGAGATACATCGCCCCGAGAGCCGAATCCGCCGCTGTTTTCCTGAAGGTCAACGCCGTCCCGTCAACCGCAGCCAGCGGAGCTCCGCTGTCGCCGTCGAACAGAACATAGATCGCCTGCACCGCGGGAAGAGAGCGGGTCGGGTTGCCGGGAAAAATCGTCACCAGTTTCATCCCGACTGCCTTGTCATGCTGCCATGCGGCACGGATCAGCAGGTGGTTGGTCACCCCGTCGCCGACGGGTTGCGCGAGTAGCAGGTCCCGCATCTCCTGGGTGTCTTCACGGTGAAGTCGATCGAGTCCTCTGATCAGCGACGGGAAATCCAGCGCATCGTGGACCTGCCCGGCATCAATGAATCGCATCACTCTCCCCTTTTGATTGTGCGGGCCCATCGGGCCGGGAATTCCGCCACTCACCCCGAAATCAGAATTCAGCGAAAGCGCGCAGAAGTAGTGTTGTCCGTGGAATTCTGTGGTAAATTTTGTGTATACACGGTGTACGCATAGGTTGCTTTATGAGCTGGACTATCGGCGTAGACGTCGGCGGTACATTTACCGATTTTTTTGTCCTGGATGACGCCTCGCACAAAATCCATGTGGCCAAATGGCCCTCCACGCCCGCGGATCCCGCGCAGGCGATTCTGCAAGGTCTGCGGAAAATGTCCAGGCAGTTCGGGGTCGTGCTCGAGCAGGCCCGTCATCTGTCCCATGGTACCACGGTCGGCACCAACGCGTTGATCCAGCGCAAGGGCGGCAGGCCCTTGCTGATCACGACCCGGGGTTTTCGGGACCTTCTCGAGATCGGCCGTCAGACCCGTCCCCATATGTATGATCTCAATAAGGACAATCCACCGCCTCTGGTGCCGCGTCGGAGACGTCTCGAAGTGCATGAACGAATCAACGCCGACGGCACCGTGCTTCAGGATATCGATCGGGAGCAGGTCGAGGACTTGCTCGATTCCATAGATGATGATGTCGACTGCGTTGCCGTGTGTTTCCTGTTTTCTTTCGTCAACAAGAAACACGAAAGGGCTGTCGCGGAGATGATCCAGAATAAAGCAGATAGAAGGTTCCATGTTTCGATTTCATCGGAGGTTCAGCCGGAGTTCCGCGAATACGAGCGGTTTTCCACGACCGTGCTGAATGCTTACCTGCAGCCTGTAATGGCACACTATCTTGAGAACCTCGAGCAGGGAGTGCTCAAGGCGTTGCCTCGAGCTCGCCTCGGTATAAACCAGTCCGCAGGCGGACTGATGTCAGCCCGGAGAGCAAGGTCGTTTCCGGTGCGCACCGCTCTGTCCGGGCCGGCGGCGGGGGTTGTCGGTGCGGTATACGTGGCGCGCTCGGCCCGGCGCGCCAATGTCATTACGCTTGATATGGGTGGAACGAGCGCGGATGTCGCGCTCGTTCGGGACTACCGTGCGGACGTCGCCTATGAAAGGCAGGTAGCCGGATTCTCGGTCCGGCTGCCCATGGTGGACATCGAGACGGTGGGTGCGGGCGGTGGTTCGATCGCGTGGTTCGACCGGGATGGATTGCTGAAAGTCGGCCCGGCGAGCGCCGGTGCCGAGCCGGGTCCGGCATGCTACAACAGGGGTGGGGAAAGGCCCACCGTTACGGATGCCAACCTGATACTGGGCAGGTTGTCCCCCGGGGGGCTGATCGGTGGTGAGATGGAGCTCAGCATGGCGCTCGCACGACAGGCCATGGAACCCATTGCCGCAGAGCTCGGAAGTTCCATCGAGCATGCGGCCTGGGGCGTACTCGGGATCGTTGTGTCCAACATGGTCCGCACCATCCGAACGGTTTCCGTCGAGCGCGGTCATGATCCCAAGGGTTTCAGCCTGATGCCTTTTGGAGGCGCGGGACCCCTACACGCACGGGATGTCGCCGTTTCGCTGGGGATGGAAGAGATCGTCGTGCCGCTGTCGCCGGGCATCGTCTGTGCCCAGGGCCTGATCGTCTCGGATCTCAAAGAGGATTTTGTGATCAGCCATAGAACGTTGGTCGAAAAGGGCGAGGAAAAGAGCTGTCGATCGATCGTTGAAGAACTGCTCGGTCTTGCGAATGAATGGTTCAAATCCGAACAGATCGACCCTGATCGCAGACATCTGGAACTTCGTCTCGACGCCCGCTACGTCGGACAGAACTTCGAACTCGAGGTTGGAATTGCGCGGGGAGGCACGCTCGATCCTGAATGTATGCCCGATTCGGAAAGACTGAAGGAGCTGTTCTTCGAAGCGCATGAAACCAGCTATGGATACTTCAACCCCGATGACGAGGTGGAGGTAATCAACTTCAGGTTGACCGCACGTGCCGGGCGTACATTGGAAAGCCCATCGGGGCCGTCAGCATCGCGCAGCGGGCAGCCGCAGGTTGCTGCCGTCCGGGAAGTCTGGTTCGAAGACGGCGGACCGGTGGAGACCGGCATCGTCGATCGCGGTCAGCTTCAGCCCGGTCACGAGATAACGGGGCCCGCGATTATCGAGCAGCTGGATACCACAACGCCGGTGTATCCGGGCGACCGGGCTGAGGTGGACAAAGCGGGCAATCTGATCATCAGAATCGACGGCAATCAGGAATGACGAGGCAATGAAAGATCTGGATCCCATCAAGCTCGAAATACTCTGGAATGGCCTGCTGTCCATTACGGATGAGACCTTCGTAGTGCTGACCAGATCGGCATACTCGACGAACATCAAGGAGCGCCGTGATCATTCCACGGCGATCATGGACCGTAACGGCCGGCTCGTGGTCCAGGCCTCGCAGGCCCTGCCGATCCACATCGCTTCCATGAGCGGGCTGATGGCATGTCTCCTCGAGAAATTCGGCGAGGATATTCAGGACGGAGATTTATTCGTCGCCAATGATCCGCATACCGCGGGGGGTACCCATCTGCCCGACGTCAACATGGCGCGCCCCGTGTTTTCCGACGAAGAGCTCATCGGTTTCATGTGCAACATTGCCCATCATGCCGACATTGGAGGCATGGCGCCCGGGAGCATGGCGGGCGGGATGTCGGAAATCTACCAGGAGGGTTTGCGCATCCCGGTGATCCGACTGTTCAGACGAGGAGAACTGCAGCACGACATCATGGACCTGCTGCTGCTCAACGTGCGCATCCCGGAGGAACGCAGGGGAGATTATTTCGCGCAGATCGCGGCCTGCCGACTTGGCAGCCAGCGGTTGTTGGAGATCTTCACAGAGTATGGCAGCGATTTCTTGCTGGCCGCGTTCGGGCAGATCATCGACCGCACTGAAAAGAGACTGCGCCGCGCGTTGTCAGAAGTGCCGGACGGCGTATTCGAATTCGAGGATGTGATGGACAGTGACGGCATAGACGCCTTCGACATACCAATACACCTGAAGCTGGCCATCGATGGCGACCGGGTCCACTTCGACTTCAGCGGGACCTCGAAGCAGGTGCCCGGCAACATCAATGTCACCATGAATGCGACCCAGGCCAGTGCGTGCTACGCGTTGAAGGCGCTGCTCGACCCGGACGTGCCGAACAACGAGGGGATTCTGAATGTCGTGGAGATCACCGCGCCTGAAGGCACGCTGCTGAACGCGAGCTTTCCGTCACCCGTCGCCGCCCGCGCACACACCTGCCAGCGTATCGTGGACGTGGTGCTGGGGGCTCTCGCCAGGGCGCTTCCGGACCGGGCGGTGGCGGCCGCCAACGGAGCCAATACGACGGCCGTGTTCGCCGGTACCGACCCAAGGACCGGAAACGGTTATCTCTACCTGGAAACCCTGGGCGGCGGCCTGGGCGGTCGACCCACACACGATGGCAAGGACGGTGTGCAGGCCCATATCACCAATACCTCCAATCTGCCGGTCGAAGCCATCGAAATGGAGTATCCGCTGCTCGTGGAGGAATACAACCTGGTGGAAGATTCGGGTGGGGCGGGCGAATTCCGGGGTGGCATGGGATTGCGCCGGGTCGTTCGACCGGTAGATCATATCTGCTCTTTCAACGGCGTGGGGGAGCGTTTCCGGCATCAGCCCTGGGGTGTGCACGGCGGCTTGCCCGGGCGCACCGGGCGATTTCTGTTGCGCGAGGACGATGGTGAAACCACCCGCCTCGACGATAAGCCGGGTGATGTCAAAGTCAAGCAGGACCAAGCCGTCATTGTCGAGACTCCGGGTGCCGGCGGATTCGGATCCCCGCGACAGCGTTCGCCCGATCGCATCGAGGCGGATCGCGAAAGTGGAAAGTTTTCTGAACAATATATCGAGCAGCACTATACGCCATGACCGTACAGGACAATCAGCAAACATCGGACAAAGGCAGGGTCGTCCGAAGGGGCCGCGAGCAACGGCGCAGAATTCGTACCGCGACACCGGTGATACATATGCCGACGCTGGTCCACGAGACGCCACTTTACGAGATACTGGATTCCGAAGGTGTCGAACTCATCCACGATGCCTCCATGCGTATACTGGAAGACGTCGGCATCGATTTCCGTGACGCCGAGGCCCTGGATATATGGAAAAATGCCGGAGCAGACGTATCCGGTCAGCGCGTACGCATGGACAGGGATCTGTTGATGGGACTGATCAGTCTGGCCCCGGAAAGCTATACACTTCACGGCCGCGACCCGCAATGCACCGTCAGTGTCGGGGGACGCAATACCATTTTCGCGCCCACCTATGGTTCACCGTACGTGGTGGACCTCGACAACCAGCGAAGATACGGCACGCTGGTGGATCTGAATAATTTTCACAAGCTTGCCTATCTGCTACCGAGCCTTCACGTCACCGGAGCAATCACCTGTGAACCCGTCGACGTTCCGGTGTCAAGGCGACACCTCCACGTGACCTACAGCGCTCTCAAGCATTCGACGAAACCATTCATGGGAGCGACGACCGCGAGGGAGCGGGCAGAAGACACGGTTGCCATGGCCAGCATCGCGTTTGGCGAGGACTATTTGAAAGCGCATACGGTGATGACCTCGGTGCTCAACTGCAATTCACCCCTGGTGTGGGATGCGACCATGCTGGATGCGCTCAAGGTCTATGCACGCAACAACCAGGCGGTTCTGTGTTCGCCGTTCGTCATGGCCGGCGCAAGTTCTCCGGCTTCGACCGCGGGCTCGGTGGCCCAGCTCAATGCGGAAGCTCTCGCGGGCATCGCCTTCGGGCAGCTGATACAGTCCGGTTCTCCCATGGTGTACGGCCACTATCTCGCGACGGTATCGATGAAGTCCGGGGCCCCGATGGCCGGGACACCTGAGATCTCCCAGATGAATTTCATGACCGGGCAGCTGGCGAGGCGCTACCGGCTGCCCTGGCGCTCCAGCGGCATGGTCGCCGGTTCCAAGCTCAACGATGCCCAGTCGGCCTATGAGTCCAACATGACCATGTCGGCGGTGCTATTGTCCGGCGCAAACTACGTTTTTCATGCGGCGGGGTGGAACGAAGCCGGGTTGTCCGCCAGTTTTTCCAAGTTCATGCTGGATGCGGAGCAGGTGGCGATGTTCTGCAAGCTGGCTGCCCCGGTGGACCTGAGCGACCTCGATGAGTGCGTCGAAACCATACGGGAGGTCGGGCCCGGGGGGCATTTTCTCGGGACCAAACATACTCTCAAAAACTTCGAAACCGCGTTTTTCATGCCTGAATTGCTGGACAACAACAGTTATGAGCAATGGCTGGCCGAAGGCGCTGAGGATGCCAACACGAGGGGGTTGAAAGCGGCGCGAGCGGCGCTGGATCGATACGAACAACCCGCCATGGATCCCGCGGTAGACGAGGCGCTCAGGGACTTCATCGCGCGTAGGGAGAGGGAGCTTCCGGAGACTGTGGGATAGCTGTGAGTTGAATCGGCGCGAGGCGCGCCTCCTACAAAAGATGTAGACGCCGTGCCGGGTCTTGTAGGAGCGGCGCACCCCGCCGCGATTCATCATAGAATTTACACATCAACAATGCGGACTGACCATGCAACTGAAGAATAAATCGACAATTGTCACGGGAGGTGCAAGCGGCGTCGGCCGAGCCATCGCGCAACGATATGCACGGGAGGGAGCAAAGGTCGTGGTCGCCGACATCAATGAACAGGGCATTGATGAGACGGTTCAAAACATCCGCTCCCAGGGTGGCGAGGCTACGTCCGCCGTGCTGGATGTGTCGAATCCGGACGACGTCAACGCGATGATAGATTCCGCCTCCGGACGTTACGGCGGACTGGAGGTCATGGTGAACAGCGCGGCGATTGCGCGGGTACAGCGTTTCCTCGACATAACCATCGAGAACTGGAACGAACTGCTGGCAATCAATTTGACGGGCGTTTTTTTGTGTGCCCAGGCGGCCGCCAGGTGTATGAAAGAGCAGGGGGGCGGCGGCCGGATAATCAATATTTCATCGGTGAACGGTCAGCGTGCGATTACCGGCCGGGGCGCTTATTCGGTGGCCAAGGGCGGCCTCGAGATGCTCACCAGGATCATGGCGGCGGAGCTCGGGGAATTCGGCATCACCGTAAACAGCATTGCCCCGGCCCCGGTGGATACGCCCATGATAAAAAAAATGCATACGGAGTCGACGCGGGCCGAGTGGCACAGAGTGCTCCCCGTGAAGCGCTACGCGCGCCCGGAGGAAGTGGCCCACGCGGCGGTTTTCCTCGCGGCCGATGACTCGAGTTACATTACCGGACATACGCTCAATGTGGATGGCGGATTCAACGCTGCGGGCCTGCTGCTCGATCTGTGAAGCGTCATGGACGCTGAGCAGAATCCTGCGCCGATGAACCCCTCACGCAGAGCGAAGGGTACGAATTCCGCCTGGCTCTATCAGGAACTCAGACGTGAAATCCTGAGCCTGTTGGTGCAGCCCGGGGAGAACCTCGAAGAGAGGGAACTGGTGGAACGATTCGGCATCTCGCGAACCCCGGTAAGAGAAGCGCTCATCCGGCTGGCGGCGGACGGCCTGGTGATGTTACTGCCCAATCGCGGCGCCCGCGTTGCGACGGTAGATCTGCATGACTTTCCGAGGTACGTGGAAGCCTACGACCTGATCCAGCGCGCCGTCACACGGCTGGCGGCAACGCGCCGCGACGACGACGACATCGAGAAGATCAAGGCGGCACAGGAAAGGTTCGAGGCGGCCACTGCCAAACACGAGCCCCTCGAGATGACGGGGTATAATCGCGACTACCATGCCGCCATCGGTGATGCATCCCACAATCCGTACCTGTCCAGCCAGTACAAGAATATGCTGGATCAGGGCATGCGGATATTGCGCATACCCTTTGCATACGACCCATCAAGTGATGACGGGGTCGGCACGCACCTCAAGAAAATCATCACGGAACACCGTGGCATCACGAAATGCATAGAGACTCGCGACGCGCACAACGCCGAGCTTCTGGCTCACGACCATAGCCGATTGTTCCAGTCGCGCTGCCTCCAATACCTGCGGGACATCGGTACCGAGAATGTTCAGGTCGACATGGCGCCTAAGGATTGAAGTAAGTGATCGAGAACGAGCATGAGTGAAGGCGCGGCGATGACCCCGGAAGAACTGTTTCAACGTCTCGACGGCATGGGCATCGTGCACAATACCGTCGACCATCCGCCGTTGTTTACGGTGCAGCAGTCCAGGGAACTGCGCGGAGAACTGCCCGGTGCACACGTCAAGAATCTGTTTCTGCGCAACAAGAAGAGAAAGATGTGGTTGGTGACCTGCCTCGAGGACCGGAAAATCGATCTCAAATTGCTGAGGCAGGAGCTGGGTACGAGCAGTCTGTCCTTCTGCAGCCCCGAAATGCTGATGCAGTACCTGGGCGTTGTCCCCGGGGCCGTCAGTCCGTTCGGCGTGGCAAATGACCGCGATTCCAAGGTGCAGGTCGTTCTTGACAGCGCACTGCTGGAAATCGATCCGTTGAATTTTCACCCCCTGGACAACCGCAGAACCACGGCAGTCTGTGCGCAAGACCTGGTTAGGTTCCTGGATTCGACCGGCCATCCCCCGATGTTCATGGATTTCGACGCGACCCAAACCGGTTCTTGAAACTGCCTAAAACCGGAGCACTTTACTCATTGGCGGCTCGATTATAATTTTGTCTTTGTCATCCATCCCAGCTGAAAAAGAATATTGTCCCCGATATGTCGCGCACTGAAACCCGCAACGACTACAAGTATTTCATGACAATTCCAACCCGATGGATGGACAACGATATCTATGGCCACGTAAACAACGTGGTGTACTACTCATATGTCGATACCGTATCGAATGCATACCTGATCGAGGAGGGGGGGCTGGATATTCACGGCGATTCTGTTATCGGAATCGCGGTGGAAAGTCATTGCAATTACTACACGCCCCTGGCATTTCCGGAATCGATCGACGCCGGACTCCGGGTGGGACATCTGGGCAGGACCAGTGCTCGCTACGAGATCGGCTTATTCAGTAAGAGCAGCGATACCGCCTGCGCCGCGGCCCACTTCGTCCATGTCTTCGTTGACCGCGACACGAACAAACCGGTTCCTATTCCGGAAAAAATAAGGATCTGCCTGGCCCGCATACTGCATCAGCATGGCGGTTGATGATGCGGGGCAAGCGCCGCGTGCAACTCAACGCTGTTTCGCCGTTATGCGGCGGCTCAGCCGCTCTCCCAACTCCACCACAAAATTAAAGAAGCGGCCAACGACTCCTGCAAGACCCCGGCCGGCGTTGTCATACAGTGGCAGGCCCGGGACTATGAGATTCGGATTGAACCAGCTGGATCGGTTGGATCGGTCGTCTGACATGACAAATTCTCCTGACTAGGTGTCCCTTTTGACAGTGAGCGGCATGTTAGCGGGCGTCTAATCGCGTGTATGTGGCATTTGCCACATGCCCGACTTCCATCAGCGGCCTTACAAGGAGGCCGCTAAACGGGTACCCTCGTCGATAGCCCGCTCGGCATCCAGGCCGGTCGCTTCCCGGGCGCCCCCGATCAGGTGAACTTCGATTCCCGCCTTCACCAGATCTTCGCAGAGGTCGCGTTTCGGGGTCTGACCCGCGCAGACAATGATGGAATCCCCCTCGACAATTCGAACCTCACCATCAACCAGCACCCGCAGACCCCGGTCGTCGATGCCTTCGTAGGTCACGCCGGTGAACTGCCTGACGCCGGCTTGACGCAGAACTTCACGATGTATCCAACCGGTGGTCTTGCCAAGGCTTTTCCCCATGCGTCCGGGCGTGCGCTGTACCATGGTGATGTCATAAGCAGGTTTTTCCGTCCGGGGGGGCTGTTCGACGCCCCATCGGGCCGCGAAGTCCCGGGGATCGATATGGTCCGTTTTATCTCCTTCAAGGAGGTAGAGCGCGGTGTCGAAAGCGATGCCTCCGCCGCCGATGATGACGACGCGGCGTCCGACCTGGGCCTGTTTCGACAGCACTTCGGGGTAGAATACGACGCTTGCGTGGTTCAGACCGAGTATGTCGGGCACGCGCGGCGCCACGCCGGCCGCCAACACGACCTGGTCGAAACCGCGCTCGATCAACTCTTCGGCCGTGGCCCGGTGCCGCAGTTCTATTCTGACGCCGCCGGAGTCCAGTCGTTTGCGGTAGTACCTCAATGTCTCGTCGAACTCCTGTTTGCCGGGGACGTTACGGGCCAACAAAAACTGGCCGCCTATCTCATCGCCCGCTTCGAAAAGGGTCACGCGGTGACCGCGCTCGGCGGCGACCGCGGCGAAGGACAGGCCTGCCGGGCCCGCCCCAATCACGGCAATGCACAAGGGACTGTCGGTATCCCGCCAGTTCAACAGCGTTTCGTGTCCGGCCCGTGGATTGACCAGACAGGACGTGGTCCGGCCCGTATAGATGTGATCGAGGCAGGCCTGATTGCAGGCAATGCAGGTATTGATCTCGTCGGCGCGGCCCTGGCGTGCCTTGGCCATGAATTCGGGGTCGGCGAGGAACGGGCGAGCCATAGAGACCATGTCAGCTTGCTCCGAGGCCAGCACGTCTTCGGCCACATCGGGCGTATTGATGCGGTTGGTCGCGACCAGGGGGATGGAAACTTGCCCCTTCATGCGCTCGGTGACCCATGTGAAGCCAGCGCGGGGAACGGGCTGGGCAATGGTTGGGATGCGCGCCTCGTGCCAGCCGATACCGGTATTGATGATATCGGCTCCCGCGGATTCGATGCCCCTGGCGTAGGTTACGGTCTCGTCCCAGGTGCTGCCTTCGTTGATCAAGTCGAGCATGGACATGCGGAACATGATGATGAAGTCCCGGCCGGCCGCGTCACGGCAGGCCTGCATCACTTGCAGCGGCATGCGCAGGCGGTTTTCAAGCGATCCTCCCCAGTCGTCTTCGCGTGTGTTGGTCATGGGCGCGGTGAATTCGTTGAGCAGATAGCCTTCCGACGCCATGATTTCGATACCATCGTAGCCGGCTTCCCGAGCCAGTTCGGTGGCGCGGGCATAATCCTTGATCGTCTGCTCGATCTCGACCTGGGTCATGGTCCTGGGCGTGATGGAATTGATCGGCGCCCGAATGGCCGAAGGCGCGACGATGTCGTTGTGGTAGCCGTAACGACCCGCATGCAGGATCTGCAGCAGAATCCGTCCGCCGTTGTGGTGTACGGCCGATGTGACGGTTTGGTGTTCATGGACGTCCTGCTTCGTCGACACCATGGCGCTTTCAGCGAACAGGCACCCGGTGCGATTGGGCGAAAAACCGCCCGTGACCATGATTCCGACATCGGCCCTGGCCCGTTCCGCGTAAAACGCCGCCAGGCGTTTCAGACCATCGCCGATCTCCTCCAATCCGGTGTGCATGGAACCCATTATCGCGCGGTTCGGTAGCGAAACGAATCCGAGGTCGAGCGGGCTGAACAGGTGGGGGTAATGACTCAGCGAACATTTATGTCCCATCGCTGACACTCGATCGGGCTCGTTCCGCATCGAGGAGCGCCCGCTTGCGCTCCAGTCCCCAGCGATAGCCGCCAAGACTGCCATCACCCCGCAGCACCCGGTGGCAGGGTACCAGCACACCAATGCGGTTCGCCGCGCATGCGGAAGCGGCGGCTCGAACCGCTTTTGGTTTTTCGATTCGTGCGGCGAGTTCACCGTAGCTGATGGCTTCGCCCTCCTGTACGCTGAGGAGAAATCGCCAGACCTTCATTTGAAACGCCGTCCCGCGCAGATCGAGCGGCAGATCGGGTCTCGGCGCGCCCCGGCTGATATGTGCATCCAGCGCTGCTATCCAGGCGTCGAGTTCCGGTGTGTCCCGGGAGGGTGAGGCAATGAGTTCCGACTTCGGGAACTCAGCCCGAAGTTGCTGCAGAAGGGTCTGCATGTTTTCGCCGAATTGTACGAAGCACACCCCTCGTTCGGCGGCCGCCATCATCACGCAGCCAAGCGCCGTATCTCGGCACACGTGGGCGATTGTCTCTCCCGCGCCGCCTGAGCGGTAGGCCTTTGGTGTCATGCCGATGCTGCGTACCTGCTCGCCGTAGACACGGCTCACGGATCCAAAACCCGCTGAAAAAATAGCACCGGTGACGTCGTCACCATCCTTCAGAGACGATTTGAAGCGCTTAATGCGATGCGAGTCTTGATAGACTTTGGGCGAGACACCGAACGCAGCCTTGAAAACGCGCTGTAGGCGCGATGGCGAGAGACCTGATCGCTTTGCGAGCCCGGTCAACGTCAGGCGTTCATCGGCGTGAGACTCGATGTATCGTGCGACCTCGACGAGCTTGTTCAGCCCCGGCGCGATTTCCATCGGGTGGCATCGTTTGCAGGGCCTGAAGCCCGCCGCCAGGGCAGATTCGGCGCCCGGGAAAAAACGCAGATTTTCCGCCCGGGCCGGGCGCGACGCACATGAGGGCCGGCAGAACACACCCGTGGTAACCACGCCGTAGAAAAAACGCCCGTCGCAAGCCTTGTCTCTCGCAGCGATTGCCGCGCGCATTTTCTGTTCAGAGGGTATCGTCATGTTCAACTCCCGATGCTTTGCTGTTGGCGCCATTTCACCCCGGACCCGGCCGCAGATCCATCCGCTTCTTGCTGGGTAATCTATTTGGCAGACAAGTGCCGTCTTGCTGTGCGCTATGCGGCCGGTGCCCGGGCGAGGGTGTTTCGGCAATCGACGGTCGACCAAAGTCATTCGTACCCGCGTAATGGCGCCGGCGCCGCCTTGGACGCGGGCGGATGTTCTTCCTATACTCTATCGGGGACAGGTTTGGTAAACAACTGATGCCAGAATCGCAAAAACCGCCGGGCCAAACGGCTCTCATGTTGACTCTGTTGGCGGCGCTAATCATCGTCGAGATCGTTACGGTATCCGCGGTCGTGTTTTCCCAGCAAATCAGAACCAATGAAGCGCTGGAAATCCATACGTGGCAGCTGCTCGAAGACGCGGTCGACGAGACACGCGAAAATGCCGGTGGATTTCTTACACTCGCCCAGACCGCGGTGCTTCTATCCCAGAGTTTGTTCGAATCGGGTTTCCTCTCCTTCGAACTAACCGAACCGCTGGAGCGGTACTTCTTTGAACAGCTCAACGTCGTACCGCATATTGATGGGATGTTCTTCGGAACCCCGGAGGGCCGGTTCCTGTTCACCAAGCGCAGCGCAGAACGCGCCGACAGCCGCTACGTCACCAAGATCATCGACGTCGAGGACAACGCCAGGCGGGTCGAGCGGCTCTGGCGCGATGAGAACTTTGTCGAAGTCGCCCGTATGCACGATCCGGAGGACATCTATGATCCCCGTGGCCGCCTCTGGTACAAGGACGCCACCAGCCAGAGTCGGTTGATTTGGACCGATCCCTATATTTTCTTCACATCCCGTCAACCCGGATTGACCGTAGCGGCACCGGTGTTCACGGCAGGGGGCGGTCTGTTGGGAGTGGTGGGCGCCGACGTCGAACTGAAGGCCTTGTCCGAGTTTCTTGCCGGTCAAGGGATTGCCTCCGGTGGCGCCGCCTTCATCATGCACCGCGATGGCGAGGTGTTTGCGTTTCCTGATGCAACCCAGCTATTGCAACCCACGGAGGATGACCAGTTTCGTTTGGCCAGGCTGAACGAGTTGAATGACATCACCATACAGCTCACGGATCAGTTGGCGCGAGACTCCGTAGATCTGGCCAGGTTGAACGGACCCCACTCGCAGAGCTTCAACGCACGGGGTAAGCTCTACCGGGCCGAGTTCGTGCCGTTTTCGCCGCAGCACGAAGAGAGTTGGATAATGGGGGTATACGCCCCGGATGATTATTTTGTTGGCACGATTCGGGATGGCCAGCGCCAGAGCATCGTGCTGGCAATATCCATTAGTGTTCTGATCATAATCTTCGCGTATTTTCTCGGTCCACGCATGATGCGGCCGCTGACGCGCCTGCAGGAACAGGCGCTGCAGGATACGCTGACCGGGCTGCTGAACCGCAGCGGCTTCATTCAGCTGGCCGTGAAAACGCTGGCCGACGCGAAGCGAAACGGGAACGCGCTTTGCGCGGTGATGATGGACATCGATCATTTCAAGTCAATCAATGACGACAAGGGCCACGGCATCGGCGACGAAGCGCTGGCGGTCGTTGCCAAACGTATCCGAAGAGGGCACTCGGACAGCGACTTGTCGGCCCGGCTGGGTGGGGACGAGTTCGCGCTGCTACTCCCGGATACCGACATCGATCAAGCGGCCGCAGTCGCAGAAAGAATCAGGCTGCTGATCAGTGAATCACCGCTGGCCACCTCAAACGAGCCCGTGCCGGTTACCATCAGTTTAGGCGTCGCGCAATACCAATCCGAGCAGGACAGTTTATCCGATCTGCTGCACAGAGCGGATCAACAATTGCTGAACGCCAAACGACGGGGCCGGAATCAAGTCAGGGTGGCGGACCATCGGGTGGCGGCATCCGCATGAGGCGTTTCAGATTTATTCGTACTCGGGTAACAGCGCTCGCGCCACCTTGGACGCGGGCGGATGGCTCAACGCCTTGGAGATGAACGCGGATGCCTCTAGAAGGGCATCCATGTCCACGCCGGTCTCGATGTCCAATCCGTTCATCATGTATAAAACGTCTTCCGTAGCGACATTACCCGAGGCGCCATGGGCGTACGGGCATCCGCCCAGCCCGGAGACAGCGCTGTCGACTCCGCTCACGCCGCACTGCAGCGCGACGAGAATATTTGCCAGCGCCTGTCCGTGTGTATCGTGAAAATGAACGGACAGTTTTTCGATGGGAATGTAGGTCGCCACCGCCTCGATCATGTATTCCACTTTCCGGGGTGTGCCTACGCCGATGGTGTCACCGAGGGAGATTTCGTAACATCCGAGGTTGAATATCTTCTTCGCCACGTCGGCGACCCGGGCTGGATCCACCTCTCCCTCATAAGGACAGCCAACGACGCATGAGACGTAGCCGCGCACCCGAATGTCTTGCGCTTTAGCGGCCTCGCAAACCGGCGCAAACCGTTCGATACTTTCTTCGATGGAACAGTTGATGTTCGCTCTGGAAAATGCATTGCTTGCGGCACCGAAAACAGCGACTTCCCTGGCACCGGCGGCGGCGGCGTCCTCGAACCCCTTCAGATTGGGCGTGAGCACCGGATAGCTGATGCCCGGTTTTTTGTTGATTCCGGCCAGTACTTCCGCGGTGTCCGCCATCTGAGGCACCCATTTCGCCGACACGAAACTGCCGACTTCGATCGTGGACAGGCCGGTCTCAGACAGGATGTCGATGAGCTTTATTTTCGTACCCGTCGAAATAGTCACGGGCTCGTTCTGCAATCCATCCCGTGGACCGACCTCGAACATTCTGATTTTAGCGGGAAGATTGATCATTTCTCGTTCGATTTGTTCCACCGGCTGTGTCGCTTCTCGAGAAATGCGTTCAATCCTTCCTGGCCTTCTTCCGATACACGGACCCTGGCAATCGTTCGGGCGGTTTGTTCCAGCAGCGACCGGGTCACGGGACGATTGTCAACGGAGGCTACGAGCTGTTTGCTGATTTGTTGCGCGTTCGGGCCGCCAACGAGCAGTGCATTGATGATAGGTTCCAAATCCGCCTCGTCATCGACTATTTCGTGAACCAGACCGAGGCGGTGCGCTGCTTCGCAATCGAAGCGTTCCGCGCTCTGGAAGTACCTTCGTGCCGCGCGCGCGCCGATGGCGCGAACGACGTAGGGGCTGATAACCGCAGGTACCAGACCCAGTTTGACTTCAGACAGGGCGAACACGGCTTTACCTGCCGCCGCCACGATGTCGCAGCAGCTTATCAGACCCACACCGCCGCCTAGCGCGGGCCCCTGCACGTAGGCAATGGTGGGTTTGGACAGGTTGTCGAGCGTCGACAACAGTCCGGCCAGCGCCATCGCGTCCTGGAAATTTTCCTCTTCGCTGAAACCCGCGGCACGTTTCATCCAGTTGATATCGGCCCCGGCGCTGAAACTTCGCCCTTCGGCCCGCAGCAGCACGATGCGCGTCTGATGGTCATTGTCGAGATGTTGCAACGCCTGCTGGAGCTCCTCGATCATCGTCTCGTCGAATGCGTTGTGTACCTCGGGACGATTGAGCATCAGCGTGGCGATGCCGCGGGAATCGCCGCCGACTCGCAGGGTGTTGTACGCGGTCTCCATAGCTACATACGGAATACGCCGTAGCCGGATTTCTCGATAGCGGCATTCATCGATGCGGACAGCGCTATTCCCAGTGTGGCGCGCGTATTTGCCGGATCGATAACCCCGTCGTCCCAGAGTCTGGCGCTCGCGTAGTAGGGGTGGCCCTGGTGGTCGTACTGAGCGCGGATCGTTCGTTTGAATTTCCTTTCCTCTTCCACGGGCCACGTTTCTCCCTTGGCCTCTATACCGTCTTTTCGTACCTGCGCGAGTACCATCGCCGCCTGTTCACCCCCCATGACCGAAATTCGGGCGTTGGGCCACATCCACAGGAACCGGGGATCATAGGCGCGGCCGCACATGCCGTAGTTGCCCGCGCCGAAACTGCCGCCGATGATGACGGTGAATTTGGGCACGCGCACGCAGGATACCGCCGTAACCATTTTCGCCCCGTGTTTTGCTATACCCTCCGCTTCGTAGCGCGCACCGACCATGAATCCGGTGATGTTCTGGAGGAACACCAGGGGAATACCGCGCTGTCCGCAGAGCTGGACAAAATGCGCACCCTTCAGTGCGGATTCGGAAAACAAAATACCGTTATTGGCAACGATGCCAACGGGAAAACCATGAATGTGAGAAAAACCGCACACCAGGCTGGACCCAAACAGTCGCTTGAATTCGTCGAACTCGCTTGCATCGACGATCCGGGCGATAACTTCACGGGCGTCGAAGGGTTGGCGGGCATCCGTTGGCACTATGCCGTACAACTCCTCCGGTGAATACTTTGGTTCACGGGGCTCCTGGAGCTGGGTCTCGACACGTTTGACCCGGTTAAGGTTAGCCGCAATCCGGCGCGTGATCTTGATCGCCTCGGCATCGTTTCGAGCGAAGTGATCCGTTACCCCGGAGGTCTTCGAGTGCAGGTAGGCGCCGCCAAGCTGCTCAGCGGTGACGATTTCCCCGGTTGCCGCCTTGAGCAACGGCGGACCGGCCAGAAATATCGTGCCCTGTTCCTGGACGATTACCGCCTCGTCGGACATGGCGGGGACATAGGCGCCGCCCGCGGTGCACGATCCCATGACGACGGCGATCTGTGGAATCCCCGCGGCCGACATTCGTGCCTGGTTGAAGAATATGCGGCCGAAGTGTTCGCGGTCGGGAAACACATCGTCCTGCCTGGGCAGGAAGGCGCCTCCGGAATCGACCAGGTAAATGCACGGGAGATTGTTCTGCTCGGCAATTTCCTGTGCCCGCAGGTGTTTCTTTACCGTGATCGGGTAGTAGGTGCCGCCTTTGACCGTTGCGTCGTTGGCAATGATCATGCACTCGTGGTCCTGTACGCGGCCGATGCCGGTGATGATGCTTCCCGCCGGCACCGGGTCCTCGTACAACTGATACCCAGCGAACTGGGACAATTCCAGAAAATCGGCGTCATCGTCGAGCAGGGCGCGGACACGCTGGCGCGGCAGCATCTTGCCCCGTTTGACATGCTTTTCCCTGGCGCGCTCGTCACCGCCCTGTTCGATCATGGCCAGCTTCTGCTTTAGATTACCGACCAGCTTTTTCATTGCGGTGACGCTGTCCTTGTACTCTTGGGAATCCGTTCGTATTGCGCTCTTGAGTGTCATAACGTCAGAGAAATGCGGGCTAGTTGAGTCTTTCGACGGCCATGGCGGTGGCTTCGCCGCCGCCAATACACAGCGATGCCACGCCCAATTTATGGTCGTATTTTTGCATCGCATTCAGCAGCGTCACCAGGATTCGCGCACCGGATGCGCCGATCGGGTGCCCGAGCGCGCAGGCGCCGCCATGAATATTGACTTTGTCGGCGGGAAGGTCGAGCTCGCGCATTGCCGCCATGGTCACGACCGCGAATGCCTCGTTGATTTCGAACAGATCGATGTCCCCCGCCTGCCTGTCGAGAGATTGCAGCAGGTTTTGTATGGCGAACACAGGGGCAGTGGTAAACCAGCCCGGTTCATGCGCAAATGTGACGTGACCGAGGATCCTGGCGAGAGGCCGGGTGCCGCTCTTCTCCGCCGCTTCCGCTTTCATCAATACCAGCGCCGCCGCGCCGTCCGAAATGGAACTGGAGTTCGCCGCGGTCACCGTTCCCCCTTTCCTGAACGCCGGTTTCAGGGACGGAATTTTTTCGATGTTGGCATTGTATGGTTGTTCGTCATTTTCCACGGTGTGTTCGCCGCGGCGTGTGGACAGGGTTACCGCCGCGATTTCGGATTTGAACGTACCGTTTTCCGTGGCATTCCTGGCGCGCGTCAGGGAACGTATCGCAAATTCGTCCTGTTGTTCCCGGGTAAAGCCGTACTTTTCGGCACAGTCTTCGGCGTAGGTGCCCATCAATCGACCCTTTTCGTAAGCATCCTCGAGACCATCGATAAACATGTGATCGATGACCTCGCCGTGCCCCATGCGCAGTCCTTTGCGGGCGCCGGGCATCAGGTAGGGCGCATTGGTCATGGATTCCATGCCGCCACAGACCATGATGTCGTTGCTGCCGGCCTTGATCAAATCGTGCGCCAGCATGGTGGCTTTCATCCCGGAGCCGCACATCTTGTTGATCGTGGTACAGCCTGTGCCCAGCGGCAGCCCCGCACCCAGCGAAGCCTGTCTGGCCGGCGCCTGGCCCTGGCCGGCGGGCAGCACACAGCCCATCAGGACTTCCTGGGGCCGATCGGCATCGAGGCCCGACTGTCCCAATGCGGCTGAAATAGCGACGGCACCCAGGTCCGAGGCGCTGGCTGAACCCAACCCGCCCTGAAATCCACCCATGGGTGTGCGCATGGCGCCAACGATTACGATGTCGTCTTTATTCATGTCTGCGATTTTCAACAAATTCGGATTTCAATTCGGTGCGATGTCTCCGCCTGCGTTCATCGGAATGGCCCCGCCGCGGTCTATCTGTTTGTGCTTCATGATTCGAATCGTGCCGGTTTTTCATGTCACTTGGTCAAGTTGAACAGCTCCCTGCCGATCAGCATCCGGCGTATCTCGCTGGTGCCGGCGCCGATCTCGTAGAGTTTGGCATCGCGCAACAGCCTCCCGGTGGCATAGTCGTTGACATAGCCGTTCCCTCCAAGCGCCTGGATTGCCTCCAGCGCCATCCAAGTGGCTTTTTCCGCTGCATAGAGAATTGCTCCGGCGGCGTCCATGCGGGTTGTCTTGCCCCGGTCGCAGGCAGTCGCGACGGCGTAGACGTAGGCTCTGCACGCATTCATCGTGGTGTACATGTCGGCGAGCTTGCCCTGCATCAATTGGAAATCGCCGATGGGCCGGCCGAATTGCCGGCGCTGGTGTACATACGGCATCACGATGTCCATGCAGGCCTGCATGATCCCCAGCGGACCGGCTGCAAGCACGGTCCTTTCATAGTCGAGGCCGCTCATCAATACCTGGACCCCGCGGTTTTCACCGCCCATAAGGTTTTCCGCGGGCACCTCGCAGTTGTCGAAAACCAGTTCACAGGTGTTGGACCCCCGCATTCCCAGCTTGTCCAGCTTTTGCGCCGTGGAGAAACCCTTGAAACCGCGCTCGACGATGAACGCGCTGATGCCCTGGGAAGCCGCTTCGGGCGCGGTCTTGGCGTAGACCACCAGCGTGTTCGCGTCCGGTCCGTTGGTTATCCACATCTTGCTGCCGTTGAGCACGTAGCAGTCGTCTTTCAACTCGGCTTTGAGCTTCATGCTCACTACGTCGGATCCCGATCCGGCTTCGCTCATGGCCAGTGCGCCAACGTGCTCGCCGCTGATCAGCGCCGGCAGGTACTTCTGCTTTTGTTCCTCGCTGCCGTTGCGCCGGATCTGGTTGACGCAAAGATTGGAATGGGCGCCGTAGGATAATCCGATAGACGCGGATGCGCGGCTGATTTCCTCCATCGCGACGACATGTTCGAGATAACCCATCCCTGCGCCACCGTAGTCGTCCTCGACCGTAATCCCGAGCACACCGAGATCGCCCATTTTACGCCAGAGATCCCCTGGAAATTCGTTGTCTCGATCGATGTCGGCCGCGCGCGGCGCGATTTCTTTTCGTGCAAAATCGTATACGGATTCGCGCAGCATATCCACCGTCTCGCCGAGGTCGAAGCCGAGCGAGGGGAACGAAGGTGTCCGATCGTTCATATTTTTTCAGCTAAAACCATATGCCTCAACACGTGCAATGATTACACATTCCGCCATAGCCGGCTTGTGAGAAATACGGGATAGGCCGACCCCGATGACAAAGTGGTCTTTTGATCAATCTATCCAAATCGGTGTATTTGTGAGATAGATCAAGGGCATAGAAAACGATCACGGCCGTTCTGGCGCAATATGCGGGCTGGATGTCATTCCCGAATTTCGCCGAGCTGCCGGCGGCACTGGGCCTCGATCTGGTCGAGTTCGGTCAGTGTCTGTTCGAGGTCCCGCCGCTGCTGCAGAAGTGTTCGCCTCTGCTCCGCTAAGCGGTTCAGCATGTACCGGAGTTGACCGATCTCTCCCGGATCGGTGTCGTACATATCCATGATGCCGGCGATTTCGTCGAGCGAAAATCCCAGGCGCTTGCCGCGAAGCACGAGGCGCAGCCTGACCAGGTCGCGCTGGCCGTATATCCTTTTCATACCCTGCCGCGCGGGATTCAGCAGCCCCTTGTCCTCGTAGAACCGGATGGTGCGCGTCGTAACCTGGAATTGTCGTGCCAGGTCGCTGATGCCAAAGGTTTGCGAATCGGGTTCGGGTGCTTCCGGTTGCCTGTCGGCGCCGGAATCTTGGGGAGCGGGGATTGGCGTATTCATATATGACCAAGCAGCTGTTACTTGACGTTTACGTAAACGTAATACAAAATCAAATGGATTTCCACAACAATCGCAGCGAATACGCCGTTTATGTCCGCAACAGCCGAGAACGTGTCCGCGCTTAAACCGGAGAAGGGAATCCAGGTTCGTTTCGTCACCGCCGCCAGCCTTTTCGACGGTCATGACGCATCCATCAATATCATGCGCCGGATACTGCAGTCGTCCGGAGTGGAAGTCGTCCACCTCGGGCACAACCGCTCCGTTGAGGACATCGTCACCGCGGCGCTCCAGGAGGACGCGCAGGGTATCGCCGTCAGTTCCTACCAGGGTGGGCACATCGAGTACTTCAAGTATATGGTGGACATGCTCCGTCAGCGCGGCGGCAGCCACATCAAGGTCTTCGGCGGTGGCGGCGGGGTCATCGTGCCGGGCGAAATAGCTGAACTGCACGAGTACGGCGTGGCACGGGTCTACTCGCCCGACGACGGCCACACGCTTGGGCTGCAGGGAATGATAGACGATATGCTGTCCAGAACGCGCTTCGACCCGAGCATCGAGTCCCCCGCCAGCATCACCGAAATTCCCGGGCAGGGCTGGGTGGCGCTGGCGCGGACCATAACCGCGCTGGAAAACGATACCCTGGTTGACGGGCAGCGCGAGGAGCTGGATCGCATGACCGCCGCTTCGTCCGCGGTCGTCCCGGTGCTGGGGATCACCGGTACCGGTGGAGCGGGTAAGTCCTCCCTGACCGACGAGTTGATCCGGCGCTTCAATATGGATACCGCTCACGATCTGCGCATCGCCATACTGGCTATCGATCCCACGCGGCGCAAGACCGGCGGTGCCCTGCTTGGCGACCGGATCAGAATGAATGCCATCGAGCACCCGAATATCTTCATGCGCTCACTGGCCACGCGGGACACGAGATCGGAGGTGCCCGGGGCACTCGGCGACATCATCGAAACCACGAAGCTTGCCGCGGTTGATCTGATCATCGTCGAAACGCCGGGCATAGGACAGGGCGACGCCGGCATCGTGCCGTTCGTTGATGTCTCGCTTTACGTCATGACGCCCGAATTCGGCGCTGCCAGCCAGCTCGAGAAGATAGACATGCTGGACTTCGCCGACGTGATCGCGATCAACAAGTTCGATCGACGCGGCGGCGTCGATGCCCTGCGGGATGTCAGCAAGCAGGTGCAGCGCAACCGCGGCAGCTTCGACGCCTCCCCCGGTTCGATGCCGGTTTTTGGGACCATCGCGTCGCGCTTCAATGACGATGGGATGACCGCTCTCTACCAGGCGCTGCGCGATGCGCTGCGAGGCAAGGGACTGCGTGAATGCGGCGGTCGGCTGCAGCGCGTCGCGGTGCGGCATTCCTCGAATGAGGGAGTCATCGTACCTCCGCAACGGCAGCGCTACCTGGCGGAGATCGCGGAGATCCTCCGGGGATACCACGGCGACGCGGCCGGGCAAGCCCGGATCGCCAGGGAAATACAGCAGCTCGCCGCGGCGCGGGCGATGCTCGAGGAAGATGACGGACCGGACCGCCCTCTGGATAAACTGATCGATGACCGGCAACGGAAACTTGAACCGCGATGTCGCAAGCTGCTCGATATGTGGCCCGAGACCAGGTCACGTTACAGTCAGGACGAGTACGTCGTAAAAATCAGGGAGCGCGAGATCAGGACACCGCTTAAGCACGAAACCCTCTCCGGGCTGAAGTTTCCGAAGGTCTGCCTGCCCAAATATCACGACCACGGTGATCTGCTTACCTGGCTGTGCAAAGAGAACGTGCCCGGCAGCTTCCCTTACACGGCGGGTGTATTCGCCTTCAAGCGCGAGGGTGAGGACCCCACCAGAATGTTCGCCGGCGAGGGTGATGCATTTCGCACCAACAAGCGCTTCAAAACCCTGTCCGAACACTCCGATGCGAAGCGGCTGTCAACCGCGTTCGATTCCGTGACGTTGTACGGCTGGGACCCGGACCCGCGCCCGGACATATACGGCAAGGTGGGCAATTCCGGAGTGTCGATTGCGACCCTGGACGACATGAAAGCGATGTACGACGGATTCGACCTGTGCCATCCGAAGACATCCGTGTCCATGACCATCAACGGTCCGGCGCCGACCATGCTTGCCATGTTCCTGAACACCGCGATCGACCAGCAGGTGGAAAAATTCCGCAGGGAAAACGGGCGTGAACCCACCGACGAGGAAATCATGAAGATCAGGGAATGGACCCTGAACAATGTTCGAGGCACGGTGCAGGCGGATATCCTGAAAGAAGACCAGGGCCAGAATACCTGTATTTTCTCGACGGATTTTTCGCTGAAGGTCATGGGCGACATTCAGGAGTTTTTCGTACACAATCGGGTACGAAATTTTTACTCGGTTTCCATATCGGGTTATCACATCGCCGAAGCCGGGGCGAACCCGATTACGCAGTTGGCGTTTACGCTCGCCAATGGGTTTACCTACGTCGAGGCATACCTGGCGCGCGGGATGCACATCGACGAATTTGCGCCAAACCTGTCGTTTTTCTTTTCCAATGGGCTCGACCCGGAATACTCGGTAATGGGCCGGGTTGCCCGGCGGATTTGGGCAGTCACCATGCGGGACAAGTATGGCGCCAGCGAAAGGTCTCAGAAACTGAAGTATCACATCCAGACCTCCGGGCGTTCGCTGCACGCGCAGGAGATGGCTTTCAATGACATTCGCACCACGCTGCAGGCGCTTATCGCGGTCTATGACAATTGCAACAGCCTGCACACCAACGCCTATGACGAGGCGGTGACCACCCCGACAGAAGAATCTGTGCGGCGGGCCATGGCAATACAGCTTATCATCAACAGGGAATGGGGACTTGCCGGAAATGAAAACCCCAATCAGGGATCATTTATTCTGGAGGAGTTGACCGATCTGGTCGAAGAGGCGGTGTTGTGCGAATTCGAACGGATCTCGGAGCGCGGCGGCGTCCTCGGTGCGATGGAGCGGGGCTACCAACGCGGCAAGATACAGGATGAATCCCTCTACTATGAAAGCCGCAAGCACGACGGCTCATACCCCATCGTCGGCGTCAATACCTTTCTGGATCCCAACCCCGTCCACGAGCCGGGAGAGGTCGAGCTCGCGCGCTCGACCGATCGGGAAAAAGAGAGTCAGCTCGGCCGGCTGGATGAGTTCAAGCAGCGCAATCAGGTGCAATCTTCCGCCGCTCTGGAGCGACTCACGCATGCCGCTGCATGTAACGAGAATATTTTTAGCGAATTGATGGATGCGGTGAGGTATTGCTCGCTCGGACAGATCACCCACGCACTGTTCGAAGTCGGAGGTCAGTACAGAAGAAACATGTGAGCGCGGGGATAGCGGTACACTAGGACGGGCGGCTTCAATCAGATAAGATCGGTCGCTATGGAACTATCGCACAGCCCCTGCCTCGAAAAATTCATCGATGTCTCCTCCAAACTGAACGAAGAGGAAACGCTCGACGCCCAGCGGGAAGCCTACAGTCTGTCTTCGCAATCACTCGGCCTGCGCATGCCCGACGGGATTGAATTCTACGATGAGGTAGTCCAGACCCGCGACCATGCCGTGCCCGTGCGGCATTATCAGGTTCGCGAAACCGCTCCCGGATCGCTGATCGTTTACTTTCACGGCGGCGGCTGGGTGAAGGGAGACCTGAACAGCCACCACGAGGTCGCGGCCGGTATCGCCGCCGCGACGGGCACCGAAATGCTGGCGGTTGACTATCCACTGGCTCCCGAAAACCGCCATCCGGCTCAGTTGTTGAGCGGCTACGCGGTGCTCCAACATGTCGAAGCCAGACGCGCAGCGGAGGCCATCGACGGTCCCGTTCTCGTCGCGGGCGATTCGGCCGGCGGGCAGATCGCGGCGGCTCTGTGCATGCTGGCAAGACAGGAAGGCGGCCCCGCGATATGCGGTCAGATACTCATCTACCCCGCGCTGGATCACCGCTGCCATTCCGATTCGTACGCGCGCTTCGCCGAAGGGCCGCTGCTGACGCACGCGTCGATGAGGGAGTACTGGAAGGCGTTTATCCCGCAGAGCGGCGATACGGCGCACTTCTTGAGCCCGCTGCTGGAGAAGAACATGGCCGGGCTGCCGCCTGCGATCATCCAGCTCGCGGAGAACGATGTGCTGCACGACGAGGCCATGGCCTTCGGTATGCGCCTGCAGAATGAAGGTGTATCGGTCGACGTCCTCGACGGATCCGGAATGGTGCACGGGTTCGTGCGCGCCATAGGCCTCAGTGACGGCGCGAAAAGAGAATTCGACCGCATGTGCGTAAAGATCGCCAAACTGATCGATCGGCTCTCGACATGAGCCGGGTTTGAGCCGCCGGCGGGTGTTCCGTGTTGATCAGAATCGGGTCGACTGTTGGCGGCACCTACAGCGAGAACATCGCATCGAGGTCGTGGCGTGAATAGGCCCGGAATGCCAGCATGGATTCGGTGCGCGTTATGCCGTCGATCTCTTTCATTTTATTGGTAACGAGATCGGATAATTCGTCATTGGATTTGACGCGTACGATCGCGATCAGATCATAGTTGCCGCTGACTGAATACACTTCGGAAATGCTGCTGATTTCCGCAAGGCGTTCAGCGACATCGTTGATGTGCGTTCGTTCGGCGTTGATCAATATGATTGAGGTAACCAAGTCAGACTCCTCGCAGGCGAATTGTGGATGCAACCATAACCCAAATGGCCTTCGCATTGCACCCGGGCTGGCGCTGAGTGAAGGCCCTGCCCGGATGTGTATTGAATCAACCGGCGAATCGCGCATAATGAATGCACGATGTATCAGCGCGGACCGGCCAAAACGAACAACAAGGGCAGGAGAGAGTGAATGAGCGACGCCAGTTGTGAAGTCGATCTCGACGAGATCCCACCCAGTTTCAATGCCGCCAGCTATTTCGTAGATCGACACCTCGAGCAAGGACGAGGTGGGAAGACGGCGTTCATCGATGATCTGGGCGAATACAGCTATGCGGAGCTGGCCCGGCGCGTCAACAGGTGTGCCAATATGCTCAAGGCACTCGGGCTGCGCCAGGAGTCTCGGATCGCTCTGGTGATGCTGGATACCATCGATTACCCTGCGATGTTCTGGGGCGCGATCAAGGCAGGCATTGTTCCGGTTTGCATCAACACCCTGCTCACCACCGATAACTATCGAAACATCCTGGGCAATGGACGAGCACAAGTTCTGGTGGTCGGTGAACTGTTGTTGCCCGCATTTCTGTCGATGTTAGGAGAGCTTCCGAATCTGGAAAAGGTTATCGTGGTCGGGTCCGACGGCCAGGGTCATGCCCTGCTGGACGATCTGCTGGCGACGGCATCGGGCGAGTTTCAGGCGGCGGCAACCAGCCGTGATGACGTTGCGTTCTGGCTCAACTCGTCAGGCTCCACGGGCAATCCCAAGGGGGTCAGGCACCGCCACTCCAGTCCTTACTGGGCGGCCAAACTGTATGGCCGGCAGGTGCTCGGAATGCGCGAAGACGATGTGGTGTTCTCCGCCGCCAAACTGTTTTTCGCCTACGGAATAGGCAACGCCAACTTTTTTCCGCTGCTGGTCGGGGCGACCTCGGTGCTGATGGCCGAACGCCCCACGCCGGACTCGGTGATGGGCGTATTGAGCAGGCACAGGCCGACCATTTTCGGGGGCGTGCCCACTCTGTACGCTGCGCTTCTGGCGGATAAGAATAATAATCGCGATGCCGGATCCGATCGCCTTCGTATGTGCATATCGGCAGGTGAGGCACTTCCGGAGGACATCGGTAATACGTGGAAGCAGCGGTTCGGCGTCGACATCCTCGACGGTGTCGGTTCTACCGAAATGCTGCATATTTTCCTTAGTAATCGACCGAACGACGTCCGCTACGGAACCTCGGGCAAAATGGTGCCGGGGTATGAGGGCAGGCTGGTAGACGACAAGGGGGAAACGGTGCCGCAGGGGGAGCTTGGGGAACTCCTGGTCAACGGACCATCCGCTGCTGACGGGTACTGGAACGAGCGCGAAAAAACGATAAAAACCTTTGTCGGTGCGTGGACCTACACCGGGGACAAGTATACGCAGGATGCGGAGGGGTATTATCACTACTGCGGCCGTTCCGATGACATGTTCAAATCCGGCGGCAACTGGGTATCGCCGTTCGAGGTCGAGTCCGCCCTGATTGCGCATGACAAGGTGCTGGAAGCGGCGGTGGTTCCCCGGGAGGACGAGCATGGGAACCTGAAGCCTCAGGCCTTTGTCGTGCTGCAGCAGGGTGTCGACGCCGGTGAAA
Source organism: Gammaproteobacteria bacterium (assembly GCA_024639325.1). Classification (GTDB taxonomy): domain Bacteria; phylum Pseudomonadota; class Gammaproteobacteria; order Arenicellales; family JAANXG01; genus JAHEKE01. Next base: position 39,612 of record JAHEIO010000030.1, read on the forward strand.
GCCTCCGGGAAGAATTGCAGTCATTCATCAGGAACAGTATCGAACTGTGGAAGTACCCGCGCTGGATTG
>JAHEIO010000256.1 GCA_024639325.1 Gammaproteobacteria bacterium
AAACTGGACCGCATCACCATACGTCCCGGTGGCCAGCCCCTGTAACCCCCCGGGTAACCGCGCACAACCAAAATACCCCGCCATGCGCAAATCGTAACTCAGGAACTCCATCGCAAATCGCGCATTCTCCTGAAGACGCGACGCCGAATCCTGCACTTCCGACGCCTTCCTCGAATTGAACAAAATCGTCGTCAAGCCCCCAACCAAAAATATCCCAATCGCCAAACCCACCAACAGTTCGACCAGACTCAATCCCGTCTCGCGCCGTCTCATACCTGACATCGCTATCATCATAATTCCGTCACCCAAGACGCCGTCCTAGTTACATCGTCCGCGTAACTCTGCGCCTCATCCTGCCTCAGCTGACGCTCCATCCAGCTGATCGATATTGTCGCCGTCGTCAAACCCGTCGTCCCCGACACCGCCAGCGTCACCGAACCCGAACTGCCCGGACCCAGCGCCGCATTGATACCCTCCTCCCAGCACTTCAGATCATTCGCCGCATCCAAATTCACCAGCTGATCACAACTCCCCGCCGACGTCCCACCATAGTCGCCAATACTGGTCGGATCGTATGCGCGCATCTTCTCCGTCAAATCAAACGCCAGCATGCTCGCCTGGGTCCGCGCATAGGCGTCCGTGGTCGCACTCATACCCTGCCCCTGAAGCGCCGCCAGCCCCAGCAGCGAAACCGCCAGCAGCACGATCGTGATCAGCGTCTCGATCAGCGTCAGCCCACCCATCCCAACGGGATGCGCTTTGCAACAAAACTTCGACAGGGGAAATAACGCCGGCTTCATCTCTGTATCCTCAACACACGGTGGCGGGATCCGCCTCGATCACCCGGGAACGGCCCACGGTGTTAACCACCACCTGCCGCGCCGTGTCCAACCCCGGGACACACACCGTAAACGTCCGCGGTGCCGCTACCCGACCGTTCGACTCAAACTGCAAACTCGCATTCGACGCTACATCCAGCGCCCCACCCTTAGGACTGCTGCCACGGCGAACTATCCGCTCCGCCGTCCCATTGATACAGTCCGTACCCCCGGCATCCAGACTGCCGTTCTGATTGCAGTCCACAAAGAGCATCCAACCGTCCCCCCAACTCTGCGTCGTCGAACACGTCACCTCATCACTCGTCGGACACAAAATCACCCGCGCAGCCTCCGTCAACGCCCGACTGCGTCCCAAATTCACCGCCGCAACCACATCGTTGGTCTGACTGCTCATCCGCGCCTTCTGCACCACGTCCACAAAACTCGGCGCCGCAATCGTGATCACAATCGCCGCCACCGCCAAAGTCACCATCAACTCGATTAGCGTAAAACCAACAAACAATCCACCACCGATCTGGAATCCTGATGGGCAATGGATTGAAAATTTCGCTTTCCTGACCACTTGTCGCCTCGATAGACTGAAACTGTTCGTACTCACTAAGAAATGTAGTTTAGGCAGACTAAATATCAAATATAACAGATAAACGGTATTGTTTTAAATATTAACGGTATTTATTTAACCATGTTTAACAATCAAATCCGTTTGTCGGATACCCACGCAAGGTAGCCGGGACATGGCGTGTTCTGGCACTTATATGCTTTATATCGGTGTCTACCCATGAGTATAGATAATAGCGCGTACAAGGGATAATATAGCTAAAATAACCGATAAACGGTATCTGCTAAATCAGAATATCAGCAAGTTTATGCACTCTCTTCGGTAGTTTTCACCGGTAAATCAAGCCCTGGCGTCTCTACCGGTTGGCGCCTTGATGCCCAGGCGTGCCGCACACCCGTGTAACCTGGGTCACATTAGAATGGTAGTTTTCTTGCACGAAGGCCCGGAATTGCGCTGCCAGCCTGTTTTTTACCGCATTGCATCTGACATAATCTCCCGTTCATTATAACCGTCGAAGCTTTATGGAAATTCAATCCAGCATAGAAAACAAACTGGCGGACGCTCTGGATCCCGTACATCTTGAAGTCATCAACGAAAGTTCGATGCACAACGTGCCGCCGGGTTCGGAGTCCCATTTCAAGGTCACGGTTGTTTCCGAACAGTTCGATGGCCAGGGACTCGTGAACCGTCACCGCATGGTCAATCAGGTGCTTGCCGAGGAACTTCAAGGCCGGGTCCACGCGCTGGCGATGCACACCATGACCCCCGATGAATGGTTTGAGGCCGGGGCAAAGTCACCGGCGTCACCCCAATGCCGCGGTGGCTCCACGGCGGCGAAGACATAAGCAATTACCCTAAACGCGGATCGGGTATCCGCGAAACCTGGTATGGAAATACTGAACGGCGAGTCCATCAATACAAAGAAGACATGCTTGACTACTTAGAACGTACCATCGGTGACCGTGCAGCGGTCTCGGTGATTTGGTTACACGGCCTGGGTGCTGACGGTCACGACTTCGAACCTATCGTACCTGAACTCAACCTGACGTCCGACACCGGTGTTCGCTTCATATTTCCTCATGCACCCCAGCAGCCGGTCACCATAAACGGCGGCATGGTCATGCGTTCCTGGTATGACATACTGAGCATGGAGATCGCAAGGGAGATCGACGAAGCGGGCATCGAACGTTCGTCGGAGCATGTGCGGGTGCTGATCGACAACGAGACGAACCGGGGCATCGGCAGCGATCGCATCATGCTGGCCGGCTTTTCCCAGGGCGGCGCCGTCGCACTGCATACCGGTCTGCTATACGACAAGCCGCTGCTCGGAATCCTGGCTCTCTCCACTTACCTGCCTCTGCGCCGCGGTATAGTCGCCGGGAGTAATCCCGTGAACGCGTCGATCCCCATATTCATGGCCCACGGCACCTACGATCCCGTCGTGCCGGTGCAGCTTGGTCAGCAGTCCCACGAATACCTGGTCAGCCAGGGCTACGAGGTCGAATGGCACACTTACCCGATGCAACACGCCGTCAATATGGAAGAAATCCGGGACGTCGGCGCCTGGATGAACAGGTTGATCCTAGCCCGCATTTCTCACCAGGCGGCTATAGAATCTCGTTAAGCATTGCAAACATTGAGGTCTAAGGATTTGTCCAAAAAACAGTGTGTCTTGGAAACGCCTATCCCGGCGCTGGCTGGTCCAGGCCCCGATGTCCTTGGGCTTCATTCGATCCATAGCACCGGCTAT
>JAHEIO010000257.1 GCA_024639325.1 Gammaproteobacteria bacterium
TTGCCCTCTTGAATCGCTGATACTATTGACAGGTTTTCGATCAAATGCGACTCATTAATTTTTCTGAAATGGCAGAAATTCTACCAAATGGACTGGTCCCGGATTCCCTCGCTCAATAGCTTGAAAGCCTTTTCAGCTCTGGCTGAGACGAACAACTATTCAAAGGCAGCGGTTCAGTTGAACGTGACACATGCGGCAGTTCGACAGCAGGTCAAAGCGCTGGAAGAATTTTTGGGTCTATCGCTCGCATTCCGCCAAGGAAGAGGTGTCAGGCTCACCCCAGAAGGTGTGGCGCTTGCACGCGATCTTGACGATGCATTCAGCGCTATCCAACGGGGAATCGAAAAGCTAACAGGTGCAGATGTATCTCGGTCGGTTCAGATAACCACATCGCCGGCTTTTGCCGTGGAGTGGCTCATGCCTCGTATCGCGGAGTTCCAGCAGCGGCATCCGGACATTACCTTGATGCTGAACCCAACGGCAGACGTCATCGATTTGAAGCCAGGCGGAATTGACGTGGCCGTCCGTTACTGCCACCGCGACAGGCTCGACAAAGATGTCTCCACCGTCCTTGTTTCAGACATGGTTGTGGTGGGCGCGGAGTCATTGCTTGAAGGTCGTCAATATGAGGATCCATCGTCCCTTGTCGGTCTGCCATGGCTGCAAGAGTTGAATACCAATGAAGTGGCGGAATGGTTTAATCGTCGAGGCGTCACGTTGAGCCGGCCGCTGATCATCTCCCAAATGCCAGGCAATCTGATCATGCAGGCGGTGCGACGGGGTGATGGGATTTCCTATACTGCCCGCGCGTTCTTCCAGGACGATATCGAAACCGACCGAATGAGTGTCCTGCACTCCGAACCAGCATCTGGAATCTACTATATTGAAACCAACCCCGGGCCTTCACGTCCTGCTGTCACTAAGTTCCTCTCTTGGCTGAATTCCAAGGCAGAGACTGTGACGGTATAGTCCTTTGACTGTCCAATCCGACTTCCGGTTTTGTTGAGGTTTCTCTGACGCCTTCACGACGGGCGTGTCGGCGGGCTGGAAGGTCAGGCGTCGGAGAAGCGCCAATGCACGAAATCGCGGGATTTGGAGCAGCGAGTTTGCTGCAGGCGTACTATGGGGATTTGAATATTTCGGTTACTGCGGAGCGACTTGTTCGGTTTGCGGCATAGGCTCGTTTGCTCATGTCGGGGCAGTATTTGTCGTGTTGGTTGTGACGGCAGCGGTGGGTTGTTGGTGTGTGATGCGGTTTTGAGCACTTCCACGATGTTTGGAGACGAGCGTTGTGGTGGCCGCCTGTTGGGCAGCGATGTTTGCAGATGCACGCGGACACGGTCATGATGTTTCCCCCGGCTGTTTCGGCGGTGCGCGTTGGGATGTGCGTCTCGGTTTGCAACCTGGCAGGAAGGTCTCGATGATGATCATTTTCCCGCCGCAGCATGGGCATGGATGGGCGGCTATCAGCGGGTCTTCAGATATGTCGTGTTCCGGTTCTGCCGTGCGAAGCGATGCGCCGAGCAGTTCACGGGCTTTTGCGACGTTGGCAGCCCGGTTGCCGTTGGCGAGTAGCCCATAGTGGCGGATGCGGTGGAAGCCCTTTGGCAGGACGTGGCTGAGGAAACGTCGGATGAACTCATGCGGATTGAGGGACATGGTCTTGTAGCGGCCTGGACCATCGATGCGATAGTCCTTGACCTTGAAGGTGACGGCCGACCTGTCAGCGCTGATCAGCCTTGCGTTTGAGATGGCAACACGATGTGTGTATCTCGACAGGTAGGCGAGCACGGCATCTGGCCCGCCGAAAGGCGGTTTGGCGTAGACCACCCACTCCATTTTGCGCAGGGGCTTGAGGAACCGGAGGAATCGGGTCTTGTCGGCAAGCTTGGTGTGAGAGCCTAAGAACTGCAACTGTCCGGCCTCATATGCTTCCACCAGCTTCTCGCACAAGAGCCGTCGGGAGCTATACCGCCTGCAGGCACGATCATGTGGATGTGCGGGTGGTGCGTCATTGCCGATCCCCAGGTATGCAACACCGATGTGACGGCAACCTTTGCGCCGAGATGCTTGAGATCGGCCGCGATGGTGAGCACGGCTTCAGCCGATACCTTAAACAAGAGACCATAGATCACCTGTTTGTTGTGATAGGCGATGTCGGCAATCTGGGCTGGCAGTGTGAACACCAGATGGAAGTAGCCGACAGGCAGGGACTATCCGGAATTCTGTGCCTGGGTCGGTTTCATTTATACGCTCTGAAAGCGTTCTTCGAAGAGAATGGCGAACTGGTTTTTCGCCTCGACCCATTCGCGCGGTGGCCGTTTCCAGGCTTCGACCGCGTTGCCGAGAACCAGATATAGCAGCTTCATGGCCGCGTCGTCACTCGGGAAATGGCCGCGTGTTCGAACCGCCCGTCTGAGTTTCGAGTTCAGCGCCTCGATGGCGTTCGTGGTGTAGATGATCCGGCGCACGGCCTCTGGGAAAGCGAAAAACGGGATGACGTTTTCCCAGGCCCGGCGCCAGCTCTGGGCGATCGGCGGGTATTTCCGGCCCCATTCACTTTCTTCGAAGGCGCTGAGAGCCTCCAGGGCGGCTTTTTCGTCGGCGGCGCGGTAGACGGCCCTGAGCTCGCGGGCGACGTCCTTGCGGTCCTTCCAGGAGGCAAACGACATCGAGGCGCGGATCAGGTGGACGATACATGTTTGCACGACCGTCTTCGCGAATACCGCGGTGATCGCGTCCGGGAAGCCTTTCAGGCCGTCTACGACGGCGATCAGGATATCGGCGATGCCGCGGTTCTTCAGCTCCGTCATTACCCGCATCCAGAACTTGGCGCCCTCGGTCTGCTCGATCCAGATGCCAAGAACCTCCTTGGTGCCATCGGGCTGGATGCCGAGAGCGATGTAGACAGCCTTGTTGCGCACGAAGCCCTCATCCCTGATCTTCACCCGGATCGCATCGAAGAAGATCAGCGGGTAACAGGCGTCCAGCGGACGGGCCTGCCATTCCTTCACCGCCTCCATCACCGTGTCGGTGATCCGGGAAATCAGCGCCGGCGAGGCATCAACACCGTAAATGTCCTCCAGGTGAGCCTGGATCTCGCGCACCGTCATGCCGCGCGCATACATCGAGATAATCT
>JAHEIO010000258.1 GCA_024639325.1 Gammaproteobacteria bacterium
TCCGCCAAACACTCGGAGCCGGCCGTCAGTGCGAATGCGGAATTGAACGGGTGCCCGATGCGGCGCGCCAGGTCGTGAGCTTCATCCACCATCTCAAGACCGCGGTCGGGATATCCGATGATCCAATCTAGCAGGCCACCAGCCCAAATCAAAGAGAATACCAATGGATCGTGATTCGCATAGGACACGATAGGGGCATGCCGACGCTCATCATAAGTGTCTCGAATGTGGATTGTATAGCGCCTCGCCCGATGGTATTCGGCCTGCCAGAAATACTGGCATCCGGCGGTCATATCCCGAACCGCGGACAGTTCGGCGTCTTCAATGTCATCTGCGATCGATTCCAGCTTGTGCAGCCAGTATAAGATTGGCTCGAACTCCGATCGTGTCCAGTAGTGAACGCAAAGTCCCCACAGAATCGGTCCGAATGCCTGCCGTCTGCCGGATGCCTCGGCCAGCTCGAAGGCCCGCTCGAGCGCGTCAGACACCGAAGAATGCGGCCACCCGAAAAGCGCCATGCGCGCGGTGCCGAGTGCTATGCGTATTTCGAGCTCGAGGGCGTCACGCGCGGCGCCCAGACCCATCGCCTCGACTTCTTTAAGGCCCTGTTCGAGTTCCCGTGTAGCCTCGGCCAAGGCCGACATCCGCAGGGATCGATGCCCTGCGGCCAGGTAATTTTCGGCCGCCTTGTCATGAATCTCCGCCGCTGCGAAATGATGGGCCAAGATTGCCGGATCCGGATCGTTGGACTTCTCAATCGTTTGTGCGATCCGCGCGTGCAATTGTTGCCGGCGACTCACTAGCAGGCTTTCGTGGGCTGCGTCCTGGACAAGCGCGTGCTTGAAAATATACCGGGTCCGATCTCCAGAGCCTCGCCTAAAGATCAGTCCCGCGTTCACCAGTTGGTCAAGTTTCTCATCGAGGCCGTCGGCGCCGACAATCGAAGTGAGCAGCGTGCTGGAAAACTCGCGTCCGATACAGGCGGCGGCTTGGGCAACTTCCTTTACCGGCGCGAGCCGGTCAAGACGCGCCATAAGCGAGTCTTTGAGTGTGGTCGGAATGGCTATGGGCGCCAGTAACGTCTCCGATACAAATCCGCCATCCACCTCCCGGACTAGTCCGGACTCGACCACCGTCTTGACCAACTCCTCGACGAAAAGCGGCACGCCGTCGGTGCGCTCGAGAATCTGTTCGAGCACATTCTCCGGCAACGCCTTGCCGCCGGTCATTCGGTCGGTAAGTGCCCGCCCGTCCTGTCGGCTAAGACGGTTCAGTGAGTGGTGTGTGACGTGACCAAATTCCTCCCACCGTTTCTCAAACTCCGGACGGTGGGTCATGATCGTTAAGACCGGCAACTCCTGGGTGCATTCGACGAATGCGTCGAAAACCTCCAGGGACGACGGGTCGATCCAGTGCACATCCTCCACCAAAACGAGCACTGTGTTACTCCCGGCGAGAGTCTCGAGTTGGTTGACGAGCACACCGATGGTTTCGAGCTTCTGTTTGATTGGCGATGTATCGAGTGCTGGGTAACGTTCCACCGGCAACGACATCAACACTGCAAGGAGCGTCGCTGCGGTGTCGACGTTGCTTGAGGTTTCGCAGATCACGCGCTCGAGCTTATCTAGCTGGTCTTCAGCTGTATCGTTTTTCGTGAACCCGGCGCTCGATCGAAGTTGATCGATAATCGGCAGGAACGCTGTATTGGAACCGTAGGGGGAACATTGATAACGTTGTGAGGTGTAGGTGCCGTCACTCAGGTGATCGCGAAATTCTCGGAGAATGCGACTCTTCCCTATGCCAGCCTCGCCGGATAAGAGCACCACCTGACCTTCGCCCGCGCACGCCTGCCGCCAACGATGTTCCAGCAACTTGAGTTCGCTATCCCGACCGACGAAAGGCGTGAGCCCACCCGAGGTGGCGGCTTCAAATCGGCTCGCTGTATGAACCGCAGTGGCGCAGTAAGCTTGCACCGAATCGCTAAAACCTTTCAGAGAGACCGGTTCCAAAGGCTCGGTATCGATGCGGCCCGCGACCAGGCGCCGGGTCGCCTCGGCGATGATCACGCGCCCCGGCGGTGCGATCCCCTGCAGCCGGGCCGCCAGATTCGGTGTCTCGCCGAGTACCGTTCGCTCCTCGGAAGCGCCTTCGCCAACGATGTCCCCAGCGACTACCATGCCCGTCGCGATACCGACACGGACCGCAAGCTCTACCTCGAAGGGTGTTTCCAGCGATGCCACTTCCTGAATGACTTCAAGACCAGCGCGGACCGCGCGTTCTGCGTCGTCTTCGTGTGCGGCGGGATAGCCGAAATACACCAGCAAGCCATCGCCCATATAGCGCGCCACGTAACCATCGAAGCGCGCGATTGCGGCGTTGCAGGCGCCTTGGTAAGACGCGACCACTTGTCGCAGATCTTCGAGATCGAGTCGTCGTGACAGTTCGGTGGAACCGACGAGGTCGCAAAACATTACCGTGAGCTGACGTCGCTCAGCCTCGTCTCCGCGTTTAATATCGGTTGGGGAGTCAGGATCTTCGCGACTTAACGCGTCAATGGCGCCGAGGATAGTCTTTCTGTGACCGAGCGAACCGACCCCGAGCTCTCTCAGATCGTCGCTTGTCAATTCGGTCAGGATTTGGGTGTCGATATGGTTATCGGCGAAGATAGACGCATATTGGCCAAGGCCAAGCTTCACCAACCACTCGGCTACATCATTAGGCACAAATATTTCGCCAATTACCCACGGGCGAAAGCATACCAATAAACACCCGACAACTCGACGCCTATTGCGAAAGACCGGATTGTATTCGGGAGCTGACGTTTGGGGGCGGTGGATGCGATCAGCTGTCCTATTGGGTAATGGACTTTCACTTGGAATAGTCGACCGTCGGCTACGGTTAAGGATTGTTAGACACCTACGCAAACGGTAATTGGTTGAATGCGATCGTGCATTTTAGCGGGTAGGTGTTTAACAATCGATCAAGTAGGAAACCGCGGGGGGTGATAGTGTTTTATGGGGGAAGTAGAGATTGATGGATACGATTGTGTTGGAAAGGAAGCTTTATATTGATATGACGTGCTGAGATTGCACTTAGTTTTTGTTGTTGACGCCAATAGTTTGCATTGGTTGAGT
>JAHEIO010000259.1 GCA_024639325.1 Gammaproteobacteria bacterium
TTCGTTAAGGCTACCCCCATCCGCACCCGTAGCTCAGCTGGATAGAGTGCTGCCCTCCGAAGGCAGAGGTCACAGGTTCGAATCCTGTCGGGTGCGCCAATAATATCAATACGTTATAGAAATTCTACACCTATTATGATTGATCTAGCAATCAAATAGCAATCAGTTGAAACGAACTCACATCCATACTTTACAGAACATTCTCTGCCAGACAGTGGCTTTAAGAGTCATCAGAATGATTTTCAGTTGGATGCCCGAGATCCACGCAGTTGGGAGTAACCATAGGTCGACATCCATTGCGCCCTTTTAAGGTGCGCCAGGTACTGACCATGGGCTTTGTCGCGGTCTTTGCCGATCGCCCGCCCAAAGACTTGCTCATAGGCCTCATGCCATTCGGTGCCTGAGGCATCGGCATCCATGAGCGTGATATACGGCCTGAAACATTGCCTGTCGTAGGCAGTCACGGTCTCGGAATCAGGCGGGTGTAGCGCGACAATCTGGATGAGAGGTGCGCGACAATCTGGATGAGAATCTGGTGTCGCGATGGTTTTGATGATTGCGTCATTGATTGCCGCGCGCAAGCACTTTTTGGTTTTGATTGTCGCGGCGCGTCAGTTGGGGGCGATGTTGGCGGGCGTAGCGTATGACGCGGGCCGTCCTGGGCCTTTCTTTCGCTCGACGGCTTGTCGTCGCCGATAGCTCTCGACATTCATCTCGAAGATGGTGGCGTGATGAACGAGGCGATCGACGGCGGCCAGCGTCATGGCCGGATCGGGGAAAATCTTTTCCCATGCGCCGAAGGGCTGATTGGCTGTGATGAGCATGGACCGCCGCTCGTATCGGGTGCTGATGAGTTCGAACAGCACGCTGGTCTCGGCCTGATCCTTGGTGACGTAGGCAAGATCGTCGAGGATCAGGAGGTGGAATTTGTCGAGTTTGGCGAGTGTGCTCTCGAGCGTCAATTCACGGCGAGCGATCTGCAACTTCTGGACAAGATCCGTGGTTCTGGTGAACAGCACCCTGTATCCGTTCTCGATCAGCGCGAGGCCGATGGCTGATGCCAGGTGGCTCTTGCCGCCGCCGGGCGGGCCGAACAGAAGGACGTTGGCTCCTTTGTCCAGCCAGCTGTCGCCGGCGGTGATGGCCATGACCTGCGCCTTGGAGATCATCGGGACGGCGTCGAATTCGAACGTGTCGAGGGACTTGCCCGGCAAGAGGCGGGCCTCGGCGAGGTGACGCTCGATGCGGCGTCGGTCGCGTTCGGCCAGTTCGTGCTCGGCGAGCGAGGCCAGGAAACGGGCCGCGGGCCAGCCTTCCTTGTCGGCCTGATCGGCGAATTGCGGCCACATGACTTTACTGGCCGGCAGGCGCAGTTCGTTGAGAAGCAGGCTGAGCTTTGCGGAATCGATGACATTGTCCTTCATGCCGCATCTCCCGTCGTATTGGGTTCACGGCTCGAACCGATCAGGGTCTCGTAGACATCGAGCGTTGCAAGATGCACGACGACGTTCGGCAGTTGTTCTGGATCGGGTGCGAAGCGTACGCGCAAGGCGGCCATATCGGGGAGTTGCCGGGTCTCCAGACAGGTGGACAGCGCATCGGCCAGTTCGCTCTCGCAGCCGCGCTCATGGGCGATGGCAAGAAGTTCGACGATGATGCGACAGGCCTGGCGTTCCGGTAGGCGCTCCATCAGGACATCGAAGGTTCTTCGGTAGGCCTGGCGCGGGAAAAGCTGGTCGCGGTAGACGAGGTTCAAGAGCGCCATCGGCTTCTTGCGCAGCGAATGGATGACGTGACGGTAATTGACGACCTGGTCGTGCTTGCCGCGAGAAGAGGCCCGCCCGCGCGGCAGGGTCATGAGATGCGTGCCGCCGATGAACACATCAAGCCGGTCATCGTAGAGGCGCACGCGCAGACGATGACCGATCAGGCGCGAGGGCACGGTGTAGAACACCTTGCGCAGCGTGAAGCCACCGGCCGACGTGACGCGCACGGTGACTTCCTCGTAGTCGCTGGTGCGGCGGTTGGGCAACGCCTTCAGTTCGGTGCGTTCGATGTCGATGCGTTTTGCGTTGCGGGCGTTGCAGCGGCTGACGATCTCGTCGATGAAGCTTCGGTAGGATACCAGGCTGTCGAAATCGCGTGCGCCTCTCATCAGCAAGGCATCCTCGATCGCCCTTTTAAGATGGCCGTGCGGTCCTTCGATGGAGCCGTTCTCATGGGCGACGCCGCGATTGTTGCGGGTCGCGGTCATGCCGTAATGGGTGCAAAGCCCTTCGTAGCGGCGCGTCAGGTCCTCGCGTGCATCGCTGTCCAGATTGCGGAAAGCTGCCGACAGGCTGTCGCTGCGATGTTCGTGTGGAACGCCGCCGAGCAGCCACAGGGCATTTTGCAGGCCCTCCGCCAGCGCCACGAAACTCTCGCCGCCGAGCACGACATGGGCATGCTCGAAGCCGGAATAGGCGAGCCGGAAATGATAGAGCCGGTGATCGAGCGGCTGTCCGGCAACGGTGATGGCGAAACCGGCCATGTCGGTGAAATCCGACAGGCCGAGGCGGCCGGGCGTATGGGTTTGGCGGAAGATGACCTCCTGTTCTTCGCCGTGGACGGCGCGCCAGGACCGGATGCGCCGTTCCAGTGTGCGGCGGATGCCGGGATCCAGGTCGCGATGTCGCCGCATCATCTCCTCGAAAATGGCCACCGGCCGGATGCCCGGCGCCGCCTTTATCAGCGGCACGACTTCAGTGTCGAAAATATCGGCGAGCGGGTCGGGCCGCCGGCGTTCCCGCAATGTCTTCTTTTGCGACGGCAGCCGCGGATCGGCCTCGATACGATAGGCTGTGGCAATGCTGATCGAAGCCTTCGCCGCGGCGATTGGCGTCGTGTTGGTCTGACGGAACTTCATGAAATACCTCATCTGGTGATCGGTTACGTGGCGGCCGGGCAAAAAGCGATTCCTCCAATCGGAAAAACCACCGCCATACCCGGTCGATCACGATCACCAGAAAGACCCTGACAAAGGCCGCCGCCGTTGGATGAAAACTCCGGTCGGGCTACGCCCTCCCTGCGTTCCCACCCAACGGCATTCTCATCTTGATTGACGCTGCGCTCTCACCTTGATTGTCGCGCTGCA
>JAHEIO010000260.1 GCA_024639325.1 Gammaproteobacteria bacterium
AACCATGGGTCGAGGCCACTATTAAACCGTCGAAGTCGTTAATGAAGACGTTGGGCTCGAACGCCAGGTAGATGTCGCCGGAGCGTTTCGGGTGGAAGTTGTGCAGGATCGAGCGAGTCATAATGGTGTTGGGCAGATCGCCCCTGCGCAGCGCCGTACTGGAAAACGCGTAGGCCACGCCATCGAACTTCAGCAGTTCCTCGACGACGGCTCGCTCCACTTTTGCTTGGTCCAGTCCCTTGTCCCGGATCAGGTCATGGTTAAGATAGAGGTAGGGTTGGAAGAAGGCTTTGATCAGTTCTTCGCCAATACCGAACTGCTTCTTCAGAGCCGTGATAGCCGGTGTTTTGTCCAAGGCCTCGGTATCGAAGTAATGAGCATTATCAATGCCCCGCTCGTCCAGATACCCCGGTACTTCCGGCTGACCGTGATCAGCGGACAACACGATCAGGGTATTTTCCAGTCCAACCTCTTTGTCGATGAATGCAAATAGATCCGCCAGCGTACGGTCAAGACGCGCTATGTTGTCTTCGGTCTCCAGGCTGGAGGCGCCGAATAGATGGCCAATATAATCGGTGGATGAAAAGCTGATGGCGAGATAGTCAGGCACGCCGTCCTGGCCAAGCTGCTCGTTTATCAGCAGGGACTTGGCGAAATCCAGGGTTAATTCGTCTCCGGCGGGACTCAGTGTCAGCTTTGTGGTGAAGTACTTGTCATCGGATTTCCCATAGGGGTGAGGGAAGGTTCGCCCAAAACCAGGAAAGTCGGTTTCATACTCGCGGTCATCCGCATCACCGAACAGATATTTCGCTTGTGGATGCATCAGAGCCCAGGACTTGTCTGCATAGGCCGAGATAAGTTTGCGCGCGTTCCATTCGTTCACCCAGTCGGGGTATTGCTCGTAGTAATAATTGCTGGTGACGAACTCGCCGCTGGCTTTGGAAAACCAGAAGGCCTTGCCAGCATGCCCGGCCAGCGAGACGGCTGCGCGGTCCTTCACCGACACTGCAAAGATCTTAGATCGCCCAGCAAAATGGATGGCCATCTCGTCACTGAATGTGGAACTCAATATATTATTCGGCGAACGACCATCCACCTTAGCCGCTCTCTGGGTCGGGTCGATCTCGGTCTTGCTATCAACGTCGGCACCAACGGTGAGCAGGTGGTAGTCGGGATCCTCGATATTGTACACAAGGCGATCCAGTTCACGGTCAAACCAGACGTTGGCAACCATGCCATGAACCGCAGGAACGGTGCCGGTAGCCAGAGACGTGTGACCCACAATGGTCTCGGTATTGGAGTGCTGGTAATGGGCGTCGGTGTAGTGGATGCCCTGTCCCATCAGATAACGAAAACCACCGTCGCCCAGCACATCGGAAAAGCGGCTCGGCAGGTCGCCACGCAGGGCATCGACCGTGATCTGTAGGACTAGTTTCGGTTCTTCACGTGCCCAGGCAAAGGCACCAGGCACAGGCAAAACTGCCAGCGCTGATGCGAAAACCGCTTGGACTAGTGTGAATTTGTATCTTGCTGCGGTCATGAACAAATAACCTCTAATTTTGCAAAGAAAAAGCCAGGTACCGAATAGTCCGGCACCTAGCTTTTTGATTAAGGACAATCGCTTGGGCAGATTACTAACAGCTTAACACTACTGACAACAACAAGAGTACACTTATATCATTTTGACATCCTTCGACGTAATCCCTGTGCCGGAGAAGAATAATACTATGCACTGGCGGAACTTGCTTGTAACGATGATTGGCATCTATAGCAGGGTACGCATGTCTGGTTTCGCTGTCTTCCCACGTTCGGAAATCTCACTATCAGGCCAGTACCGATATTCCCTGAGCTCGACTGGCGGTTGTGCCCGCCATCGCGGACCGAGCGACATGACCCTAGGCGTGTAGTTTCCGCTGCTCGCACTGCGATTTCAGGAGTTGATCGATCTGTCAGGCTTGCCCAAAGCCTCAATGCGGGAGATTGGCGAGGATACCACCGTTTACCTGCTGGACATTGTCGGCCGGCGGGATCTGCCGCCGCTGAGCGACGTGCCGGACGAGACCGCGTTCGATGACGAGTCAGAACCGGCCAAGTGGCGAATCCCAGGCTCACCGATCAGGATCGTGGAGAGTGAACGACAAGGCTGCTGAGTGCGGAACCGGTTTTGCGTTTCCCTGCCAAACGCTGTACACGGGTCGAGACGAAGGACTCGATGAAGAACGCAGCGACAGTGCGGCAAAGCGGGTCGATGCCTGGCGTAAAAGCGGCACCCTGCCCTTCCCCGCACCGACTGAGAAACAGATCGAAAAGACGGCAGACACCCTGGTTTTTCCACCCCGCGGCTCACCAAGCGCCGGTGATCCGCAAAAATAAACACAAGAGACGGCGGAGCCGCTGTCCAGGGCAGACTCAGCGGACTTAGGAGATGAAGAATTACTAAAACGAACTTCTTGACCTTTACCGCACGATGCGAACGTTCCGCCGCTTCGGCGTCTTGTTGATAAGCGCGCCGCAATGGCTTCTGCGGCGACAACCCAAGCTTTCTCAGCAATCGGCCAGCGGATATATCACTCAACCAAACCTCAAATTTGTCCCTGACGACTTCCCGTACCATCGACCGCGTCCATAGCGCACAAGGAAACTTCAACTGCAGCGGGGTCTTCGTCACGATAATTCGGTACAATCGATCCAACTGCTTCCCCGTCAATTTCGGGGGCCGACCAAACAACTTCTTTGCCTTCAGCGCGCTATAACCTCCCTCACGATAGGCAGCAAGCCATTCGTATATGCGGGGCCGCGACTTGCCTAGCCCCCCGAATAGCTCTGTTGACAAGTCATCGAAATCAACATCCGTGAAGTCGGTATTAGAATCAAATGCAAAAGCTCCGAGCTTGCCGTAAATATCCCAATTTTCCGCAAAAGAATAATTCAGAATCCCGACTGAATAAAATCCTTCGGTGTCCAAGCATTAGGTTAATGCCTGCCTCGTTACCTTCAGTGTTGTAATTGCCGAGATCCGAGTATCCGCCCTCTATGCCCAGCAGGTCAGTTAACATGTAACCAGCTTTTAGCCCAAAGGCATTGTCGCTGTCGTCGAAGTCGACGTCATTGACGTTGTCCTGATCC
>JAHEIO010000031.1:0-35560 GCA_024639325.1 Gammaproteobacteria bacterium
GGTCCGACGCCCTGAATGCAATTGTCAAAGTATTCGGCACCGGGATCCTGACCAAAAGCGGGAAGCTCGACCGTAAACGTCTCAGTCAAATCGTGTTTTCGGACACGGACGATAAAGCCAGGCTGGAAGCCATTCTTCACCCCCAGATTCGAAGGCAAACGCTGCTTCGGACCCAAAGGGTGAGTGCACCATACTGTATTATCGTGGTGCCACTTCTGATTGAAACCGATTTCGTGAAGTTCGTGGACAAGATCCTGGTCGTTGATGCACCGGATCACGACAGACTCAAGTGGATCAAAAAAAGGAGCGGCCTGTCGGAAGCCGAGATACGCAACATCTTTGCCGCGCAGACCGACCGTGAGGAGCGACTGGCGGCTGCGGACTATGTAATCACTAACGACGGTACGCTGGAGGAACTAAGTTCAAAGGTCACTGATATCCATGCGCGGATCCTCACCGCGTGCGGAGACGCTGAGATCCCATGAAGTAAGAGTGGCTGCTCCTGATCGCCGTTTCCGCCGTGACCGTGGGCGTCGCGCTGGCGGGCATTCGCTACTTCTCGCCCCAGCTGCCGGGCATCCCGATCGACCTTCAGTCCGTTCAGGTCAGCGAGGAAATTCCCCCGTTTTTTAAAATGTTTTCCGTTCCGAAGACCACAATACGGGTGAGTTAATACTCAAGGACCCTGTCTCTCGCGTCAGGGCACGGCCCCTGATGAGAAGATCACTGGTAATTGCGCTTCACGACCTGCTGGGATTTCGTATATGGAAATGATCGCCGGTAGTATGGTCCGAATCCGCTCTACCCAGAAAATTCCAACGGCCACCCCTGGGCATACGGGTATCAGGTCATAGGAAATCTGATTGCCGGGACGATAAATCTCATCGATTCAGAGCGGTTCGGGCCACAATAGATTCAATCCAATTACATTGGAAATATCGCGGGAACTTCAGACGAAGCATTTACTGTACGAGGAAAGCCGTGAAAATCCTCTGAAGCCGGCTCGACAGGCAATCGGGGCTCCCCTCTATCCTGTTTTCGTCACACCTTACTGGTCGCGACGATCGACCTTGAGACCGCGTACGATTGAGTCCGCCCGTTTCTTGCCGAAATTGTTTGTGATGTCGGCGAGCAGAGCCTTCAGTTCTGCGGTCTTTCCAAGTTCAAATAGAAGCTGCGCATAATTTTGCATCAGTATGACGTTTCCTTTGTAGTTGGGCACGGCATACAATTCTTTGTAATTTTTATACGCAAGATCCGACTGGCCTGTTACGTGATATGCGGTGGCCAGGTTATAGGTGGCGGTGCTCTTTTCGTTTCTGGTTCGGTGGCTTTCAACGGCTTTCTCTAGATATTTCAACGCTTGTTGATGTCTCCCCCGTCTGGCGTATTCGACACCGAGGCTGTTCAAAATCACATAGTTGTTGGGGTAATCGTTATACGCCTGGTTCCAGACCGTGAATGAATCCCGCCAAAATAGATTGTGAGAATAGGTAAAAAACATGAAAAAGGAGGCGCATATCCCAGTAAGCAAGTAGGTGTAAACTTTTCGCAATCGTCCCGCGACAAGGATTGCGTAAGACAGATACAAGCAAAGCACTATATTGCTTTGGTACAGGCGGTACTCCGCAAACGGGTTGTACATCTGCAGAATCGAATTGCTGGGGAGCAGAGAAATCATGAAAAAAGTCAGAAAGAACGGATGGATCGATGTCCTCGGACCGCTTACCAAACAACGTAGTACAAAGGAGATCGCGCAGACGTACGAGAGAAATCCCATTGTTGAAGTGACGTAGATCAAACCGGTTGGTTCTAGATAGGCATGATAGATGCTCTGACTGGCCGGATTGACAAACAGGTACAGGTAAAACAAAAGGAAATGGGCCTGGACGATCGCGTACTCAAAAAATGGATATAGATTGAAGCCAACGGCCCCTTGGTGTGTGCCCAGCACGTCCATACCGAGGTGGAATAGCAAAGCAACAAGGATGTGTGAAAAATACAAAGCGTGTTCTTTCACATTGATGTTTCCAAAGCGCCTTCCATTAACGAATAGGTCATATGCCAAGATCAGAACAGGGATAAGCACGCCGGTTTCCTTGACGGTCGCGGACAGACAAAGCAGCGAAAAGATCAGCAATGGTTTCCTGGTTTTCTGATTCGCGAAAGCGAGCAGTACAAGCAGTGTAATGAGCGTCAGAAGCAGACTGGTCCTGCCGCTGATGTAGGTTACAGATTGAATCTGAAGCGGGTGTACAAGGAAGAAAAAAGATGTCAGGTACGGGAGATACCTGACCCGAATGAATGTTGACAGGAATAGAAACAGCAGTATCGAGTTCAGGATGTGCAGCAGGTTATTGAAAATGTGAAAGCTGACCGGTGAATTGGGCGTCATTGCCCAGTTCATCGAGAATGTGAGGTGTGCAAGGACCCGGTTGTGCCAGTGATCGGTGAACAAGGCGTCTGCGATGCTGGTAGGATTCTTCAGCTTTTCGTTGTTCACAATCTGCAGCATATCGTCGTAAATGAAAGGGACCTGGACATTGTTGGAATAGAGCCCAAGACCAAACATCGCCAGAACCACAATGAACCAGAGCTTGGGTCTAGCCGGCATGTTGCATCAAGATTTCGGAGTGTCGCCGGACTCGGACTAGGCTGGAGCAGTCAGCACACGAATGAACCAACCTGCTCGATGGATCCCACCTGCCATACGAATATTCGAGAGGGTGTTCAGAATGCTGTGTGGCTGTTTGCGATATATAAGATCGAATCACAGATCAATTGTGGAATCATGCCGACCTTCAATAGTGTAGTTCATACGCAAATGGTTGTGGCTACCCCTTGGACTCGGTCTTCGTCTACAAGCCGCAACGCCTTAAGGCGCACATCGTCGTGAGTATAATTCGGGGGTTTCTTCGAGATTACAGGTATTGAGTGACGACTCCAGCCTAGCGGCCTCGCATCCGGACCGCGTCGATGATCGGTCCATTAGCCTCGAGGAAATTGACCTCGTGGAGGTCATCGGGTCGCACCCACCGGATCGCCTGTCCTTCGGCGCCGATTGGTGTGCCGCTGTACTCGGCGATGTTGCGGACGTTCAGCTCCACTGTTGCGTGAGGATAGTCGTGCGTGATGGCGATGAGGGGGGTGCTTGCGAGCACCGCTATACCCAGTTCCTCTTTCAGTTCACGCACCAGCGCCTGGTGCAGCGTCTCACCGTGTTCGATCTTACCGCCGGGGAACTCCCACTGGCCGGCGAAACGGGCGGGTCGGGTGCGCTGGTTGATGAGGACCTCGCCGCTGGAGTTGGTCAGGACGCCGGCGACGACTTTGAGAGTTTGGCGCGGAGTGTTCATGGTTTTCTTACCCTCTTCACGACCTTTTCCCTGTAAGGGAGAAGGGGAAAAACCGAGATTTGACCTGGTCGTTCCAAAAGACGGGGGTTTAGCTGCGGTATTCGGCGTTGATCCTGACGTAGTCGTAGGAGAGATCGCTGGTCCAGACGGTGAACTTGCCCGTCCCGGACCCGAGGTTGATTCGTATCCGGATCTCCGCCGGCGCCATCGCCTCCTGCCCCGCTTGTTCGGTGTAGGTTGGGCTGGGCTCGCCATTTTCCAGGACGCGGGTGCCGTTGATGGTCAGGCTGACCTGGTTCGTGTCCACCTGCGCTACCCTGGCCCGGCCCACCGCCGCCAGGATCCGACCCCAGTTGGGATCACTGGCGTATAGCGCCGTTTTCACCAGGGGGGAATGGGCGACGGTGAACGCGATCTCTCCGGCATTCCGCTCGTTATCCGCGCCGGTGACGTCAATAGTAACGAATTTCGTGGCGCCCTCCCCGTCCCGTATGAGGCTCTGTGCAAGCCGGCTCATCAGTTCATTGAGAACCGAGGAGAACACGGCGCAGTGGGGATCGTCGGGATCATCGATGATTGGGGTCTCGGTTCTGCCGGTGGCCATCAACACGCAGGCGTCGTTGGTCGAGGTGTCCCCGTCTACGGTCACCCGATTGAAGCTGGTCTCAACGGATTGCCGCAGCATCTGGTCCAGCACGGCCTGCCCGACCACCGCATCCGTAGCGACGAAACCGAGCATGGTGGCCATATCCGGCCGGATCATGCCCGAACCCTTGACGATTCCGGTCAGGGTGACCGTGGCACCGTCCAGTTCGAACCGCCTGGACAGGCCCTTGGGAACGAGGTCGGTCGTCATGATGGCACGCGCTGCGGCCAGCCAGTTGTCGTTTGACATCGATTCGATGCAGCGGGGCAGCGATTGCTCGAATCCGGCAACCGGGAGCTGCTCCCCGATTACTCCGGTGGAAAACGGCAGGACACTGTCTGCCGGGATCCCGAGGCCGGCCGCGGCCAGCTCACAGATAGTCTCCGCGGCGAGGATACCCGCCTTGCCCGTCCCCGCATTGGCGTTGCCGCTGTTGACCACCAGGGCCTGCGTGGAGGCCCTCCGGAGGTGTTCCCTGGCCACGGTGACCGGCGCGGCACAGAATCGATTGCGGGTGAATACCGCGCTTGTGATGGTCCCGGGCGCGCACCGGATCAGCGCAATGTCGTCCTTTTCGGCTTTGCTGATGTTGCCGTTGGCCGAGCCAAGCTCGATTCCCGAAACCGGCATCAGTTCAGGTACCGCTGGCAGACCAATTGGCATGGTAGCTCGTTATTTCAACGCGCGCGGGCTCAGCACAGGGTCAGGCGCTGAGGCGTCCGTGGCACTGCTTGTATTTCTTTCCAGACCCGCATGGGCAAGGTTCATTACGGCCGATCTTGCGAGTCTGTCGCACGAATGGCCGCGCCTGCGGCTTTTTAGGCGGCTGTTCCGCCTGATGGCCGCCCTCGCCGGCAGCCTCGGCGGCTCCAGGCTGCTCCATATCCGCATGCACAAAATTCATCGACTGCGGTGCACGCTGCCGTCGCTCCGCTTCCATTCGTTCGATCTCACTCTCCGTGCGAACCTGCAGCTTGGACAACAGCGTGACGACCTCATGTTTTACCCGCTGCAACAAGGCTTGGAACATCTCGAAAGCCTCGCGTTTGTACTCCTGCTTGGGATTTTTCTGTGCGTAGCCCCTGAGACCGATGCCCTGCCGCAGGTGGTCCATCGCAGCCAGGTGCTCCTTCCACTGCGAATCGAGCACCTGCAGCGTGACGGCCTTTTCCAAGTGCCGCATGACCGCTTCACCCACGTCATTCACCTTGGATTCATATGCCTCGGTAATGGTGTCCGAGATTCGATCACGCAGGGTTTCCTCGTGCAGGTTCGAATCCTCGTCCAGCCACTGCTTCACCGGGATGGTCATGCCGAAATCCGCTTCGAGCTCCTTCTCCAGGCCGTCGATATCCCACTGCTCCTCAAGACTCTGGGGTGGGATCGAGTGGTCTATGATCTCGTTGATGACGTCCGCCCGCATGGCCTCAACGTTCTCATAAATGTCGTCCACATCCATCAGGCGGTTACGCTCCCGATAGACGATCGTGCGCTGGTCGTTGGCGACATCGTCGTACTCCAGCAGCTGCTTGCGTATGTCGAAATTCCGCCCCTCTACCTTGCGCTGCGCGTTCTCGATGGCCTTGGTGACCCAGGGGTGCTCGATGGCTTCCCCTTCCTCCATACCCAGTTTCTGCATCAGGCTGGAGACCCTGTCAGAACCGAAAATGCGCATCAAATTGTCTTCCAGGGCCAGGTAAAAACGGGACGAACCCGGATCACCCTGACGGCCCGAACGGCCCCGCAGCTGATTGTCGATGCGCCGCGACTCGTGCCGCTCCGTGCCGATCACGTGCAGCCCGCCGGCTTCAACGACCTGCTGGTGGCGGACCTGCCAGTCCGATCTGGCGGCCTCGCGCTTCGCCTCGTCGTCCCCGATCTGCTCCAGCTCTCTCTCCAGATTGCCCCCCAGCACGATGTCGGTGCCGCGGCCCGCCATGTTGGTGGCGATCGTGATCGCGCCGGGACGGCCTGCCTGGGCGATGATCTGGGCCTCGCGCTCGTGCTGTTTGGCGTTCAGCACCTCATGACTGAGGCCTGCCTTCTGCATCATTCCGGACAGGATCTCCGATGTTTCGATGGAGGTGGTACCCATCAGCACCGGCTGACCCTTTTGATTCGAATCATTTACGCCTTCTACGATGGCGGTAAATTTTTCACCTATCGTGCGATACACCAAGTCTGGCCGGTCGTCGCGGATCATGTCCATGTGCGTCGGTATGACCACAACTTCCAAGCCGTAGATCTGCTGGAACTCGGGCGCTTCTGTGTCCGCCGTTCCCGTCATTCCGGCAAGCTTGCCGTACAGTCTGAAATAGTTTTGGAAAGTGATCGAGGCCAGAGTCTGGTTTTCCTGCTGCACCTTGACGCCTTCTTTGGCCTCGATCGCCTGGTGCAGACCTTCAGACCAGCGCCGACCCGGCATCATGCGTCCCGTAAATTCGTCGACGATGATGATTTCGTCATTCTGCGCTATGTAATCTACGTCTCGCTGGAAAAGCGTGTGGGCGCGAAGACCGGCATTGAGGTGGTGCAGCAGGGTGATGTTGGCAACATCGTATAGACTGGATCCCGAGGGCAGCAGTCCGTGTTCCTCCAGCAGTCGTTCACAGGTTTCGTGCCCATTTTCCGTCAGAAATACCTGCTTCGCCTTTTCGTCCAGGCTGTAATCCCCAGGGCCTTCCTCCTCCTCTTGTTGTTTGAGGAAGGGAATGATCCCGTTGATCTTGTGATACAGATCCGTACTTTCTTCGGCAGGCCCCGAAATGATCAATGGCGTTCGGGCTTCGTCGATCAGGATCGAATCGACCTCGTCGACGATGGCGTAGTTGAGTCCGCCCTGGGCGCGGTCCTCGCCCCTAAAGGCCATGTTGTCCCGCAGGTAGTCGAATCCGAACTCGTTATTGGTGCCGTACACGATGTCGCAGGAATAGGCCTCGCGTTTGGCCACTGGATCCTGACCTGAAGCGATGACACCCACGGTGAGGCCAAGAAACTTATAAATTTTCCCCATCCACTCGGAGTCGCGCCGAGCCAGGTAGTCGTTGACCGTAACGATATGAACGGAACTACCGTCGAGGCTGTTGAGATAGGCCGACAGCGTCGCCACCAGGGTTTTTCCCTCACCGGTGCGCATTTCGGCGATCTTTCCTCGATGCAGCACCATACCGCCGATCATCTGCACGTCGAAATGGCGCATGTCCAGCGTGCGTTTGGCGGCTTCACGAACCACCGCGAACGTTTCAGGCAGAAGTTCGTCGAGCTTCTCTCCGCTTTTTGCCCGTTCACGAAACTCCCCGGTTTTCCCTGCTAAATCCTCATCACTCAATGCGCTGAATTCCGATTCCAGTGCGTTGATTTGGTTGACGTCCTTTTGCATCTGCTTCACCAGCCGCTGGTTGCGGCTGCCGAAGATCTTTGTCAGCGGATTTCCAAGCATATTTTGTTAAGTTCTGGCGAAGCTGCGGGAAGAGTTGAAAACCTCATATGATAGCAGGGGACGGCGGATTCAACATCCTACAAACGGCGATGCATCAGGGTACGGTGGCTCTTATTGTGGGTTTGAGTGCGTCCGCTGCGTAGAATCGGACCAACGCGTGGGAGCGGCACCCCCGCCGCGATGATCTTGGTGGGGTTTAAAGCGAGGCGCGTAGGTATTTTCTGGGATTCACGGATTCGCCGTTACGGAGCACCTCGAAGTGCAGATGGGCCCCGGTGGAGCGTCCCGTGCTTCCTACCGTCGCGATCACGTCCCCCCTCTCCACGCGTTCGCCGGCCTTAACTTTGGACTCGAGCGCGTGCGCATAGCGGGTCGAGTAGCCCTTGCCGTGATTGACCTCCACGGTAACGCCGTATCCCGGCTCGACTTTGGAGGCTGTCACTACGCCCGCGGCCACAACCTTGATCGGTACACCTGATTTCGCCGCAATATCCACCCCCGAATGGAATGCGCGTTTGCCGTTGAAGGGATCGTTCCGGTAGCCAAATCCTGAAGAAATCCAGCCATCTTGCACCGGCCTGCCTTTAGGATATTGTTTACTGTGAAGTTCACGATCCATCAACAATGCCTCAAGTACCTCGAGTTCGTCTTTCTTTCTTCCGATTGTGTACTGCAGCGTATTCAGGGTTGTAATGAGTTCGGTCGCGTCTTGTTCACCGGTCACGGCACCTGCGGGTCCGCCCATACCGGGTTCAGAATCAAAATTGAATTCATCGGTCTCGAGACTGGCCATCGAGGTCAGTCTCTTGCCCAGCGCGTCTAACCGCTGCATCCGCGCCTGAGCGTGACCAAGGCGCCTGCCCAGCAAATCCAGCTGCTGCTCCACGGCGCGTTCGGCTTCCTTCAAATCGAGCTGACTATTCTCTAGCGTCTTCTGAACATAAGCGAGGCGAAGCTGCTCGCGATCTGGCTGGTAAGAGATTTGTGACATGCCCAGTTGGTAAGCGCCAATTGCGCTCGCTACGGGGACAACAACGGAAAAAACGAGCGCAGCGAGGACAATGTTTCTGTTTTTTAAACAGCGTGAATTCCGACTGGCGCTGTCCGGTACGAGAATAATCTTCATTTCAAACCGCCCTTTCTGTCGTTCTTACTTGTAAACTATGTTCATGTCACGGCGAAACGAGCGCCCCGATCAAATTGCGAGCCTGTTCAGGGGCCGCAATCAAACCTTAAATCAGGTGGCGCAAAGCGCCGCTGATCTGAAGCCATTTCTCCGCGCATGGAACAATATCGTGCCGAAACCGGCTTGTAATTTTATTCATCCCGCTTACTTCAAGGATGGCAGGCTGACGGTTTGGGTCCACTCGCCGGTATGGGCAAACTGGTTGCGCCACCGCCAAGGCCTGATCATCGATTGCATCCGTGCGACAAAGCTGCCTGAAGTCCATTCACTGGCTGTGCAGCTTTTCCCGGAAAAACGCTCCAGTGCTTACTCCGAGCGGAAATTTCCATCTCCGGAAATCAGCCAAACGATCGAAAAATCCGTCCAAACCATTACAGATCCTGAACTGCGCGAATCGCTTGAACGGCTGGTAAAGTCTTTAAAAAAACACAAGTAATTAACGTGCCGCACATTGTCGGCTCGTAATCTTTTTTTGCCTGCTACGTAAATTTACAAATACAAACTTTACTAATACAAACTTATTTGGTGCAAAGTTTGTCATGCGGTAATCTATCTCAGCTGGGTGCGGATGCCGGCTGCATAAATGCAACCGGGGCATCGCCGGCATCATCGAACGTCACGAGTTCCCACGCGTCCTTGTGCATGAGAAGCTTACGCAGCAACCGGTTGTTCAATGCATGTCCTGACTTGTATGCGCTGAACGCGCCTATCAGCGGATGGCCTAGAAGATACAAATCTCCGATGGCATCCAGGATCTTGTGCTTCACGAATTCATCTTCGTATCGCAGACCGTCGTCGTTGAGTATGTGGTACGAATCCATGACGATCGCATTGTCGAGACTGCCGCCACGAGCCAATCCGGCTTCCCTGAGTGCCTCGAGTTCCTGCATGAACCCAAAGGTGCGCGCACGGCTGATCTCTTTAACGAATGACGTTGCCGAAAAATCTACGCTCGCCTGTTGAGAAGAATCGTGAAATATCGGGTGTTCGAAATCGATGGCAAACGACACCTTGAAACCATTCAAGGGGTCGAAGCGCGCCCATTTGTCGCCGTCTTCCAGTTTGATCTTTTTCTTGATCCGGATGAACTGTTTGGGAGCAACCTGGTCTTCAATTCCCGCAGATTGAATTAGAAAAACGAATGGGCCGGCGCTGCCGTCCATTATGGGCACTTCCGGTGCCGTCAGATCCACATAAGCGTTATCCACTCCCAGACCTGCAAAAGCCGACATCAGGTGCTCTACGGTCGAAATTCGGACATTGCCGCGTTCAAGGGTGGTTGACAATCGCGTATCGCCGACATTGTCACAGCTTGCGGGAACATCTACGGCAGGTTCCAGATCGATTCGACGGAATACAATACCCGTATTCGCGGCAGCAGGTCGCAGCGTTAGGTATACCTTTTCACCTGTGTGTAGTCCGACGCCGGTAGCACGAATAACGTTCTTAAGCGTTCTTTGTTTAATCATGGGTGCTCGGTCTTTATTTTCTTTCCACTCGTTGTAAATGAGTGGCCCCAGAGAGGATTGCCCTGAGTAGCCTCCCCTACGGCCCGGCATCGTACACGATTCCATGCAGATTGTGTAGACAATGCGTCAAATTCACTTTCATGCGATTAATCCGCCTGTTTTCGTAAAAAAGTGGGAATTTCGAGATGGTCGATGCCCTGCTCGTCGGTCAGACTCGGAAGATCGTGATTCCGCTCCCTTCTGTTTTGGATAACCACGGGTTCGTCGAAGAAGTCGTCGATATCACCGTTGGCCGCGCGTTTGGGCTGCAGCGGATTGGCTACCACCTTGGGATACTCCTGGACCGGCTGCACGGGCCGGACGGGAGAGGCTGAACCATCTATTCCCGTAGCGACCATGGTGACTCTAAGGTCGCCTTTCATGTCCGGGTCCAACACGGTGCCGATAACCAGGGTGGCGTCATCGGAAGCAAATTCGCGCACCGCCGTGCCGACTTCCTCGAACTCACCGATGGCCATATCCAAGCCGGCT
This sequence comes from Gammaproteobacteria bacterium, assembly GCA_024639325.1. Taxonomy (GTDB): domain Bacteria; phylum Pseudomonadota; class Gammaproteobacteria; order Arenicellales; family JAANXG01; genus JAHEKE01. Next base: position 10,628 of record JAHEIO010000031.1, read on the forward strand.
GTAACGTTTATCAAAATACCTCTGGCGCCGGCGATATCCGTATCTTCCAGCAGCGGGCTGGATATTGCGGCCCTCGCGGCTTCGGTGGCGCGATCCGCCCCGCTTGCTGACGCCGAACCCATCATCGCCATGCCCATTTCCGCCATTACCGTGCGCACATCGGCGAAATCCACGTTTATCAGGCCGGGGCGGGTGATGAGCTCGGAAATGCCCTGAACGGCGTTCAGGAGCACTTCGTTGGCTTTAGCGAATGCCTCCAGAAGCGTCGCCTGTTTACCCATGACCTCCAGTACGCGCGCATTGGGTATGGTAATCAGGGAATCGACGTATTCCGACAATTCAGCGATGCCCTCGTCGGCGATAGCCATGCGCTTGTTGCCCTCAAATGGGAACGGTTTTGTGATCACAGCCACGGTGAGCGCCCCTTTCTCCCGGGCGAGCTGGGCAACGATCGGCGCCGCGCCCGTGCCGGTGCCCCCACCCATACCAGCGGTGATGAACACCATGTCGGCGTTTTCGATCACTTCCGCGATGCGGTCACGATCCTCCATTGCCGCCTGGCGGCCGACGTCAGGATTAGCACCCGCACCGAGCCCCTTGGTCAGGTTGGTGCCCATCTGCAGCTTTGTCTGAGCGGCCGAGCCGTTGAGCGCCTGAGCGTCGGTGTTCGCATTGACGAATTCCACACCGTCGATTTCACTTGCCACCATATGATCGACGGCGTTGCCACCCCCACCCCCTACCCCGATGACTTTGATTACCGCCTGCTGGGCGACGTTGTCGAGTAATTCAAACATGTTTTTGGTCCCGTGTTGATGTTCGTCTCGTTTGAACACCTGCCGCTGTTCAGCAGGTTTGAAAATCAGATCGTCACTCATGGTTGTTGGCCTCCTGAAATTGAGGTTTTGTGTTATCCAGCAAAGTTATTGGCATCAGAACCCCCCCTGAAACCAGGTTTTCATTCTTGACATAACGCTCCTGAAGTCCGGCTTTATCGTCCTATGGGGTTGTCCGGACTGTTTGGGAGCCCCGTTGAGGTGTCCGAATTGGATCAAACCCACCCCCGTCGAGTAGATTGGATTTCTCACCGCGTCGGTAAGGCCCTGAACCGTCCTCGGCATCCCGATCCTTACCGGCATATGAAACACTTCCTCGGCCAGTTCGACCATGCCATTCATCTTCGAACTTCCTCCGGTAAGTACGATGCCCGAACCCATCAATTCCTCAAAGCCGCTGCGTCTCAATTCGTTGCGAACCAATTCGAAAAGCTCCTCAACCCGTGGTTCCACGACTTCAGCCAATGTCTGGCGGGCGAGCTTGCGTGGTGGCCGATCCCCGACGCTGGGCGTCTCGATGGTCTCGTCGCTATGTGCCAGCTGGATCAGCGCGCAACCGTATTTCTTCTTGATTTCCTCGGCGGCATGGGTGGGGGTACGCAGCGCTACCGCGATGTCGTTGGTAATCTGGTCGCCGGCGATCGGGATCACGGCGGTGTGCCGTATTGCGCCCTCGATGAACACGGCCACGTCAGTGGTGCCTCCGCCGATGTCCACCAGACACACACCAAGGTCTTTCTCGTCCTCGGCGAGCACCGCCTCGCTCGATGCGAGCTGCTCCAAGATGATGTCGTCGACTTCGAGTCCGCAACGCCGTATGCATTTTACGATGTTCTGTGCGGCGCTGACCGCTCCAGTGATGATATGAACCTTGGCTTCAAGGCGAACGCCGCTCATTCCGATGGGTTCACGGATCCCCTCCTGACCGTCGATGACGAATTCCTGGGGCAGGATGTGCAGCACTTTCTGATCGTTCGGGATGGCGAGAGCACGGGCCGCTTCGATCACACGTTCGATGTCGGACTCACATACTTCCTTGTCCCTGATTGCCACCACGCCGTGGGAATTGAAACTATTGATGTGGGCACCGGCAATACCCGCAAATACCGAATAGATTTGGCAGCCTGCCATCAGTTCAGCTTCTTCGATCGCCCGCTGTATCGATTGGACCGTCGATTCGATGTTCGACACCACCCCCTTGCGCATGCCGCGTGCGGGATGATGGCCAACACCGATTATTTCGACCTCGCCGACCGGGTTGATCTCACCCACAATGGTCAACACCTTGGAGGTACCGATATCCAGTCCAACGACCAGCCGCTCATCGCTTTTTTTATTCATTGGTCAACCTCGTTAAGAGCCATTTCATTAGGTTCGTCAATATTGCCTTGAGTTATCGCCATTCCGTTCGGGTAGCGGAGATCCATGGTGAGTAAGGTATCCATCTGTTCCTCGAGCCTCGAATAGGAACCTATCAATCGCTTCACGCGGCGTTCATGATCGTTGCTTCCCAGCAGCACGTCGGTGGCATGGGATGCACCGGTTGGACTAATCTGCAGCGTCCAAGCGAACCGGTCGTCGACATCGATGGAGATCACGTCCAGACCTACTTTGCGCAGCATCGGGGCCCATTCGTTGTACCGGTGCCATACCTCTCTTGCGCTAGTGTTGGGACCGCTCAATGAAACCAGGCCGTCGATGACCACGTCGTCGCCGAGCCGCACGATCTGCGCGTTTTCATTGAGCCACTCGCCGTCGCCCCAGCGCGCTACCGGGTGCTGCTCTGCGATGGTTACGGTCAGACCGTTTGGCCAGGACCGGCGAACCCTGGCCTCACGTGCCCAGGGAAGGGCTTCCACGACCTGCTCGATGTGTGCAAGGTCGAGCGAAAAGTAGTTGTCACCCATTTCACCGACGATGATCTGCTGCACCATGGCGGGGTCGAGGTTGACAAATTCACCCTTCAGCCGCAGTTCCTTGATCGGGAATGCGCCCGGTCGCAGCAGCCGGTCCATGCCCACCGCGACAACAGTAAGCGTGGTGATTCCGGCGGTAGCCAATCCGATGAGCGCCTGGCGTCGACGACGGCTTCGTGCGGACCGCCGCCTTCGAACGCTCTCCGCGAGCGCTCTGCGCGATGTCGTTTGTTTTTCAATACGTATCAATGCTGAGCATCTCCGATAATGCGAACTTCACGCTCGAGTTCGATGCCATGGGTGTGGCGAACCGATCGGCGTACCCGGTCGATCAGGGCCTCTATATCCGCGGCTGTTGCATTGCCGCTATTCACGATGAAGTTTGCGTGAAGTTCCGACACGGTCGCACCGCCCTGACGGGTTCCCTTCAAACCGGCGCTTTCGATCAGCCTTGCGGCGTGATCGCGCTCCGGATTTCTGAAAACCGATCCGGCATTCGGGACCTGAACGGGCTGCGTGCTTGCGCGTCTAGCAAGGAACTCCCTGATCTTTTGTCTTCCGCGCGAGCCGTCCCCTGATCTGAGGAGAATTTCGCCGGACAGAAACCATTCACCGGAAGAGACGGACACCGAGCGATAACCGATCGAAAACTCCATGGGCGAACGCTTCTGTATCTTGCCGCTGTGATCGAGGGTCTCGACCTTGCAGACCACATCCCAGGTCTCAGCACCGAAAGCACCTGCATTCATCGCCAGCGCGCCTCCAAAGGTACCGGGTATACCCGCAAAGAACTCGGCCCCGGTCAGATTCCTCGAGGCGCCGAAGCGGGCAATCTTGGCGCCAGGTACACCGGATTCGATATAGATCCGATTGCTACCGACAGCATCGATCCGTTTGAGACACTTGTGCGTCGCAATCACCACGCCGCGTATTCCGGCGTCACGAACCAGCAGATTGCTGCCAAGCCCGACCCAGGTAACCGGCGTGGCCGGCTCGAGTGCGCGGATAAATTCGATCAGGTCCTGCTTGTCCGCCGGCACGAAGAACTGGTCGGCCGGCCCGCCGACTCGCCAGCTGGTGTGCTTTGACATCGGCTCGTCGAAGCGTATTTCGCCGCGAGGAGTGAATTTTGTCCTGCGGGCCGCCATCATGGCTTTGCCTCCAACCCCGACGCAACCAAGGCCCGGGCGGCGCGGCCGATATCGCCCGCACCGAGGGTCAGCACCACGTCACCGTCCTGCACGATTGCGCAAAGGCTTTCGCCGAGCTGATCGAGCGTCGGCACGAATATGGGATCGGTCCTTCCGCGCGCCCGGATTGCCCGGCACAGCGCCCTTCCGTCCGCTCCGCTAATCGGCGTCTCACCCGCAGGGTAGACTTCAGTAATCAGCAGCGGATCCTGCGCCGACAGGATCTGGCTGAAATCGTCCATCAGATCCCGGGTCCTGGTAAAGCGGTGGGGTTGAAATACCACGACCAGTCTGCGATCTGGCCAGGCGCCCCGCGCGGCTTTGAGTGTTGCCAACAGCTCACGTGGATGGTGGCCATAGTCATCGACCATCAATGCCGAGCCGTTGTTCAGGTGCAGTTCGCCGCGCACGTCGAATCGGCGAGCAATGCCCGCGAATTCACTCAGGGCAATTCTGATATTTTCGTCACTCACGCCGAGCTCGGTACCGATCGCGATCGCGGCGAGCGCATTGCGCACATTGTGTTCGCCGGGCAGGGACAGGTCGACGGCAAGTGGCTGTTTACAGCCCTTGCGGAGCACGTCGAAGTGCATGCTCAATCCACTCTGTGCAATATTGTCGAAACGATAGTCCGCTTCAGGACGGCCGCCGTAGGTTAGTATCGGTTTTCGTACTCGAGGCATGATGCTTCGCACCGTCGGGTCGTCGATACACAGCACGGCCAGCCCATAGAAAGGCAGGTTCGCCAGGAACTCCAGGAAAGTCTGCGAGAGTTTTTCAAAGTCACCCCCATAGGTTTCCAAGTGATCGCTGTCGATGTTCGTTACCACCGCGATCTCGGGCTGCAGGTGTAGAAATGTGGCATCGCTCTCGTCGGCTTCCGCCACCAGGTAGTCGCCTTTCCCCAGCACCGCGCTGCGGCCGGCACTGTTAACCAGACCTCCGACCACAAACGTGGGATCCAGCCCGCCGGCGGCGAGCACGCTCGCTACCAGACTGGTAGTTGTGGTCTTGCCATGCGTACCGGCCACGGCGATGCCCTTGCGAAAGCGCATGAGTTCGCCCAGCATTTCCGCCCTCGGTATCACCGGAATCTTCGCATCCCTGGCGGCTTTGACCTCCGGGTTATTGCCGTTGATTGCGGAGGACACCACCACAACATCGCAGTCGTGCACGAGTCCGGCGTCGTGCCCGATCGTCACGTCGACGCCATTGGATCTGAGATGATCGGTAGACGCGCTGCTGTTCAGGTCCGAACCAGACACTTCGTAACCGAGATTAGCCAGGACTTCCGCGATGCCGCTCATGCCGCTGCCGCCGACGCCGATAAAGTGTATGTGTCTGACATGGTCACGCACTTAAGCTCTCCATGCAGATATCCGCAACGATGCCGGTCGCGTCAGGCTTTGCCAGAGCACGCGCTTTCTCGGCTATCGAGATAAGTTTCTCCCGATTGGCGCGGCAATCGAACAAGATATCGGGCAGGCGCTCACCGAGGCGGTTTTCCGGGACCATATACGCCGCGCCTCGCTTCGCCAGATAATTTGCGTTCGCCGTCTGATGGTCGCCTGCGGCGTGAGGAAATGGCACGAACACGGCCGTCAGACCCGCCGCACTCACTTCGGCAACGGTCATTGCGCCGGCGCGACACAAGACCAGGTCAGCCCATTCATAGGCCTGCGCCATATATTCTATAAACGGCTCGACACCGGCATGCAAGCCGAGGTCGTGGTAGCGCCTCTCCACCTCGTCCCGCTGAGTTGAACCGGCCTGGTGCCTGATTTCCAAATCACAGCCTCGTCGCGAGAGGTCCCCGAAGATCCGGGGTAACTCGAGATTCAGGGCGCGCGCTCCCTGGCTGCCGCCCACCACCAGGACACGCAGCGGGCCGGATCGGCCCCGCAAGCGTTCCCTGGGTGGGGCCAATGCCGCTATTTCCTCACGTACCGGATTGCCGACGTGCTCCTCCTTGACGGATCTACCGAATGTGTCCGGAAATCCTGTCATCACCCGGGTTGCGATCCGCGCCAGCAGTTGATTGGTCAGACCTGCGAGCGCGTTGGCCTCGTGGATCAGCAACGGTCTGCGCAGCAGCCATGACACCACTCCGCCGGGCCCGGCTACGAAACCGCCCATGCCCAGCATCGCTCCCGGACGCCGACGGCGGACCACGCCCACGGTCTGGACCATCGCGGCCAGAACCAGGAATGGAGTGCGCACCCAACCCAGTAGACCTTTACCACGCGCGCCGCGAATGTTTATCCATTCAATATCGAAACCGGCGGCGGGAATGGTTCTCGCCTCGAGGCCAGAACGCGTACCCAGCCACACCACCTCGACTCCACGGTCGCGTAGATTTTTTGCCACCGCCAGGGCCGGAAATACGTGACCGCCGGTACCACCCGCCATGACCAGCAACGTACTCATCGCCTCGCCCCCTGTTGGAGTTGAGTGGAACGATCGACTGCGAACAGCAAACCCAGGGCGAAGCTGGTCGCCAGCATGCTGCTGCCGCCGTAGCTCATCAGCGGAAGCGTGAGCCCCTTGGTAGGCAACAATCCCATGTTCACGCCCATGTTGATCATGGCCTGCACGACGAGTAACAGGCCCAGCCCCTCTGCCAGCCGCGCGGCGTAGAACATGCCAAGTTTTTGCGCGCGGCGCGCGATAACGAATGTGCGCCACAGCAGAATCGCGAACAGGACCACCACCGAACCTACGCCAACGAGACCCAGTTCCTCGGCCACCACCGCGAGCAGGAAATCGTTACTGGCATGCGGCAGGTAATATAGTTTCTGGATGCTGGCACCGAGGCCGACACCCAGCCATTCACCGCGGCCAAACGCAATGAGCGCCTGTACCAGCTGGAATCCGCTATCGAATGGATCGGACCACGGATTCGTGAAGCTCATAACGCGTTGCATGCGATAGGGTTCGATCCATACCAGGGCGGCAAACAGCGCGCAGGCGGTAATAACACAGAGCAGAAAATGCCAGAAACGGACACCGCCAAGGAACAGCATGGACATCACCACAACCGCGATCACGACGACGCTGCCAAAATCAGGCTGCAGTAAAAGCAGTGTTGAGAGTGCAGCCAGCACCAGGCTTACCATCATGATGCCCTGGCTGAATCGACCAAGTTCGTTCCGTTTACGGACCAGATAACCCGCGACATAGACCACCATCAAAACCTTGGTCAGTTCAGCGGGCTGCAGTCTCAGACCCCCGAAAGCGATCCAGCGAGTGCTCCCGTTTACGTTTGCACCAATGCCGGGTAGCAACACGATGGCCAGACTCAGCAGCGAGACCAGCAGCAGTGGTTTGCCTGCGTGTTCCCACCAGCGCGTGGGAGAATAGCGTAGCGCAACCATCAGAAGTATACCCATGAGGATATGCACGAGATGATTGGTCAAGGGAATGAAATTGAACGCCAGTGTTTTATCTCCGCTGGCAACGGTCGCCGAATACACCATCACTAGCCCGAACGTCATCAACGCCAGCACGACGCCGATGAGCCAGACGTCGGCTCCCAGATTGTCGGGCAGGACGTCATCCTCGAGGGCTTGCGCTGGCACACTTTCAGCGATCGTATTCATACCAGCTCATGCACCAGGGACTTGAAATCATCGCCGCGCTGTTCGAAGCTGGAATACATATCGAAGCTGGCGCACGCGGGTGAAAGCAGAACGTAGTCGCCGTTCACGGCCAGCGATCTGGCGCGATTTACTGCTTCCCCCATGTCTTTCGCCACGCACGTGGGAATACCGTCGGGAACTACGTGTGCGATCCTGTCGGCGTCCCGGCCGATTAGAATCACGGCGCGGGCGTGCCTGGCAATCGGAGTTTTCAACGCGGTGAAATCGGCGCCTTTACCGTCACCGCCGACGATCAGGATGACCGAACTGGAAAGCCCTTCCAGCGCGGCAACCGCGGCACCGACATTCGTGGCCTTTGAATCATTGATCCAGGACACGCCATGCCGTTTCGCCACCAGTTCCATCCGGTGCGGCAGTCCCTGGAATTGCCTTGCCGCCGCAATGCAGACACTCTCTCCGACGCCGACATGCTCCGCCAAAGCCATCGCGGCAAGGACATTGAGCAGGTTGTGTCTTCCCGCCAGGGTAATATCTTCAGCATTTAGCAGCTTTTGCTCTCCCCGCACCAGCCACGTTTCACCATCGCAGTCCAGCAACCCGAAATCTTTGGCCGTGGTCGGTACATCGCCGCCGAAGGATATGAATGGTTTGCCGGTCGGGAGCGCCCGCATCACGTGCTCGTCGCTGCGATTCACGATGGCAATCCCGTCGCCGGAAAAAATTTTGCTCTTGGCCTGGACATATTCGTCGAAGCCTGAGTAGCGATCCATGTGGTCTTCACTCAAATTGAGGATCGCCGCCGCCCGGGATCTCAGGCTGGTTACGGTCTCAAGTTGAAAACTGGACAACTCCAGAACAAAGCAGTCGGGATGCACTTCCTGGCCCCGCAGCACGTCCAGTACCGGAACCCCGATATTGCCGGCGACCACGGTATTCAATCCCTGCTGCCGGCACATATCACCCACAAGCGCCGTAACCGTGCTCTTGCCGTTCGATCCGGTAATGGCCAGTATCGGGGCATCGATTTCCCTGAGAAAAAGCTCGATGTCACCGATCACTTCGATGCCCTGCTCCCGGGCGCGCTTTATCGCAGGTTCGTGTAGAGCCACGCCTGGGCTCACCACGATGAAATCTGCGGAAAGGAACATCCTGTCGTCGAATCCGCCGGTATGAATTTTCACGTCCGGCAGCTCTTCGCACAAAACTCTGTACATTGGCGGCAAATCGCGTGAATCGGTTACCGTAACCTCCACTCCCTTGTTGTACAGAAAACGCACACAGGAGAGCCCGGTGCGCCCGAGTCCAACGACCAGCGCCTTGCGCTTGTTCAGCCGCGGGTTGTCGTCCATTGAAGAATGCAAATTCACGACTATCTAATTTTCAAAGTTGCCAGGCCAATCAATACCAGAATCAGACTCAGGATCCAGAATCGCACACTGACTCGCGGCTCCGGCCAACCCTTGAGTTCAAAGTGATGATGCAGAGGCGCCATCCTGAAGAGGCGTTTTCCTACCAGCTTGTAGGACGCCACCTGCAGGATTACCGATGCCGTTTCAATCACGAAAATACCGCCCATGATCAGGAACGCGATTTCCTGGCGCACCGCGACGGCGACCACACCCAGCGATGCACCCAGCGCCAGTGCGCCTATGTCGCCCATGAAAACCTGCGCGGGGTAGGTGTTGAACCATAAAAAGCCCAGACCCGCACCGACCAGGGCCGCGCAGAAAACGAGCACCTCGCCGGTACCGGGAATGTAAGGTATGGCCAGATACGGTGCGAACACGCTGTGGCCGGTGGCGTAGGCAAAGATACCCAGTCCACCAGCAACCAGCACCGTGGGCAGGATCGCCAGCCCGTCCAGCCCGTCCGTCAGATTGACCGCATTGCTGGACCCGACGATAACCAGATAGGCAAGGACTATGTAGAACGGACCCAGATAAACGGCGACCTCCTTGAATATCGGAACGATAAGAGATAGCTCGATATCCGACTGCGCGCTCAGATACAGAAACAGCGCCGCACCCAGACCGCAGATGCTTTGCCACAGAAATTTGTTTCGGGCGCCGATGCCGCGCGGGTTTTTGTCGACCAGCTTTCTATAGTCGTCGACCCAGCCAATGACCCCGAATGAAAGACAGGTGAACAACACCACCCAGACGAAACGGTTTGTCAGGTCTGCCCACAGCAAGGTCGACAACAACACCGAAATCAGAATGAGCGAGCCGCCCATGGTGGGTGTACCCACTTTCTCGAAATGGGTCGGCGGGCCGTCCTGCCTCACGGTTTGTCCGATCTGATAGTGGCTTAGCTTGCGTATCATCAAGGGACCGAGAACGAAACAGATCGACAGCGAGGTCAATACGCCGCAGATCCCCCGAAACGTCAGATATCGGAACACATTGAACACACTGTATTCACGCGACAGGATGTCAAACAGGTAGAGGAGCATCAATGCCTCACACCTTCCTCGGTTATTGCGTTAACGATATCTTCCATGCGCATACCGCGCGAGCCCTTGACCAGCACGGTCATGTGGGCATCGAGATCCGCGATCAGCGCATCTATCAAACCGCTCTTGTCGTCGAAATGACATGCACCTTCTCCAAACGCCTCTGCAGCATGCCGGCTCAATGTTCCGTGGGTAAACAGCTGGTCGACGCCTGCCAGTCTTGCCTGTTCACCCACCTCGGCGTGCAACTCTTCCGTACCGCTGCCAAGTTCCTTCATGTCGCCGATGACGAGAATTTTCGTACCCGATGAGGCCGCCAGGACATCGAGCGCTGCTGCTACGGATCTGGGATTCGCATTGTAGGTATCATCGATGACCGTCGAACCCCTACGCCCATGGCGCGTCTGCAGCCGCCCGGACACCGGATCGATTGATTCTAGCCCCCGCTTGATCTGGTCCAGATCCGCGCCGACAGCGATGGCGGCGGCGGTGGCGGCGAGGGAGTTCAATACATTGTGCCGGCCTGGCAACGAAAGGCTAATCTCACGACTGCCCAGCGGCGTATATAGAATGAAACTGGCGGCAGTATCCGAGATGTCGAGGTGATCTATGGTGATTTCTGCCGGCTGCTCTATGCCAAAGGTGATGCAGTGGTAATCGCGCGCGCGGCGTCGCCACGAGGCGGCAAAAGCATCGTCCGCATTGATAACCGCGACACCATCCGCCTGCAAGCCGTTGAAGATTTCAGCCTTCGCCTCGGCGACCGCTTCGACGCTGCCCAGCCCCTCCAGATGTGCAGGAGCTGCATTGGTAATCACCGCCACCTTCGGCCGAGCAATCCGGGTGAGATAGTCGATTTCGCCGGCATGGTTCATCCCCATCTCAAGAACCGCGACGCCGTGCTCCTCTCTCAACCGGCACAATACCAGGGGAAGACCAATATCGTTATTGAGGTTCCCGCTACTCACCAGCACCGGACCCTTGAGTTCGAGAATTGTCCCGATCATCTGCTTGACCGTGGTCTTACCATTGCTCCCGGTAACCGCCACGATGGGACAAGCAAACTTACCGCGCCAGTAGCCGGCCAATCTACCCAGTCCCAGGCGTGTATCATCGACCTTGACCCAAGGCAGTTCTGACGACACCGTCTGATGCACGAGCGCGGCCGCGGCCCGCTTTTCATGGGCTTGTTCGAGAAACGCATGGCCGTCGAAGTTCGGGCCTTCAATGGCAACGAACAAATCACCGTCCAGGATCATGCGGGTATCCGTGCTCACCCCGTTAAACACCGTTTCCGGCCCCAGGACCTGACCATCGAGCGCCTGCGCCATTTCTCTAAGATCCATCACGCAGCTACTCCAAGGAAGTTGCTCACTATTGATCGATCGTTCATGGGCAGGAACTCGTCACCCACCTGCTGGGTGTCTTCATGCCCCTTGCCCGCAATCAATATCCAGTCGCCGTCAGCGGCGCCCTCGATGGCGCGCCGGATAGCCTCGACTCGATCATTGATGACCATGGGGACCTCACTCATCCCCCGAATGATCTCGTCCGTAATGGCGCCAGGCGATTCGTGCCGCGGGTTATCGTCGGTAACGATCACCTCGTCGGACAGTCGCTCGGCAATGGCGCCCATCATCGGCCGTTTTACACGGTCACGATCCCCACCGCAGCCAAACACACACCATATCCTTCCCTTGCAGTGCTCTCGCACGGATGAAAGTGCCCGCTCCAGGGCATCGGGGGTGTGGGCATAGTCGACTACCACGGATGGTCCGATGCCTGATGTCTTGGGGAACAGCTCCATGCGTCCGGGAACCGGAGCCAGCTGATCGATGGCTGCTGCCACCGACGCACCCGCGGCACCGTTTGCCAGAAGTACGGCCGCCACTGCAAGAACGTTGCGCACATTGATCCTGCCTACCAGCCGGGCATGAGCCTTGATGCAAATTTCCGTGTATTTTATTTCCAGGCTCAATCCGGAAACGTCTATAGACACGCGGTCTAAGGTGACATCTCCCTTGGAAAATCCGTACACCCAGACGGGAACGGAAACGCGGTCGGCCAGGTCCCGCCCGAAGTCATCGTCGCCGTTGATTACCGCAAAACGCAGCGACGGGAATCGGAAGAGTATCTCCTTTGCTGCGGCGTAATCTTCAAGACCATCATGATAATCAAGATGGTCGTGAGTCAGGTTAGTAAACAACGCGGCATCAAAAGACATACCGGAAACCCGGCCCTGGGCCAACGCGTGGGATGACACCTCCATGCAGACATGAGTCGCACCGAGTTCTCGAAGATCGCGGAGCATGCGGTGAAGCGTGACCGGATCAGGTGTGGTCAAAGCGCTGTTTTTCAGATCACTTATGAAACCCCAACCCAGGGTACCGATGAAAGCAGCATGAATTCCTTCGGTTAGCAGTGATTGAGCCAGTAGGTGCGCGCAACTCGTCTTTCCATTGGTTCCGGTCACACCCACGACGAAAAGCTTACGGCAGGGATTGTCATAAAACCGTTCGGCAACAATGCCGACCTTCTCACGCAGTCTGTTGACGGGTATCAGCGGGACGTGTGCCGAATAGCGTATTTCTTTTCCTTCGGATTCCGTCAGAACCGCCGATGCACCGCGCGCCAGCGCCTCGCCGATATAGTCTCTGCCATCGGCGGTAGCGCCGGGATATGCAAAAAACAGATATCCCTCTGCGACCGATCGACTGTCTACGCTGAGACCGTTGATTTCAATGCCGGCCACGTCCGCATCGGATAGCAGATCACCGACTACCTGACCAAGGTTTTTCGAAGGTGTCATGCCTTGCCTTCTTTCAGCCTGCTGAGATCCCGGTCGGGGGGCGCGTTCAATAACCGCAGTGCACCGGACATCACTTTTGAAAACACAGGGGCCGCAACCTTGCCGCCGTAATAGTGTTCACCGCGAGGATCGTCAATCACCACAACCATAACGAGACGTGGATGGGTTGCGGGTCCGTAGCCCACGAAAACTGAGCGGTATCTGTCCTTGGCATATTTTCCGTCGATGATTTTGTGGATGGTCCCGGTCTTGCCGGCAATTCGATAACGCGGAACCTGCGCCGAAAACCCCGTTCCCTCTTTGCTCACCGCCATTTCCAGCATGCCACTCAAATGCTTGACGACGCGCGGTCTGAATGATTCACGCGCGGCCACCGGCACGTGGTTTTTGATAAGACGCGGCGACAACAATCGCCCGTCATTGGCAAGTGCGGTATACGCGCGGGCGAGTTGCAACGCGGTAGTCGACAGACCGTAGCCGAAGGAAAGGGTGGCGTGTTCGAACGGCTTGAGCTTTCGTGACGGCACCGTCCCAGCCACTTCGCCTGCGAAGCCAATGCCGGTTGCTGAACCGAAACCCACCTTATTCAATACATCGATCAACGCATCCGGTTTGGTCATCATCGCAATTTTCGCGGCGCCCACGTTGCTCGACTTCATTATCACACTGGCTACCGTGAGCAAGCCGTAGTCGTGGTGATCCCGGACGCGACTCCTGCCGATCCGCATGACGCCGGGAGCGGTCTCGATAAGCGTATTCGGCCTCAGCAGCTTTGACTGCAGCGCCATGGCAACTGTGAACGGCTTGATTGTCGAACCCGGTTCGAACACATCGGTAATCGCCCTGTTCCTGAATTGCTCGGGTTTGCGGTCCAGCCGGTTGTTGGGATTGAATTTCGGCTGGTTGACCATGGCCAGCACATCGCCGTTAATCGCATCCAGCACCACGACCGACCCCCCCAAAGCACGGTGCTCTTTCACGGCGGCGCTGAGGTGGCGATAGGCGTGGTATTGAATACGCGAGTCGATTGTGATCACCAGATCCTGGCCATCTACGGCCGGATTGATCTGTTCCGTCAAATCGACGACGTGGCCGACACGGTCCCTCAGTACGCGGGCTCTCCCCGCCGCACCTGACAGCTGCCTGTTGTAGACTAGCTCGAGACCTTCCTGTCCGACGTCATCGATATCGGTAAATCCAAGAATCTGTCCGAAAACCGGACCTGCGGGATAGTACCGGCGGTACTCCCGGCGAAGCCCAATGCCAGGAATATCGAGGGCCACGAGTTCGTCGGTAATCGGCGGTGACAAGTGTCGCTTAAGGTAGACGAACTCCCGATCCTGATGAGATTCGAGCAGTGTTTTCAGGGAGGATTGGGAAGTATTCAACAACTCCGCTAGCCGCACCCAGGAATGGCCCTCGTGGAGCAGCGTCGGGGGATGAGCCCAGACGGAATCTACAGGTGTGCTGACCGCCAGAACCTCGCCATGTCGATCGATAATCATTCCTCTGTTGGCCTTGGTCTCGATGATGCGTTCATAACGGGCATCACCCTGCGCCTGCAGGTAGTCCTTCATCACCACCTGCAGATAAGCCGCGCGGGTGATCAACGCGGCGAAACCCAGAAACAACAAAGCCAGCATGAAGTACTGGCGTATAAATGATCGGCAGGCAGGTTTTGCGTCGGATCTTTTTCTGCCGGTCATCGTCTTTCCCCTATCACAACGATCTGATCCGGGTTGGGTGTAACCATACCCAGCTTTCTGATCGCCTCGGCCTCCACCCGATGGTGCATCGCCCATGTGCTTTGCTCAAGTAGCAATTGCCCCCACTCGATATTGAGTTCGTCTCGCACCTGCTGTGCACGTTGGAGAGCGACATAGCTCAACCTGTGCTGGTGTCTCATATAAACCACGGCTATCGCGGAAGCGGCGACCGTAACGATGAGCACACCAACGAGACTACGCATAGTGATGCCCCGTCCGTTCAGCCACCCTGAGTACGGCGCTTCGCGCACGAGGGTTGGCCTCGATCTCGGACCTGTCAGGCCGGCGGGGCTTGCCAATGATTTTGAGTAAAGGCCTAAGCTGCCGGACGGTAACCGGGATATTTGGCGGATAGTTGTCACCCCTCGCTTGCTCACGCATGAACCGTTTGACCAACCGATCCTCGAGCGAATGAAAACTGATGATTGCCAGCCGCCCGCCTTTGGCAAGCACACGGACCGCTCTGGGCAGGAATGTGCTCAACTGCTCCATTTCGGAATTGATGTACATACGCACCGCCTGAAAAGTGCGCGTCGCCGGATGTTTGTTTTTTTCGCGCGTGGGAACGGCGTCAACAACGATGTCGACGAGTTGCCCGGTACGCTGCAACGGCCGTGTTTTCCTGTATTCAACTATAGCGCGGGCAATACGTCTGGCGTAGCGCTCCTCACCATATTCGCGCAGGACCTGCACCAGTTCGGATTCTTCCGCATGATTCAGCCAGGAGGAGGCATCGAGTTCCGCGCTCGTATCCATGCGCATGTCCAGCGGTCCGTCGGCCATGAAGCTGAAACCGCGTCCGGGTGCATCCAGTTGCACGGATGATACGCCCAGATCTGCGATGACGCCGTTAGCCTTCCGGCCCGGCACTATCGATTCGAGGTTTTTGTCGACATCCCTCATCGAACCGTGCGCAATTCGACAGCGCGGATCTTGTCCGAATCTCTCTCTGGCGTGTATGATCGCACGGTGATCGCGGTCCATCGCAACCAGACATCCTTCGCCACCCAAATTTTCGAGTATTGCCTGGCTATGACCACCGCTGCCGAAGGTTACATCCACATACAAGCCATCGTTCTTTATGTTGAGCCCCAGAACGGCTTCCTCCAGCAGCACCGGGATATGCGAGGTCACGATAGTTTTAACGTTGCTTCGATTCGTCACAACGACAACGACTCCATTTCGACTGGAAGCGGACCGAGATCGCTGTCGTCGGCAAGCCACTGTTCACGACGATCGTTCCATAGTTGTTCGTTCCAGATCTCGAACTTATTGCCTTGTCCGATCATGACCACTCGCTTATCGAGATTTGCAAACTCACGCAACGGTGCCGGCAACAGTACACGGCCGGCCGCGTCAAGATCACAGTCGTTGGCGTGTCCAATGAGGATACGCTTCAATCGCTGCGCAGCGGGGTCGAGGCTCGGGAGGTTTACCAGTTTGCGCTCGATTTCTTCCCAATCGGCAAGAGGGTAGAGCCAGAGGCAACGCTCGGCGTTGTTGATGGTCACGACCATCTTGCCGTCGCTTTGACGCAACAGTCCGTCGCGATAGCGCGTAGGTATCGCGAGGCGGCCTTTTGCATCCAGATTAAGACTGTTTACACCGCGAAACATGTGCTGCCCGATGGTGTCATGCGCCTCCCATTTCCTCCCACTTTATCCCACATTTTGACACTATAGATAGCACCTATGCACGGTGTCAAGTTTGTGTCAAAAAGAAATTCTGCCTTATCTGACAGACGGTTAGATGTCCATGAGCAGAAATAAGGTGACCGGGTTCAGCAACTTGGCGGAGGCTGAGAATTCCCCACTATGATCCCACTTTGGCGTTTTGTTCAACAATTTGGTTGTATTTTTTCAACAAAACCACAATCTCTGGTCCCATGTACGGGGCAAAGAGGACTATATATAGTGATTATCGACTCCACCAGACAAAATATCCGGCTATGAGAAAGCGCGCACCCGTGACGCATGCCCTGTTCGACATGGATGGCGTGCTGCTCGACACGGAAATCATTTACACCCGGGTCACACAACAAATCGTGGGCCGTTACGGCAAGACGTTCGACTGGTCTATCAAGTCCAACATGATCGGTCGCCGCGCCGAAGAGTCGTCACGTTACCTGGTCGACGCACTGGAACTGCCTATCAGCCCGGAAGACTATCTGCGCGAACGGGATGAGCTGATGAAGCGGGAGTTTCCATCCTGCCTGGAACTGCCGGGCGCGCAAAGACTCGTAACGCACCTCGATCGACACGATATTCCCATTGCCGTGGCATCCAGTTCGAGCCGGGAGCTGTTTGAGATCAAGACCCGCAACCACCCGTGGTTCTCTATGTTCGATGCCGTTGTGACCGGTGACGACCCGGAAATCGAACGTGGCAAACCGGCACCTGACATCTTTCTACATGCCGCCAAGCTTATCGATGCGACTCCATCAACCACACTGGTATTCGAGGACGCGCCTTCAGGCCTTGCGGCCGCATTGGCCGCGGGCATGCGAACCGTGGTCGTGCCGGACCCGAATATGGACCTTTCGCGCTACGACGGCGCGGAGTTGATACTCGAAAGCCTGCTGAAATTCTCTCCTCGGGATTTCGGGCTACCTGCCATTTAACCGGCAAATTGCATCGAGCTGGCCGGGCGGGTCCCGCAGCACCATCGGATTACTCCGCGCAAACTTTGATGATCACGCTTCATGTTAAAATCCGGCCATGTCCGAACCACCTAAACATCTAATCGACTGGAAATTCTGGCGGGACGACGATATTCGACTTGTTCTCGAATTATCGCGCACGGTCAAACACAATCGTCGCGAGTATCAGGATCGCATGCTGGGGAACACGCTGGTCATGTTGTTCCAGAAGACTTCGACCCGTACCCGCGTATCATTCGAAGCCGGTATGACCGAACTTGGAGGACACGCGATCAATCTCGACTGGCGGGCCACGAATTTCACTCTGAGTAAAGTCGGATTCGAGACCCGATACTTATGCCGGAATGCTGCGATTTTGATGGCGAGGCTCAAAAGCAACGCAGATCTGACCGAGATGGAAAAAGCGTCCTCGGTCCCACTTATCAATGGCTGCTGCAACCTTTATCACCCATGCCAGGCACTGGCTGACATGTTGACCATCGCTGAAGACCGGAATGGCAAAGTTGCCGGATCCAAGCTCACCTACATCGGTGTTTACAACAACGTAGTCAACTCCCTGACATCCATCTCCGCGGCCCTCGGAGTGCACCTGACTCTGGTGTGCCCCATCAGGAACGATGATGCGATCGATCACGAATCACGCCGAAGACTGCTGGGCATGGGGCATTTGACGGAAACCCTGGATCTTGAAACAGCGGTTTCAGACGCCGACTATGTTTACACGGACACCTGGCTCGACATGGAATTCTTCAATGATCCAAAGTATGCAAACGAGAAAGAACAGCGCTGCCGGATAATGATGCCCTACCAGATCAACGCTGAATTGATGAACAAAAGCCGGGCCAGAATTATGCACGATATGCCGATTCACCCCGGGTTCGAGATTGCCGAAGACATGGTGGAGTCAGAGCAATCGATCATTTACGACCAGGCGGAAAACCGCCTCGAGGCCCAGAAGGCCATCATATTGCATTTGCTGCAGCAGCGGCCCTGACCATACCGCGGTCGAATCCTGCACCGTGCAGACAGGACCTGCCGGTATTTACTTTTTTACGATGGCAATCGGCTCCCCGATGCCCTTCGGCAGTGTTAGGTCGGCCTGGGATTGTTTCATTTCTTCGAGCATTGCGATTGCTTTGCCCGGCATCGGAGACGTTCGCCGTTTTTTCATATCCACATGGGCGACGAGTTGTTCCGTGAAACAAGACAGAACGCCTTTCTCAGCATGGTACATTTCCAGCAGGACGTGCAGCAGCTTCGGGCTGTAATCCATGACACGATATGTGATCCTCAGCGGGTCTCCCGCACCGACTTCCTGTTGATAGGTGAAAACATTTTTGAGAGAGAACAGGCTGCAATTTTCTTCGTTCAGATAGGTTTCGCCGAGCCCCATCATTTCCTGTGCCTCGAAATTTGCGTTTTCGAACGCGAGCGAATAGTAAGCCACATTCATGTGCCCGTTGATGTCACACCATTCCGTCAGGACTGTTTGAGGTGATGTCTCGATGGGTCTCGAAGTGTCTAGGGTATTCATTTGTAGCTCCAGTTTTCGAGATTGCACACTGAACCTTACTCAAAAGCGTCTCGATAGCCAATATCCGGGCTGTGAGCCGTGCCTATTATCCTTGCGCAGCAGCATGTTCATTTGAACAGGCTCTTGGTTTCGGAATTATCGCCGGCTATCGTGATATGATTTCGACCCTGCCTTTCCAGAAAACATTGCACATCCAGATATTCCACTTTCTATCACTCAACAGGAAACAAAATGAATCCGAAACGCCTTGTCGCCGTCGCCCTGATTTGTTTACCCGCGATTTCTGCCGGAGCGGCAGAAATCGAGTTCAACCCCGGCCTCTGGGAAACCGTGATGACACGCACCAACCCCATGACGGGAGAGCCGATTACCGAGACCCGCACCGAGTGCGTGCAGGAGAGTAAGTTCGACCCGGCCAGCATGATGCAGGGCGCCCAGGGATGCAATCTCATCGAAGACAGTCTGCAAGGCGATACGCTGCAGTTCGTTATGGAATGTGACATGGAGGGCGGTCAGGCAACAATCGACGGTCAGTTCCAAACCGATGGTGAGACCGGTACGGGCAACATGGACATGTCGGTCAATGCCGGCGGTATGCAGATGGAAATGAACATGAACTGGACAGCGAAGCGCATCGGCGACTGCTGAAATTGAGCGTCGGCGGCGCTGAGTGGAGAAACCTGGGCCGGAATCCTGTATAAAAACGCAGGCTAAGATCGAATGCCGTGATGTTGGCTAATTCCCTGATAAACCAAGTTTGATATCCTGCGAATCACGTTGCCTCGTGAATTGATCCACGACCCATAGTTACGCGCGCGCTTCTGCTTTTCTATGACGCCTACCAGAATATAGGGGTAGCGCCTGCCGTTTTTACCCCGCACCACGAGGATCCCCATATCACCGCAAACGTGAGCGGTGCTCCCGGTCTTGTTATAGACCTGCGTACCTTTGGGTATGGCCGAGGCTCCTGTGTAGAGCCGATCGGGTCCCGGCAATGCCATCAGACGTTTTATTTCCGAAGCGCCGGGGATTCCCCCCTGCCAAAGTGCATATAAAAAACGGGAGTAATCGTGGACGGAAGCCTTGTTTCCGTAGGTTCGTCCACCCGCGGGGATGTATTCCACGATCCGGATATCCTTGAATATGCCGGAGTAATTCTGCTTGAGTATGCTCTGGATCGCGGCGGGTCCGCCAACCCTGCGCATGATCCAGTTGGTGGATGCATTGTTCGAATATTGAATCATCCGCCGCATATGGCGTCGGCTCTTCGGACCGTAGCTGATGCCGTCGACCTTTACCCTGTGAAAAAACGCCAGTGCGAAGAACGGTTTGATCAGGCTCGCCGCCTGGAACTGAATGTCTTCGTTGATGCCGACCAGTTTTGCTCCCGAAGTAAAATCATAAACAGACCAGGCGGTTCGCTCGTCCCGTGCAATCATTCCTTTCGATCGCATCCGCTTGATGTATTTTTCTACCGCCAGCTCCAGGTCCCGAATTTCCTGCGACGTGGCTGGTTTGGGCAAGTTTTTTGGCAGGGGTTTGGGCAGCGGTTTTGGAATCCTGACGGTTTGTTGTGGGTAGCTGGCGACCTGTAGGTGCCCTGAATTGCCGCCGGGCATCCCAACAAAAGTCCAGTTCCGCGAGCGAATGGGGGAAGCGGATTCCAGGCCGCGGGCGCGCAGCAGCCGAGTGTGGGCCCGCGCCACCCGGGTCGCCCCAACGCTGTCTCCTTTGCGGTGATATATCAATCCGTAAAGCCCGGGTTTCATTGCAATCCTGAGGTTTTTCGCTACCGCGGGACCGAGTACACTGGCCACCCGTTGCCGGTATTTGAAGACATTGTTCAGGCCACCATGCCACAAATAGGACACGTCATAGCGGGCAATGCTGGCGGATGCCGGTATCGCGCCCGGGATCATCATGCCGGCGAAAATTAGCATCGCAAGAGCGCCGCGGCACAGCGCGATGAGACTTGCTTTAGCGGTCAGCACGGATGTGATCGTGTATTGATTTGCAGATAGTGAGGGACGAATTTAATTATATTTCCCTTAATTCCCAATGATTAAGAATAAGTATGGCAAATCTCTAGAAAAAAAGTGGCAAATTTATGCGCTTTGGCTTGTTGTGTCGGATTTTCTGCTTCAAACAGTGAACGATGGTCAGGAAACCGTTTGTCAACTTGTCGGCCATCATCGAACGCATCGTCCGCGGGTCAAATCAGATTATTCTCGATCAGGGTTCACCAGCCCGGGGCAGATCGCGTGCGAAGCCCAGCGCCGGGATAGGTGTTGCCGATAGAGACTGTTTTTCAGTCAATAGCAAATTACTTGACATCGTCAGTCGACAACGGGAATTCAAAGCCGCCTGGAGAGAAATGCGGGCTAGGACACCGCCAAACCGGACTCGGCCAGTTTGGAAGACGGTGCGATCCCTTCCACCTCAATGGTCAGATGGGATACCTGTGGGCACATGGCCTTGAGATCTGTCTCCAGCTTGTCGATGATTTCTTCCGTTCGCTCGAGCGTCGCCTGGATCACGGCGCGGGTTTCTGCATACTCGAGGACCTTCTCATTACGCCGGTCTTCAGCCACCCGCTGCAGAAAGGTCCGCTCATGTGTATCTATGCGCTCCCTCATGGAAGCAATCATGACCTCCTCGCGCAGCTCCACCTCCGCCACGATCACGGTGTGGGCATCATCTATGATTACCGAACGGAGATCGTGATACTTGTCGACTTCAGGGTGGGATTGAATAAGCCTCCTGAACGCCTGTTCGGCAGCGTGGTCGCGGATGTTGGTCAGGTAACGCATGTTGATCATTCCCAGGAAAAACGCGGTAATACCCAGCATGACGGCGATCACGATCGAGAACCCGATATCCCACATGTGATTGCCGGTGATCTGGGTCAAGCCGATTCCTGCCGCCGCCATAATGACCCCGGAGACCGCTATGGAATCCTCGAGCAGGACCGCAATCAGCGTGGGATCATCCGCTGTGATCAAGTACCTGAAAGGACTCCGTTCACCGTCAACACGCATCCGGGCAAAGAATTCACGTGCCGCGATCATCAACACGTATCCTTCAAGGATCAGCGCAATCAACAGCACGATCCCAGAGATCCAAATCGTATTGACTTCGATGCCCATGACTAACACCGAGGTCGGTCGATCGACGACGTCCAGCTGGTGGTAGGCATGCCAGGCATGAGCCAACCCAAGACCACAGCCGATCGAGAACAGGCCAATCGCGCTCCAAAGGTTCCACAGATACTTTTTCTGACCGTGGCCGAATGCGTACTGCCGATCGGCGGGTCGGCCGCCGCGAACCAGACCTATCAGCAGGAAAAGCTGATTGAGCGTGTCCATCAGGCTGTGCACGGCTTCGTTCATCATCGCCGCCGAGTGCGTGGTGAACGCGGCGCCAAATTTCAGCACCGTGACCGTTGCGTTCCCGAAAATCGCATACACAACAGCTTTTCTTGAACCCTGGGCCATATTTAACTTGATGGGGGTATGGTGAAGTCTCTTTGCGGATTGTAACCGTAATATTGCACCAACGTGGCCTGAAATTTCAGCCATCTTGTTGACCGCGTCGAACTATGCGCCGGTTTGCACGAATTCGATCGATGTGCTGTTTAGTCCGGACAGCGGCTGATACTGACGCAATATGCCGGACGATGTAACCATTTCGGACACCTGATCAAAATATTGTTATGATCGAATGACAGCAGAAAAATCAGGTTTAGATCGAATGCACGGGTCAAGCTGATTTTTCCACGACGCCAATGGAGGAAGAAGTCATGTCGGTAGAAGGCATCTGGACGTCAGAAATATTGGGCCTGTTCGGCTGGGAAACCACGGGCATCCTGATATGCGAAAACGGTCGCGCAATAGACGGCGGCAATCACCACTACTCCGTGGGCTCCTACGAAACGTCGGGCGATCAAATCCATATCGCCCTGTCGGTTGAGTACCACAGCACCCCTCGCACGATCTTTGGCGCGTCAGACAAGACCTTGAAGGTCG
Source organism: Gammaproteobacteria bacterium (assembly GCA_024639325.1). Classification (GTDB taxonomy): domain Bacteria; phylum Pseudomonadota; class Gammaproteobacteria; order Arenicellales; family JAANXG01; genus JAHEKE01. The sequence continues at coordinate 33,414 of JAHEIO010000031.1, forward strand.
AGATCAACGGTACGGTGGAAAACGATATCATCATGGGCAAGGCTCATCGTGCGGACCGACCGGACCAAAAAGTCACGTGTAAACTAACTCGACGCATGGACCTTCCCGCAACCTGAGCGTAATTGACACGTTGACCAATCGAGGAGAACGATCATGTCCCGGAAAAATTCAAAACCGAAAACCAGAAAAACCGACGCAAAAGACGCAGCTGGCAGCAGCGAGAAAGACCATGGAGGGGAGCATGCGCCTGCAAAGCAAGAAAAGCGAAAGGTGATGCCCAACAAACTTTACGAAAAGGAACTGTTCAGGCTTCAGCTCGAGTTGGTTAAGCTGCAGGAGTGGATCAAGTTCAAGGGGCTCAGGGTTGTCGTGCTGTTCGAAGGTCGCGACGCCGCCGGCAAGGGCGGCGTCATCAAACGGATCATGCAGCACCTGAATCCGCGAATCTGCCGTGTGGAAGCGCTGCCCGCGCCGACGGAGCGTGAAAAGACCCAATGGTATTTTCAGCGCTACGTGGCAAAACTTCCGGCGGCCGGCGAAATGGTCCTGTTTGACCGCAGCTGGTATAACCGTGCCGGCGTCGAGCGAGTGATGGGTTTTTGTACCGACGAAGAATACCGTGAGTTTCTGAGATCCTGTCCCGAGTTCGAGCGCATGCTGGTCCGCTCGGGCATCATGTTGATCAAATACTGGTTCTCGGTATCGGATGACGAGCAGCAGCGCCGGTTCCAGGCGCGGCTGCGGATGCCCCACAAGCGCTGGAAGCTGAGCCCGATGGATCTGGAGTCCATAACAAGGTGGGTCGAGTATTCCCGCGCCAAGGACGACATGTTTGCCCATACAGACATCAAGCAGGCGCCGTGGTACGTGGTGGACTCCGACATCAAGAAACACGCGCGGCTGAACTGCATAAGACACCTGCTCGGACTTATTCCCTACGATGATCGTACTCCGGCGCCCATCGAACTTCCCAAGCGTCGCGATTCTGACAGCTATATTCGGCCGCCCATGTCTGACCAGACATTCGTCGAAAGCTACTATCCCTAGCAGGTCTGCCATCCGGACACCCTCTCCGGTGCAATGTGCTGGTTAGTTAGTTCCTGTCCAGAATACCGGTCATTGCGAGCTTAGCGAAGCAATCCAGTGAAACAAATTGTTAATATACGGCGCTGGATTGCCGCGTCGCTGCGCTCCTCGCAATGACTCAAGCTTTTTCTGCACAGGTACTAGTTTGATGCCGAGGGTGTTGATAACGGACTACATAAAAGATACGTCTCTCGAATCCTCTGTGCTGTTCGATCTCGTGTCGCTGCAGCCCGGGGACGACGTAGAGGTTCTGCTGGTCTGGCGCAAACAGATAGATGCAGAATTCATGGACAGATTTCCAAATCTCAAAGCGGTTATACGCTACGGTGTGGGTACCGAAAATGTCCAAATCGCTGAAGCAAAAAGACGCGGTATCGCAGTGTGCAACACACCGGATTACGGTGTTGACGAGGTGGCGTTGACTGCGATTTCCTTTGTGCTTTACTTCGATCGCGCGATACGGACTTACGATCAGAAAGCCAGACAATTTTCAGGCGGTATCTGGCAGAATACTGAGAAACGAATCAGACGCAGTAACTGCTCAACCGTGGGATGTATAGGGGCGGGCCGAATCGGTTCTACTTTCTTGCTGAAAGCCCGCGCTCTGGGATTCAATACCGTCTTATACGATCCATATCGACCCACCGGCTATGAGAAAGTCCTGAGCTGCGGAAGAGCTGAGTCCCTGACAGAGATCCTCGAGATCTCGGACTTCGTCAGTATCCATGTCGTCCTTACCGAAGAAACTGCCAACATGGTCGACGACTCTTTCGTCAAACAAATGAAACAAGGATCGATCCTAATCAACACATCGAGGGGGCAGGTGTTCAGCGGCCTGGATTTTCTGGTCGAACCGCTGAAATCCGGCAGGATCGGTGGCGTCGCCCTGGACGTGTTACCTCAGGAACCGCCGGCCGGAGGTGCGTTGATCAATGCCTGGCGCAATGAGGACGAGTGGGCCCGGGAGCGGGTTCTGATCAATCCCCACACTGCCTACTACTCCCAGGAGGCCTTCCAGGAAATGCGCACCAAGGCTGCACGCAACGCGCTCAGGGTGCTCG
>JAHEIO010000031.1:35660-38916 GCA_024639325.1 Gammaproteobacteria bacterium
ACCCCTGAATCGGGTCGACTGAGAGCACTGATCGCCGTGCGGAGGATTGGCGCCCCCTTGTTTCCGGATTTCGAGCTGCTGGACGTGTTTGGCCCGTTGGAAGTGTTCAGAATGCTGCCGGGCCGGCAAATCGCGGAACGGGTCGCTCACTGGTCAAAATACGTGTGGAACGACGACCCCGATGATGATCCATTTACTTGATATTACCGCTTAGGATCCTGGTGAGAAATGCGGCTTAGAAAATCGGATTGGCTATGAACGCGGGGTCAAGAAACGTCGGACTATGGTCGCCGGCGACGAGCGTCCGGTACGAGATAGAGATGGTCGTTTTGTTCTCTTGCAAGATGGCACGCTATACAGTAATCAACCCGGTCGGAGCCTACGCCATGGGTCATGCCCAAAATTTTACCGTCGGGCTGGATCTGAATGTATTGCCAATCGCCGGTGATCGGGTTGAAGCCCGCCTCCATTTTTCGCATGACGAACAGCGGACCCAAAGTGATCTGACGCGACGCCGTTTCGCTGAAACTCTGTCTGGTTTCTGTCACGGTAAAACTGTCCTTGAAGACTATTGATCCCTGGGGCAGGGTACCAGCCTGCTCGAACTTGCCGTAGTCAACCGCGATGTCATTCGCGTAGTTGTTGACATAGTGGTTGCCGTGAGTGGCCGAGACATACGGCGCATCATTATATCGGGCCAGGGCCTGGTAGCTGGCCGTGCCTTCGAATCCCGAGGCCGAGTATCCCAGGGCCAGGGCGCCTCTGACGATTTCGTATATCCGGGCTGCCTCGCTGGCATCCAGATCGGCGACATCTCCCGCTCTGAAATGACGTCGCGGCGTATCTCCCGGCGCGGAGAGATTGTTCCCAGAAACGGATGCGTCGTCGAGCTGTGCCAAGGCCGGCCCGCTAACTGGTTGAATCAGAATCATCGCGATCATAAGCAAAACCATGTACCAAGGCATTCGCATACATCCTCCCGGCTACGAATCCGACATTGCAATGGCGGAGTCTAACATTTTTAGGCAACTATATTTTGCTGCGAAGACTACTTTACATCGAGTATCTTAACGGTATACGTGAGTTCCCGGCCCGCCAGCGGGTGGTTGTAGTCGAGCACGGCGACCTCACCCCTGACTTCCCTCACCGTTACGCGCTGTTTGTTTCCTTCCGGATTTTCGGCGATCATCACAGAACCTGTTGTTCGGGCATCGCCGGGTACTCGATCGAGCGGAACTTCCACGATAAGACTATCATCGACGTTGCCGAAAGCGTCGGCTGCGCTCAGCGTTACGACTCTGCTGTCTCCCGCTTTCATTCCTCTCAGGGCCTTATCCAGCGCCCGCAGGACACGATTCCCTCCCGCCTCGTACACAACCGGATCTTTCCCGACATTGTTGGATACAACGGTGCCGTCAGTGAGTTCGACCTTGTACTCTATGTAGACGATTCTGCCTTCCTCGACGATCAACTCCTCCCCGGCCGACGCCGAAAACATCGGCAAAAGGCACAGAAGCCCCGCCAGAGCCCCAAGGCGCCCGGGTGGCACAAATGATTTTCTTTTGCCGGGAAACAAGTTCATAACGGAATACCGCGCCCTGGACGCCATGAGCACCCGGGCACTTAAATAGTGTAACAGGCGAGCATCACAGCAAACGACGTAGCTGAAAGCTTATAATCAGGGCCCGTGAAAGCAATGGTACTGAAAAAGCTGGCGTCCATCGGACGTGACTCGGAACCGCTCGAGCTTTGCGAGATTTCGACCCCGCGGCCCGGCACGGGGGAAGTGAGGCTCAGAGTCCGCGCCTGTGGCGTGTGTCACACCGAACTCGATGAAATCGAGGGGCGCACCCCTCCTCCCAACCTCCCGGTCGTGCCGGGCCATGAAGTTGTTGGGGTCGTTGATGAACTGGGCGAAAACGCTTCGCGATTCAACATCGGCGATCGGCTCGGCGTTGGCTGGATCTACAGATCATCCGGTTCGCCTCGGGAAAACATAGATGATGAGTTCGTCGCTACGGGCAGGGACGTCAACGGCGGCTACGCCGAATACATGGTCGTGCCGGAAATGTATGCACATCCCATACCCGAACAGTTTTCAGACGAGCAGGCCGCGCCGCTGCTCTGTGCCGGTGGCGTCGGCTACCGTGCACTCAAATTGAGCGGAATTGGCAACCACCAGCAACTCGGCCTCACCGGTTTCGGAGGTTCGGCGCATCTCGTGTTGCAACTCGCCAAGCACCTCTATCCGGATACCGGCATTCATGTGTTTGCCCGTGACGAAGCGTCACGTGAGTTCGCCGTGTCACTTGGCGCAACCTGGGCCGGAGGCACGACAGACCGGGCACCGGTCCCTCTGGACGCGGTTATCGACACCACCCCCGTTTGGAAACCCATCGTTGAGGCCCTGCTCAATCTAAGGCCCGGGGGGCGACTGGTCATCAACGCTATTCGAAAAGAGGATGTGGACAAGGATTATCTCGCACACATCAAATACGACACCCACCTTTGGATGGAGAAGGAAATCAAGACCGTCGCCAATGTGACTGCCGGTGACATTGCGGAATTCCTGCCGCTGGCGGCAGAGGTCCCAATTCGGCCGGAAGTACAGGTCTATGATCTGGAAGATGCCAATAGCGCGTTAAGAGAACTCAAAGCCGGCAAAATAAGGGGCGCCAAGGTGCTGAAAATATAACGTTAAAAATGTCGAATCGGATAGCTAATCAGTTCCGCTCTGATTCGAAGCGCGACTGTTCCATGGCATCACGTGCCCGCTGCCGCTCTCTTCGCTCGCATTCCAACCGCATGCGATCCTGCTTTCCAGAATCTCTAACCCGCATTTCTCACCAGGATCCCGAGCGATTGCGCAGGACAGGTGCCGATGAACGCCGGGCTGGAGTGAGATGCATAGCCTAGCTATGGATCGAATGAAGCCCAAGTACATCGGGGCCTGGACCAGCCAGCGCCGGGATAGGCGTTTCCAAGACACACTGTTTCTTGGACAAATCCTTAGACCTCAATGTTTGCCAGGCTTAACGAGATTCTATAGCCGCCTGGTGAGAAATGCGGGCTTACACCCGGCTGTTTGGTGAGGCTTCCGGATCGATCGCTGTCCGTGCTGGAGCTTTGCGCAAATGAAAAACGCGGTGCCGCGGCAAATTCTGGCCGAAAGTCGCCGGGCCCGTTGATTTCGTCGAGCAGAATGAGGACGAGAGCCAGTCGATAAGCCGGGTTCTGTCGCGGACAACCATTCATC
>JAHEIO010000105.1 GCA_024639325.1 Gammaproteobacteria bacterium
AAACCAAGGAAGATTATGAAAATCTTCAAAACTTGTTGATTAGTTGAAACAAAGGGATACGCTGTGGATAACTTGGGCATGAATCATGAACTTTTCTAGAACAACGATCTTAAACCGCTATATGAACAAATGATCAACAGAGTAACCCACAGCTGGTGGATTTCATAACTCATTGATTTTATTGATTTAAATGTAGTTTTCCACAAAATTCCCGTTGCTTATCACTAACACTATTCAAATACTTAAACAATGAAATTGAAAATTGAAAGAGACCGGTTACTCAAACCTTTGGGGAGTGTGTCCGGCGTAGTCGAGAAGCGACAAACCCTGCCAATACTAGGTAATGTCTGCATAAAACAAGAACAGAACGTATTGACGCTGATAGGTACCGATCTGGAAACGGAAGTACTCACCCGGGTGGAGGATGTTGAGGGAGAAGATGGAGAATGCACGGTAACAGCAAGAAAATTTTACGATATTTGTCGAATGCTGCCAGAAACAGCAAAAATCAGTCTGGTCAATGAAGGGGATCGGACGATTATTACTTCGGGTCGTAGCCGCTTCAGTCTGCAATCATTACCCGCTGCGGATTTCCCCAGGCTGGAAGCCCAAAATTGGGAGGAGTCTCTGCAGCTCAAACAAAACGAATTGAGAGATTTGCTTGAAAAAACCGCATTTTCTATGGCACAGCAGGATGTTCGCTACTATTTGAATGGTTGTCTGTTGGAAATCGGCAAGTCCGGGATCCGAGTCGTCGCCACCGATGGGCATCGACTGGCAAAGAGCGAGTTGGCTATGCCGTTGGAAATATCGGGACCGCGGCAGGTTATAGTGCCCAGGAAAGCGGTTACGGAGTTGCTTCGGTTTCTGGGTGAAGGCGACGAGGTGGTGAAACTGGAGGTGAATCCCAATCATATAAGGATCAGCGCCGGTCCCTGGATATTCGTAGCAAAGCTGATTGATGGCCGGTTTCCGGATTATGAAAAAGTAATCCCGTCGTCACTGGAGACACATCTCGAAGTTGACCGCTTGCAGCTTTCGGAAATTCTGGCTCGTACGGCTATCCTGACCAATGAAAAATTTAGAGGAGTCAGATTGGTGCTGAAACCCGGAACCATGATGGTGATGGCAAATAATCCAGAGCAGGAAGAAGCGGTCGACGAAATGGCGGTGGAATTCGATGGGCAGGAAGTGGAAATAGGTTTCAACGTAGGGTATCTGATGGAAGCACTCCGCGCACTGGAGAGCGAAAAAGTCGACTTGGGTCTGCAGGATGCGAATAGTAGTTGCACTCTCAACGAACCAGGGAACCATTCGACCTTGTATCTGGTGATGCCAATGCGCATATAGATATAGCGTCCACATTGCGTCAGGTGACGAAGAACCTGATACGATGTCCGAACAAGAGATGTTCCACGTGAAACATTGGCCTCAATGTTTCACGTGGAACAGGCGATTAAATACGCGGCTCTCCTCATTAACTTGCTGGTCACACAAGGGCCTGTGATCTTCTATATTCCGGGCCGGTCATTTCAATGATTCTCAAGCGAAAACAATCGATGCAATGGTAGAAAATCAGACCTACGATTCAGACAGTATCAAGGTTCTCAAGGGACTCGATGCTGTCAGGAAACGCCCCGGTATGTATATCGGGGATACTGATGACGGCAGCGGATTGCATCAGATGGTGTTCGAGGTAGTGGATAACGCGATTGATGAAGCGCTGGCGGGCCATTGCACCGAGATTCAGGTTTGCATCCACAGCGATGAATCCGTAACCGTCCGTGACAATGGCCGGGGCATACCCACCGGGATAATAAAGGAGGAAAAAAAATCCGCGGCCGAAGTCATCATGACGGTTCTGCATGCTGGCGGAAAATTCGATCAGAACTCCTATAAGGTTTCCGGTGGTTTACATGGTGTCGGTGTATCTGTGGTAAATGCGCTATCTGATTTTCTGCGGCTTTACATTTACCGGGATGGGCAAGTCAATTTCCAGGAATTTCATCTGGGAGTGCCGCAAGCACCATTGGCGGTTACTGGAAAAACCCAGAGGACCGGGACAGAAATCAGTTTCAAGCCCAGCACTAAAATATTCAGCGACATCAAGCTTCATCACGATATTCTCGTAAAAAGATTGCGCGAGCTGTCCTTCCTGAATTCAGGTGTTCGAATCTTGCTTCGTGATGAAAGAGTGGATAAGGAGGAAGTTTTCGAATATCAGGGTGGGATAGCGGCCTTTGTGGAGCACTTAGTTCAAAAGCGCACCCCGCTGCATCCGAACCTGATCTATATCAAGGGTCATAGAGGCGAACTGTCATTGGAATTGGCGATGCAGTGGCATGATTCTTATAAGGAGAACATTTTCTGCTACACGAATAATATCCCGCAGCGTGACGGCGGTACACATTTGGCGGGTTTGCGCGGGGCGATGACGCGCACCCTGAATCAATACATCGATCATTCCGGCATCGCCAAGAAAGCGAAAGTAAACGTCACGGGCGACGATGCAAGAGAAGGTCTGACCGCGGTTTTGTCAGTCAAGGTGCCTGACCCCAAATTCTCATCCCAGACAAAGGACAAACTGGTCTCGTCCGAGGTGAAGGGTATAGTTGAATCCATCGTCGGTGAACGGTTGGGCGAGTTTCTTCTGGAGAGCCCAACGGACGCTAAGCGCATTGCGGAGAAGATAGTCGACGCGGCACGGGCGCGCGAGGCGGCGAAAAAGGCTCGAGAGATGACGCGACGCAAAGGCGCCCTGGATTTGGGCGGGCTGCCTGGCAAGCTGGCGGACTGCCAGGAAAAAGACCCGAGTCTGTGTGAGATTTATCTGGTGGAGGGGGACTCGGCCGGGGGTTCGGCTAAACAAGCTCGCGACAGGAAAACCCAGGCCGTGCTGCCACTCAAGGGGAAAATCCTCAACGTCGAAAAAGCCCGGTTTGACAAAATGTTGTCATCCGATGAAGTAACAACGCTGATTACGGCTTTGGGGACAGGGATTGGCAAGGATGATTTCGACATCAATAAATTGAGGTATCACCGGGTGATTATCATGACCGATGCGGATGTCGACGGATCGCATATAAGGACGCTTCTGCTAACTTTTTTTTACAGGCAGATGCCCGAATTGCTAGAACGCTCCCATATCTACATTGCACAACCACCGCTTTACAAGGTTACCCAAAATAAGAAATCGGTTTATATCAAGGACGATGAAGAGCTTCAGGAACACCTCTTGAGACTCGCACTGAAGGATGCGGAGATCACCGTTGATGGGGAAGAATCCCTTTCACTGTCAGGAGAAATACTGGCGACTCTCTGTCGAGAGTATTTGTCGGTTGAGACGGTTATCGGGCGGTTGGGGAGACGGTTTCACCAGGCAGCGCTGTGGTCGATGATATCCCTAGGCGCCAATTTCAAGGGCAGCGCGGACTCCGAGGAATACCGACAATTCGCCGAGCAGTTACAGAAGTATTTGCAGGAACACCATAACGGCATCGTCCACTTTGAGACTTCGATCGACGAGCCGGTCGAAGGTGGGAATCCGGTCCTCGTAATCGCCAAAACGCTCCACGGCACCACTACGGAATGCAGGTTCGAGCGATCTTTCTTCGAAAGCAACGAGTATCAGTCCATTTGTATGCTGGGGGAAAGTTTGCGCAAGCTGGAACGCGGATCGATCACCGTGAGACGAGGAGAGGGTACCGACAGCGTTGCGAGTTTCTCAGATGCCCTGGACTGGTACATGCGGCAGGCCAAGCGAGGTCTCAATCTGCAGCGTTACAAAGGCCTGGGCGAAATGAATCCTGAACAGTTGTGGGAAACTACCATGGATCCTTCTACAAGACGATTGCTCAAAGTAGTCGTTGAAGACGACGTGGCCTCTGACGACACCTTTACGGTGCTGATGGGTGACCAGGTTGAGCCGAGGAGAGAATTTATCGAATCGAATGCCTTCGCGGTTTCAAATCTGGACGTTTAACCCGCAATTCTCACCAGGCGGGTCAGTCCGCAGAAGGCAGGTCAAATCGACCTTAGCTATAATCGCCCGACAGCGAACAATAACTATATATATCAATAGGTTATACTATTATCACTGCAGAATATACGCATCAATCCAGTCTGCCCCGCAGATCGCACCGGTACCCCGAGCGATGACGCAGGGCAGGTTCGGCTGAGCGCCGATGTGCAGCAGGAGATAGACAACAATCACGGCCGGTCTGGTGCAATCTGCGGGATTGCAAGGTTTTCATTGCACGCGACCTGAACGAAGCACAGCGGTTGGTCGTCCAGATTTATCGCGGTTAAAAACGCACCATGGGCACAACCGCTGTCCAAAGATACTACATGGTCAAACGTACCGGCACCGAGCGTGGACCAGTGTCCAAAGACTATTCGTTGTTTCGCAGGACTTCTCATGTTGAACCAGGGTTGAAGGCCCATGGGTTGTGTCCCCGGGGGCCCGACCTGCGTGAAGTCCATCTCGCCATCTGCAGTGCAAAAACGCATCCGGGTAAACGCATTGATAATCCAGCGAGCCTTGTCGAATTCGTCCAAGCAGTCTGACCATCGGGTTGGAAGATCACCATACATTCTCTGCAGGAGAACAGGATAGGTATCGTCGTCTCTTAGCAAACCCTCGACCTGGCGGGCAAACGATCTCCCCTGATCTAGACTCCAGTTCGGGTGCAGCCCGGCGTGGACCATAAGGCACTGGCGGACCGGATCGAAGTGAAGGAGCGGCAGGTGACGCACCCATGACAACAATTCTTCGCTATCGGGTGCCTTCAGGACGTCCTCTAGAGAATCGGTTTGTTTGACCTGTCTGAAGCCGGTTGAGACCGCCAGTAAATGAAGATCATGATTACCCAAAACAACCCGGATATTCGGCAGCGACTTTGCCAGGCGTATAACTTTCGCGGATTCGGGCCCTCGATTGACAAGGTCTCCGGCCAGCCAGAGTTCGTCCTGAGATTCATCGAACATCAACTTGTCGAGAAGGCGGCAAAGCGCGCCATAGCAACCCTGAACGTCGCCCACGGCATAGGCAGCCATCTAGGAGGATTGGTCCCGAGTGAGCAGGCGGGCGATCTCAATGGTCGATTTGATGAGCGCATTGGTAATACCCGGTTCACCGGCGGCATGGCCACAGTCTGGGATGATCCTCAGTTGTGATTTTGGCCACGCCCGATGCAGCTGGAAGGCGTTTTCCATTGGACAGACCATGTCATATCGGCCGTGAATGACGATGCCGGGGATGTCCACCAGGCGATACGCGTCCCTGAGAATCTGGTTGTAAGCCAGAAAGCTGTTGTTTACGAAATAGTGTGCCTCGATACGCGCCAGACTCAGAGCAAAGTGCGGATCAGAAAAACGATGTAGGATAGATTTTTCGGTCAGCAGGGTAGAGCACCGGCCTTCCCAAATCGACCAGGCTTTCGCTGCCGACATACGGGCAATCTCGTCGTCACCAGTCAGCCTTCGGTGATAGGCGCGAACCAGGTCGTCGCGCTCGTCGTCCGGTATCTGCGCCAAGTAGTCCAGCCAATATTCCGGAAAGATCCGGCTGGCGCCTTCCTGGTAAAACCAGCGAATCTCGTGCGGACGGCAGAGAAATACGCCCCTCAAGACCATTGCCAGGACGCGTGCCGGGTAGCACTCGGCATAGCTGAGCGCAAGTGTAGAACCCCAGGACCCACCGAATAGGACCCACCTGTCGATATCGAGGCGCTCGCGAATCCTTTCCATATCCTCTATCAAATCCCGGGTCGTGTTGTTTCTAAGACCGGCATGGGGACGCGAACGGCCGGCGCCTCGCTGGTCGAACAGGACTATCCGGTATATCTCCGGGTTGAAAAATCTCCGATTACCCGGCTCGCAGCCAGCCCCTGGGCCGCCATGGATAAAGACAACGGGTATGCCCTTCGAATTACCACTTTCCTCGACATAGAGTTCGTGTACGGAGTCGGCGGTGAGGAAAAAGCTTTCATTGGGCTTGATCTCGGGAAACAGGGTCCGCATCTACTGGAAATCCTCCAGGGGGGGGTCACCGTCAAAAATGAGGTCTATCCGTCTTTGATTATAGGTTTCGCGCAGGAACGCATATGGATCCAGCTGCAGTTCGAGTAACTTGGATCCGGTTAACAACTGTGCTCTGGAATCGACAGCATTGATACCGATCAGTGCCAGGTTGACGGTAGAATCTGAATTATAAAACCGCGGATCCGTTGCGAAGTAGTAAGGCAATAGACCGATTCCGTCTCTGACATTGGAAGGACCGAGAAAGGGCAGCATGAGGTACGGCCCGGGTTTGAAGCCCCATACTGCAAAGGTCTGCCCGAAATCTTCCTGGTGGCGTTCTATACCTATTGCTGTTGCGACGTCGAAGATGCCGAGGAGCCCAAAACTCGTGTTGTACAATAGCCGCAATGAATCGGTAACGGCCTGTTCGAACTTGCCCTGCAGGATGTCGTTGATGATGGTCGTGGGTTCGAGAAGATTTCTAAAAAAGTTCCCCACGCTTCTGCGCACCGGAGAGGGTAGGACCTTACGATACCCCCTGGCGACAGGTTTGAGTAAAACCTTGTCGAAGCCGTCGTTGAACTTGAAAACGGCCCGGTTGTATTTCTCGAAGGGATCATTGTATTCATCCAGGCTGCCGGTTGTTGCACACCCAGGCAGAAATGCGGCAACCAACAAGCACACGATGTATGTCCGAACCTTAGTCAGCATTTCGATATTGGTAAAGAAACCGGAAATTTTTATTTTATCTATATATATCAATTTGTTATATAGTTATCTTGGATATCGAACACAGGCGGATATATAACCCCAGACAACGCCGAGGATCAGTCCTGCGGTATGTGCCATATTGGCAATATTACCCACAACGCCTAACCAGCATACTACAAACCAGGTCAGCATCATGACAACGATTGGCTGACGCAAAGCCATGCCAAATTGGGGATTGAACCTGCCCTGCATCCAGAAATAGCCCAGCAGAGCGTAGACAACCCCCGACATGCCGCCAAACAGGCTTTCCGGTTTGAAAAAGTACTGCGCCAGATTTGACAACACGCCCACAACGACTATTAAGGTCAAAAACTCAGGGGAACCCAACCGTCGTTCGAGAGGACCTCCCAACTGCCACAGCCAGAGCATGTTGAAAACGATATGAGCAAGACCGAAATGCAGGAATACGGGGGTCAACAACCGCCAGAAGTCCCCATCCATTATCGCCTCAACGCCGGTATCGGGAAAAACATCGGTAAACAGCAGAGGCTTTATGTTGAAGATAATGGTTTCCACCCTGGAAGGATCGACACCGATCATGGACCACAATAGCCCGGACCAAAGTGCTATCCCCACACATACCGCGATGAGCGCGGTGGTGAGAGGCGGCATCGAAGAAAGATTCGGCTTAAAGGCAGACAATTGAGCGCAATGAAAAATTTTGGTACGTGCTAATCTTTCCAGCGAACCGGACAGACAACCACAATCCAGAAACCAAATAAAACAGTAGTGTTATCACAAACCGCGATATTCACCAAACTTGTGCGCGCGTATATGGGTCCGCCGCCCGTGCTCGTGGACGCCGCTGATAGCTGCGAAAAGGTCGTTCGGAAAGTGCGTGATGCCCGTGCCAGCAGCGCCCTGATCGTCAACCATCGGCAACACCCGCAGGGCATAGTTACGGAACAGGACATCTGCAGAAAAATAGCGTTCCAGCGCGACGCCGATGAACCCGTCTCACAGGTAATGACCAGCCCGGTCAAGACCGTCATGGACGACAGCTATCTTTACCACGCCATCGCCGAAATGCGACGCAGTGAACTCCGGCACATGCCCGTTGTCGACAGTCAGGACCGCACCGTTGGCGTACTCCATCTGCACGAAGTCTTGGCCGCCGCCGCCTCGCAAGTGGTGGAGCAGATCGATCTGCTCACCCATTCGGAAACCATCGACGGGATGAAAAAGACCAAGGCGGCGCAGGCCGAGGTGTCGATACAACTTCTCGGGGACAGCGTGCCCGCGCCGGAAATCCAGTCCCTGATAACCAGCATCAACAACGATCTGTACCGGCGCATTGTGGGACTCATTGTGTGGCGGATGATGACCGGTGGCTGGGGACCGCCGCCGGTCGCTTTCGATGTCATAGTGATGGGTTCGGGGGGGCGCGGGGAAAGCTACCTGTACCCCGATCAGGACAACGGTTTCATTTTGGAGGACTACCCCGACGATCGCCACGAGGAGGTAGACCGCTGGTTCATCGAATTGGCCACCCGCATGACCGACGCCCTCAACGAAACAGGTTTTGGCTATTGCAACGGAAATGTGATGGCCACGAATCCGCTATGGCGCAAATCCATCAGCCAATGGCGGCAACAGATCAGTTCTTGGATCGGCAAGGGTTCCGGTATGGTCCTCAGATTGGCTGACATCTTTTTTGATTTCGAGGCCGTCTATGGTAATGGCGTTTTAACCCGGAGGCTGCGGCAGCACGTAACGAAGGTGAGCCGGGAAGCGTTTTTTCTGCGTGAAATGTTCAAGTTCGATCAGGAGCACGAAGTGGCGCTCGGGCCATTCAACCGATTGCTCAAGGACCATCATGATGGTCCGCAAAAAGGCAAAATAAACCTGAAGCTAACCGGTACGCTTCCACTGGTGGGCGCGGTGCGGATCAGCGCGCTGGCAAATGGCATTGCCGAGACGTCGACGCTAAAACGAATCGACCGATTGCTCGAAAACGGCTGGCTGAACGCTGACGAACAGGACTATCTGGCCGGTGCGTACCGGCACATCGCGAAACTGCTGCTCAGGCAGCAGCTGAGGGACTTCGGTAAAGGAAAAAAAGTAGGCAACCACGTCGCCAAGGCGGACATGTCGAAGCGGGAACGGGATATGCTGATTGACGCCTTCAAGGCCATTAAAAAGTATCGCAAGCGCCTGAGAGTGGAACTGACCGGTGATATTTTCTAGCCTGATCTATCCGATTCGGTAAGTTCGTCAGAACCGTTCCTGCATCCTACGAATTTCGAAGACTCGGTTCGTGGCATCGATGGCTTGCCGTAGGGTGACGATGCCCTGGTTGGGCAAGGTGTCCAGCATGCGCAGGAAGACCTCGGCGGTGGACTGGGCATCCCCGAGCGCCGTATGCCGAGCCTCGGGCGGTATCTCGATCCCGAAGCGAGCGGCGATCGCATCGAGCGTGTGGGCGCTGTGATTGGGCTGCATCACGAATGACAGGAGCAAAGTGTCGAGAACGGGGTGGTCGAAAATAACGCCGCTGGGTTCCTCCTTGAGCTTGAGGAATTTCATATCGAAGGCCGCATTGTGTGCAACCAGAATAGAGCCGTCGGCAAACTCCGAGAAGCGCTTCAGGACCTCGCTTATGGGGGCGGCGCCCGCCACCATATCATCGGTAATACCGTGAAAGCGAATGGAGGCGGGTGGGATGGAAACCCCCGGATTGACCAGTTCGTCGAAGCTGCCGTCGCTCAAGATTCGTTTGCCGACGACCCGGACGCCGGAAATCTGAACGATTTCATCACCCTGGGAAGGACGCAATCCGGTGGTTTCCGTGTCGAACACGACGAAGCTCAATTCGTTGAGGGGCACGTCCAGCTGTTCCAGGGAAGTGTCCCGGTCGAACAGGGAAAAATCGTAGAACTCCGGTCTGTCGTTGAGGACGCTTTGATCGCTTTGTGAGTAGCGCAGGTCCTTTACCGTATCGCCCGACAGTGAAAGCACGTAGCCTTTGCAGCTCGAGTCGGGTTCGATGATGAGGTTCATACGTGCGTTGACCACGTTGTCACCGATCGGGCATTCGAATTCCGCCACTTCCCGCACCGATTTTGTTCGATGCAGGTGAAGCAGCCGGTCGAAAGTCTCTTCGATCTCGGTTTCCTTGAGGAAAGCGTGAATTTCACGGTGAAGGCTCAACGTCCCCATGTCCCTGAGGAGCAGGCTGGCGGCCTGGTTGAACAAGGTGATGAGATGTTGCTGTGAGCACACGATGATGCCCTCGCTCAGGTCGAGCAGAATCGCTTCCAGTCGAGCCGTGCGCCGGTCGATGATGGCGGTAGCGGAATCGATGGCTCGCGCTGTCTGGTCCCGCTCCAGCAGCAGGGCATGCGCCAGTTTCTCAGCCGCGTCCGGCAGGCTGCCCAGAAGGTGATGCTTTGACAGCGGTATTTCATGATGGGCATCGGTGTAAGTCAGGACCTTCAGCTGGTCCTCCAACATTCGCAATGGTCGAATCAGCCTGTTGTGCAACGCCGCGTAGCCCATCCACGACAGGCCCACCAGCAAGAGCGTTTCGAGGGCAAGGACAACGATCAAAGCCTCGACTGCGGGATGGCGATACAGGATCAACCACAAATTGAAACACAGTACCGCAACCAGCAGGGTAGTCACTGAAGCAACGAACAGTATTGCGCGCGAGCTTCGCATGCACCCATGTTAATACCAAGATCCATCATAACCAAGACGGTCGAGCTGTTCCGCTTACCGTACCAGACCGCCCCGGGACAATATGCCGCTCAATCGATGGGCAATGGTTCTTCGTCCATTTCCGATGCTTGTTCGCGCAGGGAGAGGATGTGCTCTTCCCAGCATTTCTGGGAGTTGAACCAGGTGAACACGCGCTGGAAAGCCGGGTCGTTCCAACGCCGGGCGATCCACGCATAGTAGTACAACAGGCGCAGGGTTCTCAGCGCCTCGAAGAGGTAAAGCTCGCGCGGATCAAAAGAACAAAAGGCCGTATAACCCGAAAGCACCTTCCGCAGAACCGTGGCCTGTTCGCTGCGGTCACCGCTTAGCAGCATCCAGATATCCTGCGCCGCGGGTGCGGTGCGGGCATCATCCAGATCCACGATGTACGGCCCGTGTGGCGTCCATGAAATGTTCCCTGGGTGGCAGTCACCATGGACCCTGATGTGGTCTATGGCGCCGGCCCGTTCATAGCAATTCCGGATCCGCACCACCAGGTCCTCGGCGAGAGTGCGATACGCTAGTTCCAGGTCCTTGGGAATGAACCCGTTTTCGAGCAAGTATTGATATGACTCGACGCCAAAAGTGTCTACATCGAGAGTAGGCCTGTGTTGAAAAGCCTTGGCGCGTCCGATCAGGTGTATCCTGCCGATGAAGCGCCCGATTTGTGCGAGTTGGCCGAGGTTGTCTAGCTCGAGGGGGCGTCCGCCGCGCCTCGGAAAAAGCGAGAATCGATAGGGTCCGTTCCTGAACAGGCTTTTCCCCTGGTCATTCCTGATTGGCGGAACCACCGGGATCTCGGCGTCGGCGAGTTCGCTCGCAAACTCGTGTTCCTCAATGATCGCGGCATCGGACCAGCGGCCGGGACGGTAGAATTTTGCAATCACGGACTCACCGTGGTCGATACCAACCTGGTAGACCCGGTTCTCGTAGCTGTTCATGGCCATCAGATGGCCGTCACACCGGTATCCCAGATTCTCAACGGAACCCAGAATCTGATCGGGACCGAGTGCCTGATAGGCGAGGGTTTCGTTATTATCCTTGTTCATGGTTGTTGCTGCTCATTTCCTAAGATTACATGTATACACGATTAAGGGGTCTGCCAAAAA
>JAHEIO010000261.1 GCA_024639325.1 Gammaproteobacteria bacterium
TCCCGGCGCTGGCTGGTCCAGGCCCCGATGTACTTGGGCTTCATGCGGGCTAGAGCCCGAAGTTGTAGCGAACGGTAATGCCGCCGTAGGCGTTGAACTCCGGTGCCGGTTCGAAGTATCGACCGAAACTGGCGTTGATCCGAATGTTGTCGTTGTACTTCTCATTGAAAATGTTATTGAAGCCGACAAATGGCGAGATCTCCCAGCCCCCCGTTTCATGGATATAACCCAGCCGGAAGTTCGCAACAGTGTGTGAATCGATTTTCACGGTGTTGGCATTGTTGGCGAAGAAACTACCCGCATACAGAATATTGGCGGATGCGTAGAACCCCGTGGGGTGGAAGTAACTGACATCGGCATAGAACTGGTTGTCAGGCACACCGGGGGTCTTATTACCGTCGAAGACATTGCCATTTACATCCCTGAACTTGTCGAAGGTGAAGTCCGAGTAGGTGTAAGTAAGCGTCGTGGTCAGGCCGGCTAGAGGTTGAATCACGAGCGAAGCTTCCAGGCCGTTTCGGGTCGACTCGCCGGCGTTTTCGTAAAAGGTCTGCCCGGAGCCGGCCAGCTCGAAAGGCACAAGTTCGTCCTCGAGGTCTATATGAAACAACGCGACCTCGTAGCGCGATTTAGCAGGCAGCAAACCCTTGATGCCAACTTCATAGTTGGTTGCCGTCTGCGCTTCGAGAGACTGGTTGAAGCCGGTCGCTGCCAGTGGATTGGCCAGTTCGGTGGTGGTCGGCGGCTCGAACGAAGTCGAGACATTGCCGTAGAGGTTGACGGATGGTCCTATCTTCCACAGCAGACCAACCATGGGACTCGGCTGCTCGAAGGTGCGGCTGCCAGACCCGTCGCCGACCTTGTCCTCTACGTCGTAATCGAGAACGTCATAGCGCAGACCCAAAGTCAGCCGAAGGTCGTCGCGGACGTGGAACTCATCCTGCAAGTACGCACCATAGCCTGTGACATCCTCGTTTTGGTTGGTCGTCAGGGGGCCACGTTCGCCGAAATCGTTGGAAAATCGTGTACGCTCGTCCCGCTGGGCGTCTATCTCAACGCCGACGACCAGCTTGTTGATCCGGCCGAATAGTTGTCCCGCGAACGTATAATCCCCTCCCCCGCCAAAAAAACGGCGATCAAGATCCACGCTGCCACCTTGACCATTGCTGTTAACATCGAACGGTAGAAAGTTGTCGAATTCCCGTCCAACGTAATAGCTTCGCAGGGAGAGCTGACGTGTTTCAGTGATAGAGTTGCGGTACACCAGCCCCAGCTTGTGTTGGTTCACCATTTCGCCGGCGTCAAAGCTTAGCGCCCGTGGTGCGGCCTGACGGCGATCATCCTGCACTTCCCGTTCATTCAGCGCCCCTGGGTCCTGGGCCTCGGGCGTATCGAGCACATTGAACACGACGGTGAGGTCAGAGGAGGCGTCGAAGTCATAGCGAAACTTACTGTTCAGCAGAGAGTTTCTCGTCACCGAATGATCACGATACCCGGTATAGCTCAGATGGGAGAAGTTGCCCAGGTAATTCAAATTCTTGTCCTGACCACCCCCTTTGATTTGATACTTCTGGAAATCATAGGAGCCAAACGTCGAGCGGCCTTCGACGAAAGGATGACGGGGACCATCTTCCGTGACGATATTTATGACGCCGCCGGCCGCCGGCCCGTGCAACGACGACGACGGTCCACGAATCACCTCCATGCGCTGCGTCGAGCCCAGATCAAGATCGTCCACATTGCTCTGGCCGTCTGGTAACGTGTTTGGGATACCGTCGGTGAATATCTTTATACCGCGAATCCCGAAACTTGCTCTTGCGCCGAAACCGCGGATTGATATGCGCAGGTCCTGTGCGTAGTTATACTGGCTCTGAATTACCAGGCCAGGGATAGTAAGCAAAGACTCACCCAGGCTGTTTTGCTGGCGGCCCAGCTGGATCTGGTCCGTGCCCACGGAGCCGACAGCCATGGGGGAGTCGACCTCAGGCCTCTCGATGCGGGTGCCGATTACCGTTATCTCTTCGAGCTGATAAGATTCACTGGATGTGGACTTTTCTTCGCCGGCCGCTAGTGGAGCGACGCTGATCCAAAGCATCACAGTCGCAATAAAAACTGCATATAAGAATGCATTTCTCCTCATTTATCTAACGTCCTCGTCGTACTGGATGGGAGAATTTGACCACTGAGTTCCCTTAGTATCGACCCGTCATTCCCGAAAACTCAAATCGCACATTATCAATCCGACACGCGTTCGCAATAGTAATGTAAACGACTAACCTCTGGAAATTATATTACTTTCCCGAGCGTCGCCGGCCGCGCTGGTAGCGGACCAGGACTATACATCCCCGTCGATACGTGTGTGCGCCAGCGATGACAATAGGCAAGATAGCGGGCCAGGTAGTGCTCCCACAGCTCAACGGCCGCGGGATCCGTAGCGGGCATCTTCGCGAGGGCCCTTATCACGAAGCTGGAGAACGCGAAGAAAACCCCACCTACCATTGCAAATCCAAGCAGCGCTGTCGTTCCGACGATCGGTATGAACTGGTTAATTTATGCCACCGCTTTTTGATCTGAAGACGGCACGTCCCAGACACCCTTGGCGGCGATCCGGCGCGCATACTCGGCGAAGTCTGTCGGCTCTCGGCCCAGCGCCCGCTGAACGCCGTCGCAGACGTAAGCGTTCCTGCCGTCGAGTACTGTGGTAAACAGGTAGTCCAACAACCACGCGATGTCATTCGGTACGCCCGACTCGACAATACCTGCGGCAAAAGCCTCGTGCGGTATCTGGACATATTGGATCTCGCGACCGGTCGCGCTGGCGATCTCCCGCACCGCTTCTTTGAAGGTCAGGCAACGCGGGCCGGTGAGCTCGTAGATCTGACCGTCGTGGCCGTCTTCGTTTAGCGCGGCGACCGCGACATCGGCGA
Organism: Gammaproteobacteria bacterium; assembly: GCA_024639325.1. GTDB lineage: Bacteria > Pseudomonadota > Gammaproteobacteria > Arenicellales > JAANXG01 > JAHEKE01. The sequence goes on from JAHEIO010000261.1 coordinate 2,928, forward strand.
TGTCATCCACGTCGATGAACGGCTCCGGGACGTCCCCGGCCGGGAGCGTGATCGCGCCGGCTAATACCATGTCGAGAAACTCCCCTTCGGAGAAATTCTGGTTGAACCAGCTGGCACGAACGACGGTCCATTCGACGCCCGCGTCCTGGACGATGCTTTCGCACAG
>JAHEIO010000032.1:0-12491 GCA_024639325.1 Gammaproteobacteria bacterium
CTCGCCGCGATTCCCCGGTTTAAGCGCCAGGATCAAATGCGAATGTTGATGCCTTTGACATCGTTTCCGAATACGTAGCTCAGCTTCAGCCTCGGCAGCGCGATGCCCAGGATCATTTTTCTCGGGTCGGTGTTGAACTCCAGCCCGATTTCGTACTGCGTTTCGACGTCGAACACGGCGCCGCTCTCGGTTACGAATTCCAGGGTGTCGGTGAAACGTCTGACTTCGCCGAAGGGTGTGAGGGTGAGATTGCGCTTGCCGACCCTGAATCCGCGCTGCTCCTGCAGATAGACCTTGAGGCTCAGCTCCAGGTAATCGTCGAAGTTCAAGCCGTCCAGCTCGTACTTCGATCCGTACTTGATCGCGATCCGGGTTCGGATATCCTTGTCGTCGCCGTTTCTGCGGTGCAGAAAACCGGCCGTGGCCGCGCCGGACAGCACCTTATTGCTGGTATCGAGGGACCGATTGAGCGCTAGTTCCAGTTCCGGTACGAACGATACGTTTGTAACAGAAGTCGGGTATTCGAACTCGAGCTTTGGCCGTACACCGATGGAATTGATCAGCTCGGTATCCCGTTCGAGCAGTTCGTCCAGCGTTTTGTAGCGAAAAACCGAGGTGGCGAGCGCGACCTTCAGTTTCACCCCGGAGCCGTCCCGTTCGATCGTCCGCAAGTTTTTGGACCAGACGTCTATCCGTACGGAAACGTAGTCCTGCTGTTCCGCCTCGGACGCCGGCTCGTCCTGGGCAAACGCCGGCCAGGCAATCGACGCACAGACCGCAACAACGAGAAAGACAAAACTGTTAGACGGTGTCAACAACTTTCACGCAGTCACCACGGTCGATGAATGAATGGTCTCCCGGTCAGCCCGGTTCGTCCTTGACATGCTGCGGCGCCTGCTCGGTTTCCGCGGCCGCCCCCGCGGCTGCGGCGGCAACCTCAGGTGGAACATTCGGCGACACGGTTTCCACGATCACCCGCTTGGGCGCAAACTTGATGCCTCTCTCCTCGAATGCCGCCTGGATACGCGCGTAGGCCTCGCGCCTCATGTAGAACTGGTTGCCCGGCTTGGAGGTGAACTTGCAGCGGATAATGAATGACGAGTCATCCATACGGTTCACCCCCTGGGATTTCAGGGGTTCGAGAAACAGGGGTCCAAGCTCTTCATCCTCCAGCATGGCCTGACCGACCTTCTTGACGATCCTGCGTACCAGATCCACATCCGTCTCGAAGGGAACGCGGATTTCGAACTTCATGATTGCCCAGTCGCGGCTCCAGTTGGTCAGCGTCTGGATCTCCCCGAACGGCACCGTGTGCAGCGGCCCGTTGTGGTGACGAAGGCGCAGCGAGCGCACGGATATTTTTTCCACCGTGCCTTTGGTATTGCCGATGGTAACGTACTCGCCCACCCGAAACGCATCGTCGAGCAGGAAGAAAAGCCCGGAAACGATGTCCTTGACCAGGGTCTGTGCTCCGAAGCCAATGGCGATGCCTATTATTCCTGCACCGGCGATGAGCGGGCCGATGTCTACCCCGAGAGAAGACAGGAAAATCAGTACGAGCATGATAATGAGGGTGATGAACAGGAATTTCTTGAACAGAGGCAGGACGGTGCCGAGCCGGGAACCTTCTCCGCCGCCCTCGTCGCCGTGCGCGCCCGCCCCGGTATCGGGACCGGCAACCCGGGCGACCGCGGTACTGACTATCCCCCACAATGCGTAGGCCAGTAGCGCGGTGATCGAAAAGTTTACCACCACGTGAGTCGTGCGCTCGCCAAGCAACACCTCCATCAGGCCGAACAGGTTGAGATCCCAGATTTTCGCAAACACGAAGACCGCGATCAGAATCAGAAGTATCCGGATATTATTCATCACTACCGATTCGTAGCTCTCGAGATATTCCGTTTTCTTGGGGAGCGCACTGTGGCCGTCCGCTATCTCTGCTTTTCTCTCTTCGGGCGGCTCGCCGGCGATCTCAATGGAAAGTTCGGGGCTGGCGGAATCGGTATGATCCTCATTCGCTGCCCCGGCATCGTCGCTGTCCCCAGTCGCCGCCATGAACCGGTGCACGGCTCCTCTCAATCCGATGTCCAGCATCGGAAGGATGCCGAGAACGATCAGACTGGATATCGCCGGCGTCAGTACGCGGGTGCCGGTTGCCAGATTTACGCCCAGCGCCAGCACATAAATTACCAGCGTTCCAATGATCGCCATGATGTGCCAGTTCCGCGCGAAGTAGTCCCCGGTGGCGGATGACTCGACCTCATCCGTTCGAGGCGGCCGCAGGCTCCAGATGACCCAGATCACGATGCCGATGAACACCGCGCTGTCCAGCAGGCCTACGGCACCTTGTATGTCCCGATGAAAGCCGAATTCTTCCATCGTTTCACCCAGCAGCCACAGAAGGAATATCACGACGGTGGCTATCAGCATCAGTTTGAAATTCGCGCTGCGCGCGGTATCGTCGTCGAGATCGACCAGGCGCAGCCACGGTATTCGGGGAGCGAGGATCAAACGCGATCCCACCGCAATCAGCCGCCATACGAGCACACCGGTCAACAGACTGGTAAACAGGACCTGTGCGTTGTCCGTTGGCAGATTCGATATGAGCCAAGCAATCAAGGTGCCGAGGGCGAAGACAAGTATCGAAATGACATCGATAATCGAGCGCAGAAACGATATTTTGAATTTCTCCCGGAGCGTCACTACGGCGTCGGGAGTCGTCACTTTACCCACATTGGTTACGCTGCGCCGGAACAACATCTCCACGATCGCCCCGGTCGCAAAGAACATTAATATCTTGAACCAGACGCTCCAGACGCTCGCATCGCTGCCTGCGGTGATGCGCCGCCAGAACTCTGCCGGGACGCGGGATACGTCACCCATAACGGCGGCAATGCCGATGAGGCGCACCTCGGCGTTTTCCATGCCGGTCATGAATCGCTCGACCGCCGCGCCGCTTGGCTCCGGTGGCGCCTCCTCGACGGCGGCCTTGTCGAGCTGGCGGATCAGGAGTTCGCGCACCTCCTCGTCCGACAACCGGGCCATCAGGTCGTCGACCTGATTTGCGGTGAGATTTTCAGGTAACTCGGTGGGCGCTTCCGTGCTGCCGCTTGGAACGCTTTGAGCAAATACGGATTGGAACTGAGAGAAAAGCAGGGCGATCATTACAACGAAAAACGCCATCGGCATTTTGGTTGTCATTGAAGTATGCATGAAGTCAGGGTGTCGGCCGCGCGAGATTGCTCAACAGTATACAATATCGGTTGGTAGACGGTTCGAGCCGGAGCATGCTTCTTCTTCCGGTTCATCCGGCCGGCCCAAATGAACTATAGGGCTCATCCTATGTCTCTCAGAATAACCGGGTCGAACGCCGCCCCGGAGGCTGACGAGAGGGCGAAATCCACAATTTGTATCAGGAGTTTCAAATGTCCGGACTAAGGACTTACATCGTTTTGATTGCTATGGTAATTGCAGGCGGTTGTGCTGCCACAACGGGGTCACCGACGCTCCTGCCGCCCGCGGGAACGCAGATCGAAGTGACCCAGGAGCTCAGCATCGGGGGCGGGGCGAGATTGTTCATGCAGCGCGGAGAAGTCAGGTCGCGGCGCGATATTTCGGTAATGGATCCGCACTGCCAGTTCATTTCAAACCGGCCGCGCAGCGAATTCAGTGAGCCGCTCGTAATCCGGCCTGGTATATTTACCGTTGAAAACTCCTACCGTCGAAGGGACTATACCTGGGCGGCGGAAATCGAATTCGCGCGGATTGGCAGCAATCGCAATTTGTCGACAATCATGGAGTTGTCGTCGGATACGCAAGAGGACATCGATCGGCTCACCTGTCTGCGCTGGGGCACCGGCGGTGCCGACGGGTTTCTCACAATTGACGAAATGCGGACTGCGATGGGTGGTCTCGTCAAAATCAACATTTCCGGTTGATCAACGCGGGAACGGTATCCGGCAGGAACGACGGCATACCGTTTCGCTCCGGTAAAGGAGATCTTTCATGCTTGACCTGCGCGCAATTCAGACCATTTTGATTTTGGGCACGGTCGTGTTGCTTCACGGCTGTGCATCGACCACCACCTATGACACCGCCACGTCGGTTACCCTGCCGCGTGTCGGCACCATGGTCAAGCTTAACCAGGAACTGGCAGCCCGCGGTGGCGTCCGAATTTTCCTGCAGAATGGCTACCAAAAACGGTTTTCGGAAGTCGCCAAGCTGGAACCCTACTGTCAGTTCTACGTCAACAGATCCAGCGATGAACTGAACCAGCCCCTGACCATAGAACCAGACACCTTTATCGTTCAAAGGGTATACAGGCGCAAAGAATCCGTGTCGACGGAAGCCCTTCAGGTTGCCTCGGAAGGTGAAGCCGATATGGACCATGGATCGAGCCAGCGCACCATGTCGACGTTCATGGAGCTGATCTCGGACAAGCAGCCCGCGGTCACCCGATTGATCTGTTCACGCTGGGCCGATCCCAACTCGATCCACCATGTCAGCATAGACGAAATCGTCCAGAGTCTCGGCGATGTTGCGGAATTCATTCCGCCGTCAGGCGATGCCTGACCGCATCACATCAGTTCCCACCAGCCTCCGGCTGCCTGGATCGGGACCTGGCTGCCCTCTGCATTGATCCAGGCGACGAGCGCATAGCGCCCGGCATCGACCGCGGTCGATGGAGGATTCAGCGCGGCGCTGTAGACGTCTCCTTTGCGCTGCATGCGCACCTTGTCGACGGACAGGACGACGAAATCGTGGCGTAATTTGCGGCCCGCGTTTTCGCCTGCCTCGACCTGGGTTTCGATACCAAATCCGAGCAGGGCGATCGAGGCCGACAGGCTGCGCCCGGTATTATCACTCTCGAATTGGATCTTTATCTCCGTTTTGGTGGCCTCGAGACCGAGGACCCCTGCGGCTTCCTCGATAATATCTTCACCCAGATCGCGCCCTCGCCAACGCCACTCGCGCCCGTTGAGAAAGAATCCCGGTGTGTACACCGTGCGCATGGATTGATAGGAGGCGTGCTGGTATTGTCGAGCGGTATAGGCGGGTGAAGCGAATCGATCGGGCCATCCGATGTAGTCCCAGTAGTCGACGTGAAACGAGACCGGTATGAACCTTTGCCACAATCCGGGTTCGTTTTTCAGGCTGCTTACCCACCGGTCCGCGGGGGGGCAGCTGCTGCATCCTTCGGAAGTGTAAAGCTCGAGCAACGACACCCGCTGGGGCGGGCTCTCGATAACCACCGGATCCGCCGGTGCGGCGCTTGTCAAACAAGCCAGAACGATACCCAACACCAGTCTGGCATCGGGCTTGAAATTTGCTCCATTCATGGTTCTTCTCCGCACTCGGGTCTGTTAGAGGTTACTGGTAAGAGACCTCCGAATCACGATGTTTATTGCATTGGGCAAGCAGCTTGCCATTATCGATCCGGCGTTCATCGGCACCTGTCCTGCGCAATCGCTCGGGATCCTGGCGGGAAATCCGGGTTAAGATTATGACCATGGCCCCAGAAAATGAAGAGATAGGTGCTGAACTGGAGAGGCTGCTGGCTCGAGACCCATTCGCACGCCGGCTCGGCGTAACCATCGACTCTGCCGCCGAGGGAAGGGTGCGCCTCTCCCTGATCTTGCAGGACGAACACATGAATTTCAACGGGTCGGCTCACGGCGGAGTGTTGTTCTCTTTCGCGGATACGGCGTTTGGTCTGGCTTCCAATTCGCGAGGTGTCATAGCCGTTGGCATTCACACTGCCATGGCTTACTCGTCACCAGCATTCGCGGGGGATGTACTGACCGCGGAAGCGGAGGAGGTTTCCCACACCCGGCGGGTCGGTACCTATCGCGTCACACTCCGGCGGGAGAACGGGGTCGTGGTGGCGGTTTTTACCGGTACGGTACACCGGACGGACAAGCCTCACAACTGAATTACCCCCTCATCCCGGCGATCATCCGCACGCGTCCCGCGCCGTCGCTCGGGATCCTGGTAAGAAATGCGAATTAGGGTGCGGGTCGAACCCCGGCCGAGTCGAGAATGGAGGGTATCTTGTCTTCCCAGCCGATTGCCATGATGTGCACACCCCGGCAGAAGTCTTTGAGTTGTTTGATGGTTGACGCGGCGACTTCGATGCTGATTTCCGCGACCCTTTTTGCATCTGCCCCGGCATCGCCGATGCGCTCCACAAGGGCCTCGGGAATATCGACCCCCGGAATTTTTTCATTCATGTATCTTGCCATCTTCACCGATTTTATCGGGATGATGCCGGCCAGGACGGGTTGCGACAGTTTCGCCGCGTCCATGAATCGCAGAAACGACTCGGTGTCGTAGACAGCCTGGGTCTGGAAGAAAGAAGCGCCCGCAGCGGCTTTGCGGTGTGCATTTTCGATTTCGGTCGCGATGTCCGCGGCGCCTGGATTGACCACCGCTCCCACGCAAAAATCGGTCGGTGAGTTGAGCGCGTTCCCCATGAAATCCCTCCCGGAATTCAGTGCAAGCGCCGCCTCGATCAGCTGTGAGGCAAACATGTCGAATACCGGCTTGGCGTCGGGGTGATCGCCATTTTTGGGCGGATCGCCGCCCATGAATACCAGGTTGCGAATGCCCAGCGCCGCGGCGCCGAGCATACTCGCCTGGATGGCGATGCGGTTTTTGTCCCGCGACGTCATTTGCACGATGGGCTCCAGACCGCGGTCGAGCAGGAGGCGGCCCACAGCCACGGGATCCATGGCCATGCGCGCCGCATGGGATTCAGTCAGATTGAACGCGGTCACACGTTTTTTGAGCATGTCCGCCTTGTCGAACAGGCCGCTCAAGTCGGTGCCTTTGGGCGGAGTCAGTTCGGTGGTGATGACAAAGGCGTCCTGGTCCAGCGCGTCAAGGAATTTGTTCAAGGACGTGTCCCGGGCATCGAGCTGTCTGGTCATAAATATCGAGGGGCGCATTATACTCGGGCCCCGCAGTATTGATTCTACGATTGCGGCACATTTGATAACGATAAGCACTGCCATTGAAAGTTGATACCACGTTCCCCGCGCGCCCCACCGACTGGCATCGAAGGGTGTGGCTGCTGGCGGGGCCGATCATACTGTCCAATATGTCGGTGCCCCTGGTTGGGGCCGTGGATACGGCTGTCGTCGGCCATCTGCCCGATCCGGTCTATATCGGTGCCGTAGCGCTGGGTGCCTTGATATTCAGTTTTCTGTTCTGGGGCTTCGGTTTTCTGCGCATGGGGACCACCGGCTTCGTTGCCCAGGCCTACGGCGCCAATGACGCCCCGGAGGTCACTCTGGTGCTGATGAGGGCGCTGCTGACGGCGGTCGTGTTGGGGGCGATACTGTTGCTGCTGCAGCATCCCGTCAGCCTAATCTCGTTCTGGCTGCTCGAGGGCGGCGTCGAACTGGAAGCTCTCGCCAATGACTATTTCCGGGTGAGGATCTGGAGTGCGCCTGCCGTGCTGGGCAACTATGTCGTTCTTGGATTTCTCATCGGTATGCAGAAAACCCGCGCGGCGCTGGTGCTGCAGCTGATCCTGAACTTGACGAACGTGCTTCTTGACCTGGTCTTTGTCCTGCAGCTAAACCGGGGAGTGCAGGGCGTGGCCGAGGCCTCGGTGTTGAGTGAATATCTGGCGCTTGCCGCCGGCCTCTACATCTGCCGCCGTACCCTGCGGGGAATCGGTGCCGATTTCGAACGACAAGGAATTCTCAACGTCGACAAAGTCAAGGAACTGATGCATGTCAATATGAACATCTTCATTCGCACCCTGTGTCTGGTTTTTGCCTTCGCGTTCTTCACCGCCCGGGGCGCGAAGTTCGGAGAAATCATTCTGGCCACGAATGCCATCCTGCTGCATCTTCAGCAATTCCTTGCCTACGGACTTGACGGATTCGCTCACGCCGTCGAAGCACTGGCAGGAAGCGCCTATGGTGCGCGCAGCAGGCCCGCGTTTCGGTCGTCCGTGTACTATACGACGATCTGGGCGCTGTTGATCGCGATCATCTTTACCGTTGTCTACTTGTCGTTCGGTGAACTCATCGTAAGCGTATTGACCGGTATCGACGCGGTGCAGGTCAGCGCCGCGGAGTATATGCCCTGGATACTGTTGTCGCCCGTCGTATCGGTGTGGAGTTTTCAGCTCGACGGAATATTCATCGGAACTACACGGACCGTCGATATGCGCAATGCCATGATCGTATCGGTGGCGGTGTACCTCGTCGCCGTGTGGCTCATCGTGCCGGTGTGGCAAAACCATGGTTTATGGTTCTGCCTCATGCTGTTCATGGTCGTTCGAGCGGTAACCCTCGGGCTTCGTTTACCGGCGATCGAGAAATCAATTGACCGATCCGGATGACCGGATGCTCCGGCCGTATACAGCATAAATAGCGGCTTGAACCCGTCTCGGCATAATTGATACTTGAATAAGCCATCCGTATAGCGTAAAAAACGCCTCTAGAAACTTTCGGCACGCTACGAAAGTCGCCAATAGTCGTCACGACGACAATACCATTTGGAGGAATCCATGAAGAAACTTCTCAAACTAATCACCTTTTCCGTCGTGGGAATGGTGATCGGTGCGGCCGCGCACGCGGCCACTCTGAAAATGGCTTACGATGCGGATCCGGTATCGCTCGACCCGCATGAGCAACTGTCCGGCGGTACGCTGCAGCTTTCCCACATGATTTTCGATCCGCTGGTGAGATGGAACCAGGAGCTGGGCTTCGATCCCCGCCTCGCCGAAAGCTGGGAGCGGATCGATGACAACACCGTCCGGTTCAAGCTGCGCGAGGGTGTAAAGTTTCATTCCGGAAACGAGATGACCGCACTGGATGTGAGCTGGACCTTCGACCGGCTGAAAAAGAGCCCGGACTTCAGGGGCATATTCGCGCCCTTCGAGGCTTTGAACGTCGTCGACAAATATACCATCGACATCGTAACCAAAGAACCGTATCCCCTGGTGCTCCATACCGCGACGTACATCTTCCCCATGGACCGGAAGTTCTATGACGGTTACGATGAGAACGGCAAGGCAAAAGACGCCATTGTCAAACACGGCGATGCCTTTGCTTCCACGAACGCATCGGGAACCGGACCGTTCATCATCACTTCCCGCGAGCAGGGCGTCAAAGTCGAGTTCGATCGATTCAAGGACTACTGGGACACCGAGTCACCAGGCAACGTCGACAAGATCGTGTTCACCCCAATCAAGGAAGATCCGACCCGGGTGGCGGCTTTGCTTTCGGGTGATGTGGACTTCATTGCGCCCGTACCGCCGGCCGATCTCGATCGCATCGACAAAGACCCGAATACCGAGCTGGTTACCATGAGCGGTACCCGCATTATTACCTTCCAGATGAATCAGGAACGCCGTGAAGAGCTCAAGAATCCGAAGGTGCGGCAGGCCATCGTTCACGCCATCAACAACGAGGGCATAGTCGAGAAAATCATGCGTGGTTTCGGCACCGCGGCGGCCCAGCAGAGCCCAAAGGGTTATCTCGGATACGACGAGAACCTGAAGCCCCGCTACGACCTGGAGAAGGCCAAGGCGCTGATGAAGGAGGCGGGCTACGCCGACGGCTTCACGATCACAATGATGGCGCCGAATAACCGCTATGTGAACGACGACAAGATCGCGGAAGCGGTCGCGAGCATGCTGGCCAAGATCAATATCAAGGTCGATCTCAAGACCATGCCGAAGGCGCAGTACTGGCCCAAGTTCGATGAGCGCGCCGCCGACGTAATGATGATCGGTTGGCATTCCGACACAGAGGACTCGTCCAACTTCACCGAGTTCCTGGCCATGACTCCGGACGCGGAAACGGGATACGGGCAGTACAACAGCGGCAATTATTCCAATGCCAGGGTGGATGAACTGATCGTCGCAAGCCAGAGTGAGACGGACGAGGCCAAACGTAAGGCCATGCTGCAGGAAGTCGAGCAGATCCTGCACGAAGAGGCCGCGTTCGTGCCGCTTCACTGGCAGGATCGCGCCTGGGCCGCTCGCAAAGGCGTGGATATCGCCCCGATCGTCAATGTCATGAATTTTCCGTACCTTGGAGATCTCGTTATCAAATAACGATAAGCCGGGTAAAGCTGGCAGAGCTTTGATGGGCCGCTTCTAGCGGCCCATTTTTTTGGGGTCCCGGGATTGTTCGTCAATATTATGAATTCAACTCCTGGAAATCGGCGCGGGGTGCGCCTCCCACAAGGTAATCGACACCGCGGCAGGGTTTTGCAGGAGCGGCGCCCTCGCCGCGATCCATCGGCGCGGGGTGCGCCTCCCACAAGGTAATCGACATCCGCGGCAGGGTTTTGTAGGAGCGGCGCCCTCGCCGCGATGCGGACTTTGATCGAGTCCGACATGCATTACTCTGCGGTCGGGCGTGGAAGATTGTTATACTGGATTCCTCCATGCGCATCGGAACAAATAATATTGTATCGGTAAAACTGCCGCTGTACGGCCCCGGTGCGCTGCTTCTGTTGATAGAGACAATCTGACTCTATGTTCGCATTCTTCGTAAGAAGGCTGGCCCAGGCGGCGCTGGTGATGTTTGTCATCAGCGTCATCGCATTTTCCATCCAGGACAATCTTGGCGACCCGCTGCGGGAGATGGTCGGGCAGTCGGTCTCGGAGGAGGAGCGCCAGGCACTGAGAGACAAAATGGGTCTGAACGATCCCTTCTTCGTGCAATATTGGCGGTTCCTGAAGAACGCGCTGCAGGGAGATCTCGGCACCTCGTATTTTTTCAAGCGGCCCGCCGTCGACGTCATACTGGATAAATTGCCCGCGACGCTGGAGCTCGTTTTCGGGGCGTCCCTGATCATCATCGTGTTCTCGGTGCCTATAGGGGTGTTTGCGGCAATCAATCCAAGGCACTGGTTTTCCAAATTCGCCATGGCGGTCAGTACCGTCGGTATTTCCATCCCGGTTTTTCTGACGGCGATCATGTCTATTTACATCTTTTCAGTGGAGCTTGGATGGCTGCCGTCATTCGGCCGGGGCGAGACGGTGGAAATATTCGGTGGCTGGACCACGGGTTTTCTGACGTGGGACGGGCTGGTCCACCTCATACTGCCCTGCATTGCGCTGTCTTCGATCATGCTGCCGCTATTCATAAGGCTGATCCGCGCGGAGATGCTGGAGGTGCTCGAATCGGAGTACGTCAAATTTGCCTGGGCCAAGGGACTGTCACCAAAGCGGGTCTGGTTCGTGCATGCCCTCAAGAACACTTTGCTGCCGGTGATCACGGTCGGCGGTGTGCAGATCGGCACACTAATCGCATTCACCATTCTCACCGAGACGGTATTCCAGTGGCCGGGCATGGGATTTCTGTTCCTGGAGGCCGTGAACCGCGTGGACACGCCGTTGATCATCGCCTACCTGATCGTAGTCGGCCTTATTTTTGTCGTGACCAATACTATCGTCGACCTGGTTTACGGCCTGGTCAATCCCACGGTCAAACTGGCACGGCCCCACGGGGGTGACGGCTGATGGTCGCGGTGAAGTGGCAGCAGTTCATGGAATCGGCGTTCTACCACGATTTCAGGCGCGACAAGATTGCGATCACCAGTTTCGTCATCATGTGCATCTACGTTGTTGCTTGTTATGCCGCGCCGTTGATCGCTCCCTACAATCCTTATGATCCGACCATCATCGACATCATGGATTCGGAGATTCCACCGATGTGGCTGGACGGGGGAAATTCGCGTTTCCTGCTGGGAACCGATGCCCAGGGCAGGGATCTATTCAGCACCATTCTGTACGGCACTCGAATATCGCTCACCATTGGAATCTGCGCGGTCCTGCTGCAGGGGGTCCTAGGCATATCCCTCGGTTTGATTTCCGGGTACTTTGGAGGCCGCGTCGATAGCTTCCTGATGCGCCTTGCCGATATTCAGCTGTCTTTTTCCACGCTGATGGTAGCCATAATATTTCTGGCCGTATTCCAGGCGCTGTTCGGCACCGAGCTGTACGAACGCCTGGCCATATTGATGCTGATTCTCGTTATCGGCATTGCGGAATGGCCTCAATATGCCCGTACGGTCCGCGCCTCGGTGCTGGCGGAGAAGAAAAAGGAGTATGTCGATGCAGTGCGCGTGGTCGGTCTGCGCCCGGTGCGGATCATGTTTCGGCATATCCTGCCCAATACTCTTTCGCCCATCCTGGTTATTTCCACCGTGCAGGTGGCCAATGCCATTGTCAGCGAGGCCGCACTGTCGTTCCTCGGGCTTGGCATGCCGGTGTCCAAACCTTCCCTGGGTTCGTTGATCAATTCCGGATTCGAGTTCATTTTCAGCGGATCGTGGTGGATCACCATTATTCCGGGGATCGTTCTGATAGTGCTGGTTCTGGTGATGAATCTTCTGGGTGATTTCCTGCGGGATGTGCTGAATCCCAAGTTGTATAAAAACTAGGGAATCAAAATTGCGGAGAGATTTACATAATTCGAGAAACGATATCGCGGCGAGGGCGCCGCTCCTACAAACCG
>JAHEIO010000032.1:12591-19535 GCA_024639325.1 Gammaproteobacteria bacterium
GCCATGCGCAAAGAGGATCTGGTGGCGCTCAGGGATGTATCTTTTACCCTCGACAAAGGCGAACGACTGGGGATTGTCGGCGAGAGCGGTGCCGGCAAATCGGTTGCCGCGTTCTCGATTCTCAACCTGATCAGCAAGCCGGGGTATATATCCGGCGGTGAAATACGCTTTGACGGAAAAGATCTGACCCGTTTGTCGCTGCAGGAAATGAGCGAGATCCGTGGCAATCGGATCAGCATGATTTTCCAGGACCCGATGATGACGCTCAACCCGGTGCTGACCATCGGGACGCAGATGACCGAGGCACTGCACGCCCACCAGCAAATTTCCAAGGAAGAGGCCCGGCAAAGAGCCATCGACAGCCTGGCCGAAGTGCATATTCCATCAGCGGCGACGCGCATCGATCAGTATCCACACGAACTATCCGGCGGCATGCGCCAGCGGGTGGTGATCGCCATAGCCCTGATCACCAAGCCGCCATTGATCATTGCAGACGAACCGACGACGGCGCTGGACGTAACCATCCAGGCGGAAATCATGGATCTACTCATGGAATTGTGCAACTCGAGCGGTGTCGGGCTGATCTTGATTACCCACGATCTGGGCGTGATCTCGCAGATGACCGAGCGGGCGATCGTCATGTACGCCGGACGTATCGTCGAGGAAGGGGATACCAAGGACATTATCAACAATGCGCGTCACCCCTACACCCACGGTTTGATGGGTGCGCTGCCGCAGAAGACCACGCCGGGACAGCGATTGAACCAGATCAAGGGGGGCATGCCACCCCTCAACGAAATTCCCAAAGGTTGCGCATTCAATCCGCGGTGTCCGTTGGTTGACGACATTTGCAGGACGACCCGGCCGGACTACACCACGATGGGTTCGACAAGGGTGGCCTGCCACAAGGCCCTGTCAGAAGAGTCCTGATATGAGCCAGCCAGCTCTCGTGGGTGTGCACGACCTGTACAAGGAGTTCCCGATTCACGGGGGACTGCTGGAACAGTTGAGCTTCGAAAACGGGCGCCTGATCCGCAAACGTGAGAGTGTCAAAGCCATCAGCGGTGTCGATCTGGAGGTGATAAAAGGGGAATCTTTATGTGTAGTGGGGGAAAGCGGATGCGGTAAATCGACGCTGGCCAGGGTCATCATGGGCCTGATCAGACCCAGTCAGGGTGAGGTGACCTATGATCAAAAGCGGATCGACGACCTGAGCATGGGTGATATGCTGCCGTATCGAAGGAAGATGCAGATGATCTTCCAGAATCCTTATGCCTCGCTGAACCCGAGGATGACCGTGCAGCAGACCCTGGAGGAGCCCATCCGCTTCCATAACCCGGATCTGTCCAACTCGGAAATCAAGGATATCGTGGTGAGCGTAACCAAATCCGTTGGCGTGGATCCGTCCTGGAGCAGTCGCTATCCGCATGAATTTTCCGGAGGGCAACGGCAGCGAATAAGCATTGCCCGTGCACTCGCCGTTGACCCCGAGTTCATTGTTGCCGATGAACCCATCTCGGCGCTGGATGTATCCATACAGGCGCAGGTGCTCAACCTGCTGATGGATGCCCGGGAACAGCGGGATTTGACCTTTCTGTTCATTACCCACGATCTCGCCGTGGTAGAGCACTTCGGGTCGCGGGTGGCCGTGATGTATCTGGGGACATTGTGTGAGCTGGCGCCCACCAGGAAACTTTTTTCCGTTCCACGCCACCCCTATACCCAGGCTTTGCTCAGCGCCATTCCTAAGCTGAACCAGGACAGTTCGGAATACATCAAGCTAAAGGGGGAAGTGCCGACCCCGGTGAATTTGCCCCGTGGTTGTGTTTTCCATAGTCGGTGCATCCACACGAATGAACGGTGTACCCGGGAGGTTCCCGAGATCAAGGTCTACGACGACACTTCCATTGCCTGCCACGCCGTGGAGGAAGGGAGAATCTAGTGTACCCCGCATTTCTCACCAGGCGGCCTTGATTTCTTGCTAAGGACGTACCATGCCAGGGAAACTCGGATCAATTCAAAATTTAGTCATTGCAAACGAAGTGAGGCAATCCAGCATGGTTGTCATACAAGAACATCTGACGCGGCGTCCTGCCACTTTTCTTGACAGAATTAATCAGAGCTTCCCTGGCCGGCATATTGCACCAGTATCCCGAGCGACGACGCAGGACAGGAGTGGCTGAGCACCGGTCTGAAAAATGCTCTTTTGGAGCATTTTCGCGCAAGCCGCGTTGGTGTGGAGGCGCCGGGACGCGTCGATTAAAATTCATCGAACAGGGTATGCTTTGAGAGCAGGATCACTATGTCAGCCAATCTTATTAGACATGCCAAGGACACGCTGGCAGAAATCGAAGAGCAGGGCTTGCTCAAACGGGAGCGCACCATCGTTACGCCCCAGTCTTCCGTCATTTCAACAGTCGTCGAAAACGGCGACGGACAGGTAAACGAAGTACTCAACCTGTGCGCCAATAACTATCTTGGGCTGGCAAATGATCCCAGATTGATCGAGGCTGCGAAGACCGCCATGGACAGCCACGGCTTCGGTATGGCTTCGGTCCGGTTCATATGCGGTACCCAGGATCTGCACAAGGATCTCGAATCCCGGCTGTCGCGCTTCCTTGGAACGGAGGATGCCATTCTGTTTTCATCCTGTTTTGATGCAAACGGGGGCGTGTTCGAAGCCCTGCTGGGAGGGGAGGACGCGGTGATCTCCGACGCACTCAATCACGCATCCATTATCGACGGCATCCGTTTGTGCAAGGCCGATCGGCTTCGCTATGCCAACAATGATATGGATGAACTCGAAAATTGCCTGCAACAGGCAAGAGGCGCACGGTTCCGGTTGATCGTGACCGACGGCGTGTTTTCAATGGACGGCATCATGGCCAACCTTCCGGCAATCTGTGATCTGGCCGAAAAGTATGATGCGCTGGTCATGGTCGATGACAGCCATGCCGTGGGGTTTATGGGAGAGACCGGAGCGGGTACGCCACAACACTGGGCAGTCGACAAACGGGTGCACCTGTACAGCGGCACGTTTGGCAAAGCCATGGGTGGCGCATCCGGTGGATATATTGCCGGTCCGGGTCCCCTGGTTGAGTTGTTGCGGCAGAGAGCGCGGCCCTATCTTTTCTCTAATTCCGTGGCGCCCTGCATCGTCGGCGCGACGATCAAAGTTATCGATCTTTTACGGGAGAGCGGTGATCTGAGAGATCGGCTCAAACAGAACGCGGCGTATTTTCGGCAGGGCATGGCCGATGCCGGATTTGAATTGATCCCCGGGGAGCACCCAATCATTCCGGTCATGCTGGGCGACGCGGTCGCCGCGCAGAGGTTGGCGGCAGAACTCCTCGAGCGAGGATTATACGTGATCGCATTTTCGTTCCCGGTGGTGCCGAAGGGTACGGCAAGGATTCGTACCCAAATGTCCGCCGCGCATACCCGGGACGATCTGGATCGTGCGCTCGACGCGTTTTCCGCAGTGGGTCGTGAGCAGGGCTTGATCTGAATACGATTACAGCAGACTTTCTATGCTCCGGATCACCGGGGAAGACTCGGGGGTGGTGCCGGTATCGAAGTGTTTGACCACCTTCCCCAACGGGCTGACGAGGTACTTGTTAAAGTTCCAGTTGGGTTGGGAGGATTGACTTGCCAGCTCTCGGAACAGCGGGTGAACGTCCGTGCCCGTAACCGAGATCGGGGCCATCATCGTAAACGTCACCCCGTAGTTGATATAACAAACCTGCGCGGTTTTTTCCTCGTTGTCGGCTTCCTGCCGAAAATCGTTCGAAGGAAAGCCGAGCACCACAAGTCCCCTGTCCTCGTACTTCCTGTGCAGGCTTTCCAGCCCCTTGAACTGAGGAGTAAAGCCGCAGTGGCTGGCGGTGTTCACTATCAGAAGAGGCTTGCCGGCGAACTGCTGGCACAGGTTGATTGTTTCCGAAGAGTGGAGCTTGCGAAAGTCGTGGTCCAGGAATTCCGGGCACTCTTCTGCGCGGGCCGAACTCCATAGAAACGCTGCGGAAACAACGACGAACGGAATTAAAATTCGCGCGACTGGCCTGGTCTTCATTTCATTCTCCCTTGTTCGATCTGTAAACCTTTCCTTATCCATGTCGATTCACGCCGGCTCGGGAGATTGTGTTGCCCCGACAGGGCGCAGGCGACTGTGGCAGCGTCCTGTGCGCCGCTCCGCTTTCTGTATCGCCAATCGGCAAACCCGTTGTAGGCTCTGTCGAGCAGGTAGCTCGTCCGGGAGAAGTGAATAAGGCTGGTGATAGCTTTGAAATACGGAAGTTCGGACCACAGCGCGAGAAAGGCATCAGCGCCCCGACGCAGTATTCCCTGGTTGTCCAGCACGTGCATTTTGCGCATCGCCTGCTCATAGGTTATTCCCAGGGCGTGAAGCAGTTCGACATCTTCGTTGACGTCGACCCACTCGATCCGCTTTTTGGCATCCAACTTTTTGAAAAAACGAATCTCTTTACTGCACAGGCCGCATTGCCCATCAAAGAATACGATGGTTTTGATATCTTTCGAGTTCATGTTCATGAGTGCGCGTATTAAGCGGTTATTATAGTCACCTGGTTACCGTTCAAGGAAACGGCGAGAGCTCTAAGCTCTCGCCGTTCAAACAAGTCGCTCGGGGAAGCGACGCTTATTGCGGAATGATTACCGTGTCAATGACGTGGATGACGCCATTTGACGTCATAATGTCAGTGGATGAAACCTTGGCACCGTCGATCATCACGATTCCCTCCTTCACTTCGATGCTCACTGACCCGCCCTGGACGGTTTTCGCGCTAGTCATCTTGACCACGTCTTCCGCCATCACCTTGCCGGGCACCACGTGGTAGGTCAAGACGGCTGCCAATTTTTCCTTATCGGCTAGAAGGGCCTCTAGGTCGCTGGACGGAATTTTCGCGAAGGCGTCATCCGAAGGCGCGAATACGGTGAAGGGCCCTTCGCCTTTCAGCGTGTCGACCAGGTCGGCAGCCTGCACAGCGGTGACCAAGGTGTTGAAACTGCCGGCGGCTATGGCCGTGTCCACGATATCAGATTCCGGCTCCATAGCATTACTGTTAAGTGATCCTAAAAGCAAAGTGGACGCTAGTGCGGTGGAACCAAGCCATTTGTAACGTTTCATGAAATTACTCCTATAAGGATTTTTTGGAGGGGCAATTATGGTTAAACCGATGTCAACGTAGCGTGGATGTCGGCGGCAAGTATGGTCACACTTCGTTCACTCGATTTCCCTCGTGCGAATCAAGGATCGAAAGAAGCTCAAATGCAGCTGGGCCTGGACCAGCCAGCGACGTGGTCGGCGTTGCCGACACTGACTGTTTTCAGCCAAAACAAATAACCTAGCATGGCGTGTTCTTAACGAGAAGTTTAAGCCGCCTGGTGGTAAATGCGGGCTAGACTAAGAGTGGTGACACTATTGACGACTTCTGTATACTTCGCCCCTTGATCTTTACTGTCGAGAAAAAAATGAACCGTATTTATGTATTCTGCATGATTGTAATTTCCTTCTGCCTGACGGCACCGGCATCGGCCATGGATTCCGTTATAGAGTCTGTCGCCAAGGGTTGCGAGAAAGAACTCACCGATTATTGTTCGAATGTTACTCCCGGGGAAGGCCGCATCCTGGCCTGCATGTATGCGCACGAGGACAAGCTGTCCGGCCAGTGCGAGTTCGCGCTCTACGATGCAGCGGCACAGCTCGAAAGATTCGTCAGCGCGTTGACCTATTTGGCCAATGAGTGCGACGAGGATCTCGATACACATTGCGCCGCGGTCGAAGCGGGCGAGGGACAGCTCGCGCAGTGTCTTCTCGACAACAAGGCAAAACTGCAGAAAAGGTGCGTTGCCGCCATCGAACTGACGGATCTGAAAGTCGAATGACGCACTTCCCTCCGGTTCTCGATGGCCGCGCTGCCTGACGGGTACATTTCAGCATGACCGGTCAGCATAATCACCTTCGCTCAAGGCGGCTGGTGCTGGTCCTGATCATGGGTTTGTCAGCGCTGTGTGCCGGCTGCAATAACGCCAACGTCAGCGCCGGGGTAGGCTTTCACACCGGGTCCTACGGGTGGGGAAACAGTTTCTCGGTCGGTATCTCCAATCACCGCTACCGCAATTATCCCCGTGCTCGCCGGGGGCCCTGAGGAAGAATGGACATGCTCAGAGCTACTTTGTTGCTGGTGCTCGCCACCATCTGGGCGCCCCATGCCAATGCCCACACCTTTATCTACAACATGGCGGACGGCACGCCCGTTTTCCGGGTCAATTTTCCGGATGGGTGGCGTCTCGACCTGGATTTCGAGCCGCCCGTGGCAGGCGTTGACGCACCACCCCCACCGCGTGTCGTAGAAGCAATTCCCAAGGACGGGGGGAAACTGTGGCTTGGTATGTGGGTGGTATCCGAGATCGACGATGTCGGTGCCGCCCGGGAATACTTCGAGTCGTTGGAACAATACGTGCTGTCCGATGTGAAGATAGAAAATGTAAGCGAAGACGATCTGAACGGTATGCCTTCCCGGGTGTTCCGCGGCATGGCAAAGAAAGGAAGCGAACCGGTGGTATGGGCGATCGTCCTGTTTCAGGCCCGGCCGCAGACCATGGCGGCGCTGCTGTATATCGGTGTGCCGGAAGCAGGGCGGCAACGCAGGGAACAGTTGTCCGGCATTGTGGATTCGATACTCCCGGTGGAAATTGACCAGTGAAAAACCGAGGAATCCCAGATTAATCGCGGCGAGGGCGCCGCTCCTACAACGGACGGTGTGGCGAGGGCGCCGCTCCTACAGGTTGGGTTGACGCCGGGGCCTCTTATAGGAGGCGCGCCCCGCGCCGATGGATTGCGGCGGGGCGCCGCTCCTACAGGTTGGGTTGACGCCGGGGTCTCTTATAGGAGGCGCGCCCCGGGCCGATGGATTGCGGCGGGG
>JAHEIO010000032.1:19635-21775 GCA_024639325.1 Gammaproteobacteria bacterium
CGCGCCGATTTCGAGGGGTTGGCATCGTACGATTACCGATTATTCAGAGCTTCCCTAATAAGAAATTCCTTCACAGCGTAGCTCCACTCACATGAGGTTTTTAGAAAGGTGCCCGTGTGGATCTCTCTGGTGCATTGGCTTGGTGTTCCGATAGTCGACTTTCTTCTTAACTTTCTTCTTTCCACCCAATCCCTTGAACTTGGCCTTGTTGTTCTTGATCTCGAAGTTCACTGCGATGCCGTGCAGTTTGACGTACAGTACACCGCTGATCAACTTCTTCAACAAATCTAAGCGTGAGATGATCTGCAGGCCCTCGCCTTTGATCTGAATCGGATCGAGGATGATGTCCTCTTCGTTCGTCTGGATGCCCAGAATGCCCTCAACGTTCTTGATGGTCAGCGCCTTGTCTAAGAATGATTTTTTCTTTTTTGTGCCACGAAGCAGGGCAAGCAACGGTTCGGTATCGCGCATCTTGATCTGCATTTCCGCGTCGATGTCTATGGGCTCGGACCAGAGCAGATCACCCTTGCTGATCCGGATTTCGCCCCACCAGCCGTCCTTTGTCAGGTCCTTGCCCTTGGCCACCCGCGTGTTTTCCATACGGAAATAGGTGTCTTTCAGGTTGTAGCTTTTATTGCCGTAACTACCGTCGGCCATATTTGCGACCAGCTTGAAGTCGGTACCGATCCTGGCATCGCTGATGTCCATGATGACGTCGGTGCCGTCGAGTTCCATGTTGACGTGGCCGGAGTCGCCCAGAATGGACATGGTTCCACTGAGGCGCCCGTTGCCCTCGATGATTTCGACATTGGCCTGCTTTGGAATGAAGCGGTTGTAATCCGTGAGGTCGCGCACCGTGGAATCCGGGAAATGGACGAACAGTTGGGGGCCTGTCATGTCCTTGTGCAGGAAGAGTTTTGTTGCCTGCAGCTCTACGGTCAGATCGGCGCCCTCCATGTAGGGATTCGGCACGCCGTGCCGGTTGAGCCTGAAATCGTTGACCCGGATCCTGATGCTCGCCGGAATCGCCCGGTCTTTATCGATCTTACCGACGATTTCGCCGGTCCCTGCAGCATGCAGATTGAGAAAGTCCGTTTCGAGGCCGCTGGAATTGAAATGTATACTGCTGCCGTCCATCAGTTCCCCGGACTCGGCGATCATGACTATATCGAGCCGTCCGCCGCCGGCAACGCTTAGATTGAACTTATCCCCAAACAGTACGCTGATGAATTCGATGCTGCTGGCGTCCCCCGCCACCTCAACCCGGCCCGAGAGGAACTCGAGAAGTTTTTTGCCCTTGTTTTGCTTCGGAATGTTTTCCGCCATGCGAATGTCGACCTCGACCCGGGCGGATTTATTGCCCTGGTCGCCGGCATCGGGTGTTGCGTCCGCGCGCATGTCCAGCTTGAGCGCGTCGATGCGAAGCGGTCCGCCCTTGGTGACGAGATGCATTGCGAGTTCCTGCAATATTCCGTCGCCGACGAGTTTCAGCTTGTTCAATTGAACGAGTCGCACACCTTTCGCTGAAATGCCCTTGAGGTCGATGATCCAGGGTTTCTTTCTCTTCTCCTCGCCCGTTGATGCGGCCTCTTCGGAGACGGACTCGGCTGCTTGATTACCGGTGTCGGAAGACCGGGCTGCCTCGTCCTTTCCGGCAGTCTGGAGCTCTTCTTCGGGCCGCTTCGTGCTGGACACCTCGACCCCCTCGACGTCGGCGCTCAGGATGTCAACCGTTTTCCCGGTCAATGACATCAGATTGAGATGGACGATGCCCTTATCGATGCCTATTTGGATTCGGCTCTTTTTGCCATGGATATCGAGCCGGAAGTCTTCGACGTGGACCTCGCCCGGCCACCATGTCCAGGCATTGGACCACTCGATCTTGAGTTTGTGCGGTTTCTTGCTGATGATCTGCTCGAGCGCACCGGACCAGAGCAAGACATTTCCACCTACCGGGTAGGCGAGCACGCCGATGACGAGCAGGGCGACCAGTATGTAGGGCCATTTACGCCGTTTTGAAGCCATTTTGTCGCTGCCGTTGTCGCGTCAACTGGTGGAAAATATCTTAAGGTAACTCTGATTTGTTGAGAATAGTGCGTTTCATTACGATCGAGATCGGCGCGGGGCGCGCCTCCTACAA
>JAHEIO010000032.1:21875-38700 GCA_024639325.1 Gammaproteobacteria bacterium
CCTCGCCGCGATCAACCGGAGCCTACGCCGGTTTTTATTGTATCACTTCAACCGGCGAGAACTCCCGATTTGCGGCAAGTCCGCACATGACGCTCAACATGAGACTGCACAAGACAGCAACAGAATGCGCTTCGGGCGCCCGGCGGCACCCGCAAAACCGGGCTCAGTTCATCCCCAGCCGGGTCTGCTTGGGCGGATCGCCGAGAACCACCTCGAGTCGGAAGCGGATGGCCGGGGTGAATTCATAGTCTCTTTCCTCGGCCCACGCGGCAATCGGCCAGACCTCGTAGAACAACCAGGGATAGCCGATGTTCTGCCGAAATCGCAGGCGAGCCTGGAACTGGGTATAGCGGTCGGAAGGTTCGAGGATCTCGTCCACATCCCAGGGTGAATCGTCGAAGTAGATTTCTTCAGCGATGAGCTCGTAGGCCAGGGCGGTGCGGTTGTTGATTTGCTGAAACAGGGTAAAGCGTTGTTCGGGATAAACCCCTTTGTCCTTGTCTTGCTGGTAATCGAACCGGGTGCGGGAGCGGAAAAAGAACTTGTCGTTGATCCGGTGTTCGAAATACCACCTGAAATCGTTGCGCAACTCAGAATCCGTGTAATAGTAAAGGCGGTTCTCCAGGCGTCCGTCCCAGGTCTTGGTGAGTTTCCAGTTCCTGAACATATTGGCGCGAACGAAAGCCTGAAGACTCGGGTCACCCCGGGTCGACAAGCCAAGGTCTAACGTGATCCCGTACTTATTGGTTACTTTCCCAACCCACCTTAGGGCCAGGTTGGATTCGTTTTCGTCGCCGGCCCCGCCGTCCGCAGCACCGTCATCGTCATCGTCGTTGGCAACGATTCTGATACGATTGTTCGTTCCCGGCATGGACAGGTGGATCCTGACCTCAGGCGAAGTTTCCCAACCGTGTTCGTCGATCCAGTCTAGGTTGCCCCGCAGGGTGATGCGGGTCTTGTTGTTTTGCCAGGAGTACCGCTCGTCGCTGAAAAAGTTGTCAATTTCACCGGCGGTCTGACGCACCAGATCCGTGAGCCTTTGTTGCGCGGCGTCAACCCTGTCAGTCTCGCCTTGTTGATTGGAGTCACCCGTCTCCTGTGCCGCTGAAGACATCGTTAAGGCAAGTGCCGCCAGCGCGGCAAGGAGGATTTTCCCCGTGCTATTTTTCATTCTATGGCCTGAAATTTTCGCGCCTTTTTCGGGTTGGCAGTGTAGCATTCGGCTTCGTGATTCGCTAGTGTTCGAGCAACGCCGCGAACTTTCATATCATCCCCAGTCCAATTCAGGTATTCGTAAACAGGAGTGAAGTAAATGGCATTATCGGCAAGGCTGCGATTGTTCTCCGTAATGGTGATCGTTTTGTTCTCTGTGTCGGTGCTATGCGGTACATCGGGTGTCGCGTATGGCAAATCTGGTTTCGAGGCTTTCGAAGGCGACTTCGACGAGATGCTGGAACGGCGAAGCCTCCGCGCACTCGTCGTATACAACAAAATGATGTACTTCCTGGATGGCGCAACCCAGCGCGGCATCACGTACGAAACCCTGGAGAATTTCGAAAAATTCATCAACGAGAGGCACAAACTCGGCGCCCGCAAATTCGATATCATTTATGTCCCGGTCCCCCGCGACCAGCTCGTGCCCATGCTCGTAGAAGGCTATGGAGATATTGCCGCTGCCAATCTGACCGTTACAGACGACAGAAAGGAACTCGTCGATTTTTCGGACCCGACTTATCCGGGGGTGAAGGAAGTGCTGGTAACCGGTCCCGAGGCACCCGAGATCACGCAACTGGATGACCTGTCCGAGCAGTCCATCCACGTGCGGGAATCGAGCAGCTACTTCGAGAGCCTCACTCGGCTGAATGCGGATTTCGAGTCCCGGGGCCTGAAGCCGGCCGAATTGATACCGGCAAGTGAATACCTGGAAGACGGCGACCTGCTGGAGCTGGTCAACGAGGGCCTCATTCCAATGATCATCGTCGACAGCCACAAGGCTGAGTTCTGGAAGGACGTCTATGAAAATATCGAGGTGCATTCCGAAATTGCGGTGAGGGAGGGCGCCGAAATCGCGTGGGCGATGAGAAAAAACAGCCCCAAGCTCCTGGCAATCAGCAACGAATACATCAAAACGGCAAAAAAGGGCACCCTTCTCGGCAACATGCTGCTGAAGCGCTACGTGAAGGATAACACGTGGGTGAAAAATCCGACCACGGCGGAGGAAATCAAAAAATTCCACGCCACGCTTGAATTTTTCAAGAAATATGGAGATGAGTACGAATTCGACTGGTTGATGCTGGCGGCGCTCGGTTACCAGGAGTCCCGACTGGACCACAGCGTTCGCAGTGCCGCCGGTGCGGTGGGCATCATGCAGGTCCTGCCATCGACCGCCAAGGATCCGAATGTAGGCATCCCGGACGTCGAAAAGATCGAAAGCAACGTGCACGCAGGCACCAAGTATCTGAAATTCGTGCGCGATCGCTACTACAGCGATCCCAAGATCGATGATATGAACAAGACGCTGTTTTCGTTTGCGTCTTACAACGCGGGTCCGGCCAAAGTGGCCCGCCTGCGCGAGGAAGCCGCTGAGTCGGGCTATGACCCCAACATCTGGTTCGGGAACGTCGAGGTGATCTCGGCAAAACGCATCGGGCGCGAGACTACCCAGTACGTGAGCAATATCTACAAATACTATATTGCCTACAAGCTGATCACGGACAAGGCAAAGAAGAAGCAAAAAGCCATGGAAGAACTGCAGGGCTGATGGCGGTGGCGCCTGACCGATGAAAGCAATCGTCAAATCCCGCAGGGAACGAGGCCTCTGGCTTAGCGACGTTGAAAAGCCCGAATTCGGCCCCACCGATGTGCTGATTCGAATCCGGCATGCATCGATATGCGGTACGGATTTGCACATCTACAACTGGGACAGGTGGGCGCAGGAGACCATACCCGTACCCGTGGTCGTGGGGCATGAATACGTCGGTATCGTCGAGGCCGTCGGGCACGAAGTCACGTCGGTCTCCGTCGGCGACCGGGTTTCCGGCGAGGGCCACATCGTGTGCGGCGTATGCCGCAACTGCCGGGCGGGCCGCAAGCACCTGTGCCGGGACACCCACGGCGTCGGTGTCCACCGGGCGGGGGCCTTTGCGGATTATCTGGTCATCCCCGCCCAGAACGCGTACGACATTCCGGACGAGATCCCGGACGAGATCGCCGCCATCCTGGATCCGCTCGGCAATGCCGTTCACACGGCGCTGTCGTTCGACCTGGTCGGTGAAGACGTGCTCATCACCGGGGCCGGCCCGATCGGCTTGATGGCGGCCGCGGTGGCGCGCCATGCCGGCGCCCGTCACATAGTAATAACTGACATGAAGCGGGATCGACTGGAGCTTGCCGAGAGGATGGGCGCAAGCGTTGGTGTGAATGCCAGGGAATTCGATCCCGCCAGCGTGATGAAGAAGCTGGGGATGCGTGAAGGGTTCGATGTCGGCCTCGAAATGTCGGGCAGTGCGGCGGCACTCGCCGCCATGATCGATGGTATGAACCACGGCGGGAAAATCGCGCTGCTTGGGCTCTATTCCGAGCCCGTGTCGATCGATTTGAGCAAGGCCATCCTGAAAGGCATCACCTTCAAGGGCATATATGGCCGCGAGATGTATGACACCTGGCACAAGATGATCGCCATGCTGGGCAGCGGACTCGACGTTCAGCCCGTGATCACCCACCACCTCCCCTTCGAATCGTTCGAACAGGGTTTTGCCGAGCTGAATGCCGGCAAGGCATGCAAGGTTGTACTCGATCTGAATAAGTAGACCACAGTCTTAACTGGAGCGACGGCATTGAACGAAGAAACGCGGCCGGCGAGGCGGCGCGGCGGGCGCCGGCGTAGCACACCCACCGACAGGCCTGCACTGCAGCAGCTGCCGTGGAAGCAATTGCGATACGTCGATCCGCCGACGGAACCCCTCGATGAGGAAGGGCTCGAACGCGTGCACGACGGCGCGATGCGAATCCTCGAGGAGATCGGCATAGATTTTCTCAACGACGAAGCGCGAACCATTCTCGAATCCGCACGCTGTGATGTCGATCCGGATTCCAGCCGGGTGCGGATGGACCGCGCCTTCGTCATGGAGCAGGTCGACAAGGCGCCGGCAGAGTTTGTCATAACGCCCCGCAATACGGAGCGATCCATTCGAATAGGGGGCAGCGCCGCGGCATTCGGTTCGGTCGCAAGCCCGCCCAACGTGACCGATCTCGATCGGGGTCGGCGCGTCGGCAATCGATCGGATTTCCAGAATCTGCTGAAACTGACTCAGGTGTTCAACTGTATTCACTTCAATGCGGGGTACCCGGTCGAGCCGGTGGATATCCACGCATCGGTCCGCCATCTGGACGGGCTGTATGACCTGTTGACGCTGACGGACAAGGTCGTGCACGCGTATTCGCTGGGCCCGGAACGCGTCAACGACGCCATGGAGATGGTCCGCATCGCCGCCGGCCTGAACGGTGACGAGTTCGAGGCCGGCCCGCGCATGTTCACCAACATCAATTCGTCGTCTCCGCTCAAGCACGACTGGCCCATGCTCGATGGCGCGATGCGAATGGCGCGGCGGGGACAGCCCGTCGTGGTTGCCCCGTTCACACTTGCCGGCGCCATGGCGCCGGTGACGCTGGCCGGAGCGCTCGCCCAGCAGACGGCGGAATGTCTCGCGGCCATTGTACTTCTGCAAATCGTAAAGCCCGGGGTGCCGGTGGTGTTCGGCGCGTTTACCTCCAACGTCGATATGAAATCGGGAGCGCCCGCATTCGGTACGCCGGAGTACATGCGCGCCATGCAGATCTCGGGGCAGCTTGCGCGCCGATACGGACTGCCCTGGCGCGGTTCAAGCGCGAACGCGGCCAACTCGCCTGACGGTCAGGCGGTCTGGGAAAGCGTATTCTCGCTGTGGGGGGTCACCAGCGGGCACGTGAACATGGTGATGCATGCCGCCGGATGGCTCGAAGGCGGACTGGTGGCGAGCTTCGAAAAGTTCGTCATGGACTGCGAGCTGCTGCAGCAGCTGGCCTGCTACCACCAGCCGGTGGGTACAACGGAGGACGATCTGGCCATCGAGGCGATCAGGGATGTCGGGCCGAACGGTAATTTCTTCGACTGCGACCACACCCGGGAACGATATCGGGATGCGTTCTACAGCCCGTTTCTCTCGGACTGGCGCAACTTCGAAAGCTGGCAGGAAGCGGGGTCGCCGCGAAGCCACGACCACGCCAACACACTGTGGAAACGGTTGATCGCGGAATTCGAACCACCCGAAATGGACCCGGCAATTCGGGAAGCGCTGGAGGCGTTCGTCATCAAGCGAAAAGAAGAGGGCGGCGCGCCCACGGATTTCTAGCCTGCACATTGCGGGCTAGGGCCCGGACCGTGTGGTGCCGGATAGAAGACGGATCTTTCTGACCGTATCTTCGATCTGGAACTTGAGCCCCTGCTCGCCGTAAGCGGCCGTAGCGCGGGTCGGGTCACCCTGCACCCCGGTTTCGGCGAAACGGTAGCTAGCCCGCACTCGCGCCTATTTGTTACGTTGTGGTCAGGTTGAAGCCGAACTACTCCGGGGTCGCGTTGATCTGGTACACGGCGGCGATGGCGCTGGGGATCTCGTCCGAAAATCGACCGAACCACTTTCCGTATATTTCGATTATCTGCCCCGTTCGGTAAAGCCTGGACAGCACCCGGTCTGCGACCAGTCGAAAGTCCGCGTCGTTTCTCCGCACGGCCAGTGCGAACGGTTCATAGGAAAACGTAATCTCGCTGACGCCGTACCGGCGAGGATTATCGGAGGTGAACAAAAGGCCAATCAGGACGACCTGGTCCGCGGAGAACGCGGCGATCTCGCCCTTCTCGAGCATATCGAATCCCTCGACCGCAGACTCGACCACGACGATTTCCGCTTTCGTGTCGCTTTGGGCAATGACGTCTTTGAGCACGTTTTCCGTGGTCGTGCCCTTGGCTACGCCAACCTTCTTGCCCGCCAGATCCTCGACGGTGTTAATGGGTTGGGACTGTAAACTCAGCAATGAAGCACCGGTTGCAAACGTAAGCTGGGTGAAGTCCACCAGTTCGCCACGGGACAG
Source organism: Gammaproteobacteria bacterium (assembly GCA_024639325.1). Taxonomy (GTDB): domain Bacteria; phylum Pseudomonadota; class Gammaproteobacteria; order Arenicellales; family JAANXG01; genus JAHEKE01. The sequence continues at coordinate 28,002 of JAHEIO010000032.1, forward strand.
GGTCTTGGTGGTAGCGCCGCAAAGAATGTCGATTTTATTGTCCTTCAGCGCGTCGAATCGATTCTGGGAACTAACCGGCAGGTAGTCCACGGCAATGTCGGGATTGCCAAGTTTCGTTTTTACCGCGTCGACTATCAGGTCACACAGATCGACTGAATAGCCGACCGGATTGCCGTCGTTGTCGCGAAACGACATTGGCGGCACGGATTGTCTGAAGCCAATTCTGATTTTTCCGGTCTTGCTGATCTGTTCCAGTGTGGAATCGGTATCCGCTCGGCCCGCCACCGGCACGAGTAGGGCCATGATCAGCGCCGTTTTTAAAATGGTTCGCATGCGTATTCCTGAAAGGTGATATTGAATGAATATTATCACGACCCTGCCCAAAGATATCGATCTGTCCAACCTGGCGTAAGGGCTTGATGTCATGTGTTGGCGGGCGGTGACTTGTCATAGGTCTAACACGAAAATCGCAAACTCTTAATAGAACATCGGGAATATAGAAAATCCGGGGGATAGGAAGTATTTTAAGGATTTGTTGGCTCAATCCCGGATTGAGGTCGTGTAAATATGAGAATTTCCTGTTCGAGTATGATTGCCGTGTTATTCATTCTTGCTATGACCGGCATCCAGGCCCAGGAGCGTTTCATCACCGTTGCCTCCACCACCTCGACAGAAAATTCCGGTCTTTTCGGTGCTCTGTTGCCGGTATTTACCGACCGAAGCGGCATCGAAGTGAGAGTCGTGGCAGTGGGAACGGGGCAGGCCATAAGGTTGGCACGAAACGGGGACGCGGACGTGTTGTTCGTGCATCATAAATCCTCTGAGGAAAAATTCGTGCAGGACGGTTACGGTGTCGAGCGGTTCGACGTGATGTACAACGATTTCGTCATCGCGGGGCCCGCGGAGGACCCGGCGAATATAAACGGCACAAAGGATGTTGCCAAGGCGCTGGCTGCCATAGCCGCGTCCTCCAGCCTGTTCGCATCGCGCGGTGACGACAGCGGCACGCACAAGAAGGAGCGTGAACTGTGGGCAGTCGCGGAAGTTGACCCGACCGTTTCGGGTAAAAAATGGTATCGTGAAACCGGGTCGGGGATGGGTGCGACGCTGAACGTAGCGAGCGGTCTCGACGCCTATGTTTTGACGGATCGCGCTACCTGGCTGAAAACCAGAAACAAGGGCAATCTGAAGCTTCTGATGGAAGGCGATGAACGGATGTTCAATCAGTACGGGATCATTCTTGTCAACCAGAAGAAACACCCCCACGTCAACTCGGCCGACGGCCGGAAGCTGATCGACTGGCTGCTGTCGAAAGACGGGCAGGATGTGATCGACGCCTTCCGGATAGGAGGTCAGCAGGCGTTTTTTGCCAATGCTATGTGACTAGCCCGCAGTCTCAACACATGAAGGAGTACAGCTAAAATGCGCTGGACATCACGCAGAGAAAATTTTCGATCAGTGCTTTCCGATGATCGATGCGTCCACCCGGGATCGGTTTTCGATCCGATATCCGCGCGAATCGCGGAAGACCTGGGCTTCGAAGTCGGCATGTTCGCAGGTTCCGTCGCATCGATGACGGTACTTGGCGCACCGGACCTCATCGTGTTGACGTTGAGTGAGTTCGCCGGTCAGGCTCACCGCATATCCCGCGCTAGCGAGCTGCCGCTATTGGTGGACGCGGACCACGGATACGGAAATGCGCTTAACGTAAAGCGCACCGTGGAGGAACTGGAGATGGCCGGTGTTGCAGCGCTTTCGATCGAGGACACGGAGCTGCCGCATCCTTATGGCGCCGAGGGGAGGACCCGACTGATTTCCATAGACGAGGGCGCAGGCAAGATGAGGGCCGCCATCGAGGGACGCAGGGATAAGAACCTCGTGGTTGCCGGGCGCACCGGTGCGCCGAGCGTGACGGATGTCGACGATGCTGTCGATCGTGTCCGGGCCTACGAGTCGGCGGGCGTCGACGCGGTATTCCTGGTCGGCGTGCGCACTCGCGAGGAACTGGACAAGCTTTCCGAAGCGGTGAGCGTTCCCATCATACTGGGCGGCGCCGGCTCCGATGTCATCGACCTCGACTATCTGGCGAGCCGGGGTGTGCGGATCTGCCTGCAGGGCCATCAGCCGTTCACCGCCGCGGTTCAGGCCGTCCACGACACACTCAAATCGTTGCGCGAAGGTGCCTCGCCCGGCGACCTGGTGGATAAATCATCGTCCGGATTATTGCAAGGACTTACCCGTGAAAAAGACTACCGGAGCTGGATGAAGGAATTTCTTGGTAAACGGTAATATCGCCAAGTCGTCTCCGCGCTCGAAGTCGGCTGTCAGCGATGCCGGGAGGTTGAGTTTTGTTTAGGGGGCAATAACGCGTCGTGATAAGAATTCGAAAATTCGACAAACAATCGGACACCAAAGCCGTTCGATCATGTCTTATCGAACTGCAGGACTACGAATGCGAGCTCGATCCAAGAATGCCGGCGGGCTCGGAGGTTGGCGGCCCCCTTTTCGCGGAAATGATGGATCGTTGCAGCCGCCATCAGGGCAGTATATTCGTTGCGGACGATGGCAACGACATTGCGGGTTACGTGACGGTGCTGGCAAGGATAAAGAGCGAAGATATCGACGACGGGGATATCGAGTACGGCCTGGTTACCGACCTCATGGTCCGGGATAAATTCCGCAACCGCGGTATAGGCCGCCGGTTGCTCGAAGTGGCAGAGGAACATGCAACTGAATGCGGCGCGCGCTGGTTGAGGGTTGAGGTGCTTTCGAACAACGGGGCTGCCCGCGATCTTTATAAGTCATCCGGTTTTTCCGAGCACCTACTATCTCTCGAGAAATCCTTGAAATTGCCCGGTGTGAAGCGCTGAAAACTCAGATGCTCGTTCGCCATGAAGCATAAAAAACCAGACCACGGCCGGCTTGGCCAGCACGGTGGCCACGTCCAAGGCGTCGATCAAACCAATGAACGTCGAGTGCTCTGGGCGATGCTGCTCACCGGCGGCTACATGATTGTCGAGGTAGTGGGCGGAGTCCTGTCAGGATCGCTCGCTTTGCTGGCCGACGCCGGTCATATGCTGACTGATACGGCGGCGCTCGCCCTTGCCTGGGCCGCCTTCCGCGTCGCCCGCCGGCCGCAGGACTCCCGCCGCACCTACGGCTACCACCGTTTTCAGGTTATCGCGGCTTTCGTAAACGGCATAACCCTGATTGCCATCGTCGGCTGGATAGCAATTGAAGCCGTGCGGCGCCTGGTGTCACCGGCCGAGGTGTTGGGTGTGCCGATGTTGATCGTTGCCGGTGTCGGCCTGGTTGTGAATATCATCGCGTTCGCGATTCTGCACGGTGGAGCAAAGCAGAACATAAACGTACAGGGGGCAGCCCTGCACGTGCTGGGCGACCTGCTCGGCTCCGTGGCCGCTATCGTGGCAGCCGTCGTCATCATATGGACCGGCTGGCTGCCCGTCGATCCGCTGTTATCCGTCCTGGTGGCATTGCTGATACTGAGAAGCGCGTGGCAATTGACCAGGCGGTCGGCCCATGTCCTGCTCGAAGGCGCGCCTGAGTGGATCGACGAAGAGGCGCTGAAATCGGAGCTGATTGCGGCCGTTCCCCAGGTCCTCTCGGTTCACCATGTGCATACGTGGATGCTGACCCAAGCGCACCCGCTGGTGACGCTGCATGCCGAGATTGGAGAAGGGGCGGACCACCATGGCATTCTTGTGGCGATCAACAAGTTTCTCAAGCAGCGCTATGCGATCGACCACGCGACCATCCAGCTCGAGTCGAGCGGTTGCGTCGACCATGCCGTAAAGGTGTGACATCTGACGCCGGGCTATTGCTCCGGCACCCCAGCTTTACGCAGTGCATCAAGGTAGTGATCGAGATCCCGGGGTCTTCTGTAATTTGCATTGCGCCGCTCGTCGGCGAGTGAGATATCTGATCTGATCGCCAGGGCTTCCTCAACCGCCCAGGCGGCATCGTCTAAACGATCCAGTTCCGCGTAAGTGGCAGCGAGTGTCAACTGCCCACGTTCGAATACCGGGTTCCTCTGCACACTTTCTTCGAGCATGACCACCGCCTCGTCGTAGCGCCCCAGGAGAAAAAGAATTCGGCCCTCGACGGCCAGGTAGATGTACGAATATTGCGGGTTGATGCGCTTGGCCTGCCGAATGGCGGAGAGGGCCTCCAGAAGCTGTCCCGAAAAGCTTTGAACGAAGGCCAGCGCGGCGTGACCGTCGGCATAGTTTGGGTGGACCTCTATGGTACGGCGTCCCGCCTCGACCGCCGCGTCGTGCCGGCGTTGTGCCAGGTACAAGATGCTGCGGGTCAGATAGATCTGCGGGATACCCGCGTCGAGTTCGAGTGCTCTGGCCGCGTACTCCAGGCCGAGTTCGATGGATTCCTGCCGATTATCCGTCCAATTGAAGTTCACTTCTGAACCGTATGTCAACGCAACGTTCGCATAGGCCCGGGCGTAACCAGGATCGAGCACAATGGCCTGCTTGAAAAGATCTCGGGCCTCTACGTTGGCCTCACGGTTGAAGTATTGATACTGCTCAAATCCACGCAGAAGCGTGTCATAGGCGTCGGGATTCGATGTTTCTATTTTGTCGAGCCGCTTGCGGTCGTCTACGGTGAGGCTGACCTCGAGCGCCGTGACGATTTTATTGTTGACGTCGTCCTGCAGTGAAAACACATCGGCCATGGTTCCGTCAAAACGTTCGGCCCATACATTCCCCCCGGTGGTGGCGTCGATCAGCTGCGCGTTGATACGGATCTGTTCTCCGGCCCGCCGCACGCTGCCTTCCAAAATATATCTTACTCCCAATTCGCGGGACACCTCGCCTACATCGGGGGACTTGCCCTTGTAGGCAAAACTCGAGTTACGAGCCACCACGAACAGGCCCGAGATCTTGGACAGATCTGTCGTCAGGTCTTCCGTTATGCCATCGGCAAAGTACTCCTGTTCCGGGTCGCCGCTTATATTGGTGAACGGCAGCACGGCAATCGAGGGTGTTTCGGTCTCTGCTCGCTGCCGGATCACGGGCAATTCGGTGGCCGCGGGTGCGTCGGGCCGAGGGCTGGACGAGCGCTCCGCCGGCGCCGATTCGAATTCTGGCGCCCAGGGCTGAAGCCAGATTAGCAGAGCGCCGCCTGCGACGAGCAGGGTTGCAAGCCCGGCCGCGACCCTTCGTTTGGCATGGATTTTATTGCCCGTGCTCGCGCGCGTAGGCGGCGGAAGTTCCGCACCATCCTGCATTCTCACCGAATACACGCGCACCGGCTCCTCGAATCCCTTTACCGCACGTTCGCCGAGATTCTCCTGCTCTATGGGTAAGCGCTGCGGCAAGGCTTCATGGATTGCGCCAGTTATGCATAGCCCGCCTGGATCGGCAAGTTGCTCCACCCTTTGTGCCAGAACGACCCCGGCACCTGTGACCGTGCCGTCGGCAAAAACAACCTCTCCCAGGCTCACACCAACTCGCAGTGACGGCTTGACGTCGCCGGTAAGTTGCGCCTGGTGTTCAGTGTGCGCCCCCTGGAATGCCAGTGCGGCGTTGACGGCGTTGGAGGCGCGAGAGAATTCCGCGATCAGCGCATCTCCGCGAACTTCGTGTACCGTCCCACCATATCGCTCGATCGTTTGTGAGAACCGTACGAAGGCATCGTTGATGCGTTCATGAGCCACCGATTCGTTCAACTGGACGAGCGATGTCGAGCCCGCCACATCGGCATGCAGGATGGCCGCCATCTTGAGCGAAGGGTGTTCGCGATCAGTAGCCATTCCGTGAACTCTAAGGGAGTCGTGTGTGCATCCTATACCAATGAATAAGAATCGGGAAGTTGAACCGCGGGCTAGGGGGAAAGCGGATGCCTATCGGTCTACACGAAAGAACCGGATGGCGTTGTCCAGGCGGATCTTCCGGGCTGTAGCCGCGGGCAGATAGGACAGCCATTTTCGATGGAAGCCGATGAACTCATCGATGTGGTCCCATCCCGTGTTTGATTCATCCCAGTGGAGGTTACCTTCGCGATAAAACGGATCGGAGCCCACCATGATCCGGTCTTGATATGTCACTACGAATTGCTCCCACTCCGGGAGCAGTCGACCCGCTGCATCGACAATCGGCTGTGAACCACCGTAGCGCAATGGATCGCGCGCGGAAAGATCGATCCAGACGTTTGGGCACGCGTCGATTAGAGCTGCAACACTTTCGGGTTTGAGCACGCCGCCGGCGTGGGCCCAGAAAATTCGGACATCGGGATGCCGCTCGCACAGGGGTTGGAAGTACTCGTGGCTGCCGGCCTCCACGTGCATGGACAAAGGGACATCGAATTCGACCGCCAGCGACAGCATGCCATCGATGACCGGATGATGCTCTCGGAGTGAAGGCGCGAATCCAACAATCAGATGCATCTCACCCAATCCCTTGTATTGGCCGGAGGCCAGGGCCTCCCGGGCCGCCGGCAGGACGCGCTTGTCGAGAAACCAGTCTCCCTTTCGCTCGGGTTCGAGATAAGGCATGAAAAAAGGCAGGATCCAACCGTCGGACGCAGCCGCCAGTTCAAGCGCGAGGGGCGGTGGCTTGCTGGAAACAACACCGAATACGACGCCGTTGTCCTTCAATCGTCGAACCGCTTCCGCCGGGTCCAGAATTTCGGACTGATCCCAGTTGTAATGCAGGTGGGCGTCAGCCACCGGAAGAGGCTGCGCTGACAGTGAGGCCGCCGCGCCAAGGTTGAAAATCATCGTCAAGACCGCAGCAAATAGTCGAACTTGCGTGTTTTTGCTCACTGGAGCAGGATTGTATGCGTCGAACGCCGGCGAATTGAAATGAAGATCCACATTAAGTGCCCTTTGGTGTTTATAGCGTTAGTCATATCGGCTTGCAACATGTCGATTGAGCCGATCAAATTGACCGGTGAGACCATGGGGACGACTTACAACATTACCGCAATAAACGGGCATGTAGGTCAGATTGATTTAAAGCAACGGATTGATCGAGCGCTTGGCCGTATCGATGATCAAATGTCGACTTGGCGGCATGATTCCGAGATCTCGCGATTCAATGGCGATCGAACAGGTGGTTGGTTTGTGGTTTCCGATGAGTTCTTGCGGGTGCTGGACGCCGCGCGAAGCGTCAATCAGCAGACCGGAGGAGCGTTCGATATTACCGTTGGCGGGCTGGTAAACCTGTGGGGGTTTGGCGCCTCCGAACGCAGATCTGAAAAGCCGGGGACCGATTCGATCAAGGAAAAACTTGCACATGTTGGGCATGAAAAATTCGAGATCGACACAGACAGGACTGCTATCCGAAAAATTGATCTCGAAACGGAAATCGACGTTTCGGGTATCGCAAAAGGTTACGCTGTCGACACGGTTGCCGAAATCCTGCTCCAATCCGGATTCGAAGATTTCATAGTCGAGATAGGCGGCGAAATCAGGTCCGCGGGCCGGCGACCAGACGGGACCCCCTGGCGCGTTGCAATTGAAAGGCCTGACTCCGGAAATCGGCCAATTCAAATGATCATTGCCCTGGATTACGCGTCAATAGCCACCTCCGGTGACTATCACAATTACTTCGAGATTGGCGACAAGCGTTATTCTCATATCATCGATCCAAAAACCGGCGGTCCGCCGGAAAACGGAGTAGCTTCGGTGTCGGTAGTCACTGATGAGGCCATGGCCGCGGATGCGTTGGCCACCGGTCTCATGGTTATGAGTACCGACGAGGCACTTAGCTTGGCCGCCGTTAATCATCTTGCGGTAATGATTATCGAGCGGATCGGGGACGATTTTCGCGTTATCCAATCGGATAGTTTCGAGGCGCTTCGAAGCGCGAGTCAGGCTAATTGACGATAACTCCACGCGCAACACCAGGCGGCGATGGATGCTGATTTAAACATTGCACCTGTGCAGCGCCATCGCTTGGGACCCTGGTGAGCAATGCGCGCTGGGTCATGAGTTGACACAGGTCAAGATGAGCCGGTGGAAATTGCTTATCTTACTATCGACTTGCGTCGATCACCTCGTTGGCCTGTCCGTTGGCGCGGCGGCCCGGCTTCGATCCAATCCGCGCCTGGATCAGTGTAACCCGTTGAAAAAAAGAATAATTACCTAAATTTCAAGCGCCAGGGAACTGCGCCAGGATCGGAAAAATCCACTGAATCACATTGCGATAAACCGTAAAAAATGCTGCAATGCAGCATAAATAAGTGTATAATTATCAACAAATTGTGACGGCATCTATTTCCTGAGATAAGGAGGGAATCTATATGTTAATCAACGATAAAGTTGCAGTAGTTACCGGCGCTGCAAGCGGCATAGGAATGGCTGTTTGCGAAGAATTGGTTACGCGCGGAGCGCTGGCGGTTGCCATGGTGGATACGAGCGACAGCGTCTTAGAAGCGGCTGAAAGGCTCAACGAGAATAAATCGGGGAAGCCAGCCAGGCCCTATAAAGGAGACGTAACCGATGTTGAGTTTCGAAAACAGGTGTTCGACGATCTGTGCGGTAATTTCGATATCGTGAACATTTGTGTTCCCGCAGCCGGGATCTTTCGAGACCGGATGGCCGTGAAGATCGACAAGGAGACCGGCGAAGCCAATATGTATCCGCTGGATACATTCCGCATGGTGCTCGAGGTCAACCTGATCCATCCTATTTACTGGTCGATGGAAATGGTCGCCCGCCTGGCGCAATACCGCCATCGAAACGGACTCAAGAAGTGGCATCCCGATGAGTTGATCCAGGGTTCCATCGTGTTCATCGGCTCCGTTGCCTCGCAGGGCAACAAAGGACAGATTTCCTACTCAACAACCAAGGCAGGTCTGGAAGGCGCGGCGACTACTTTGATGAAAGAGTCCATGTATCATGGCGTCCGTACTGCGGTCATCCATCCAGGATTCGTCGATACGCCCATACTCCAGGGTATGCCGGAGGGTTACGTAGACAACTACATTCTGCCCGACACCCAGTTGGGTCGCCTGATCAAGCCTCAGGAAATCGCCGACGCGATCTGTTTTCTCATCACCAACTCCGCCGTCAGCGGTGAATTGTGGGTGGATGCCGGCTGGCATCCATCGGCGAGCTGATTCCGTAGCCATTGATGACGGTCGGTGCCCGCAGTCGCACCGGCCGTCTCCATAAGGGCGGGTATTTACTTAGTAGCCACGTAGTTGTATTCATGGTGATGAACGACATCATCATCGTCGCTGAAACCAATTCGGGCCAGAAGCCTGTCCGAGTGCTTTAGTACCATTCTGACGATGAGGCGCTTGGTCGATCCCATTTCGACGCGCCCGGCGAGAACCTCTCGGGCACGAGCGGGCTCGTCCGTGATCACGATTGATGACTCCTACGCTGGTCACGCTCGCCGCGCATCTGTCTGCCAAGAAGGGAAACATCCATAAAATCGTGGCGCCTCGAGTATCGTAATCTTCGGGTAAAAATGACACTGGGGATTATTTTTGGTGGGTATCCCCTTTATACTGGCGGCAACAATTTTTTACAGGAGACATGACAATGACGGTTCATCACGAAGGCGACATGCCCCATACCATGTCCGATCTGCGCGAGGGCATCCACATGATGCGCAAAGCGTCGCCCAAGACTTGGGAAGCCTGGGCAAAGTTCCTCGATTCGGCGTTGGCGCCGGTCGATCTCGATCAGAAGACCAAGGAATTCGTCGCCCTCGGCATGAGCATTACCGCACAGTGCAAATACTGCGTGGGAATTCACGTGCAAAAATGCCTAGATGCGGGCGCGACCGACAAGGAAATCGTCGCGGTGTGTCAGGTCGCGATGGTGATGGGCGGCAGTCCGGCGATGACATATATCGCGGAGGTCTACAAGGCAATGGAGCTGTACCACGAGAAGGAAGAGCGTCTCAAATAGGAGCGGCGCGGGGGCGCGCTTCCTACAGGGGGATTAGCCTTGTTGCGTGGTTTTGTAGGAGCGGCGCCTCGCCGCGATCAATCGGCGCGGGGGCGCGCCCTTCAACCTCAACCGCGTCGTTGATCGACGACGATCTTGTCTTTGAAAAACAATAATCGGTGCCGGTAGGTGCGCGGAAGGTGGCTGCTGACGGCGCCGATTATCAGGGCCGCGATTAGCAGCGCCACCCGCTGCTCCCACATGACCGGTATCAGCAGCATCAGGCCTATCTTTACCACCACCGCGACGCCGCGCGCCTCCAGCAGGATGGCGCAGCTGGCGTACAAATCGGTCGCCAACAGTATCAGGCCGGTGAGAATCGATGCCCACAGCCAGGTCATCAACGCTTCCTGAGGTTGAGCGAAAATGTGCCCGCCCAGCAGAACACCGGTGGTCAGAATGTGCAGCGCGCGAAGCAATGTCTTGACGCCGCGCCGGAAAGGAAAAGAGCGGGGCTCAGAGGGGAAAAGTACGGTGTCGAAATTCATGGCTCGACGTCCCTCTGGTCCGGCGGCATCAGGTGAATGCCCTCGCCGCGAAGAGAGACGGAGACGTTGTCGCCGGCATTGAGCCGATTTCTTTCGACAACATGCAGGGGCAGGTTGAAGCTCATCGGCACGTCGTCGCGATTGTCGATTGCCAACGTGACGCTGGCGGTCTCACCGAGCACCACCAGTTCCTCGATCGCGCCATGGACCGGGTTTTCACGTTCACCTCGGGAGGGCCGCACACGCTGATGCAGCAGTATGTACCGTGGCG
>JAHEIO010000033.1:0-32071 GCA_024639325.1 Gammaproteobacteria bacterium
GATGCCGATGTCTTCCAGCACCGTAAGCGAGGCGTTGTGTATGGCCTCGATTTCATCCGCCGACAGGAGTTCTACCGGGTGGTACGGATTCCGAAGCTGGCGAAAAGGCGGCTGATCCAGTCCTTTCCCCGCCCTGTCGGTACGGCGCCGCCGGCGGCTATCGGTCCGTGACCTTCTAGCCCGCATTTCTCACCAGGATCCCGAGCGATGGCGCAGGACAGGTGCCGATGAACGCCGGGCTGAAAAAATCGCCAGGAGCGATTTTTCGCGGTAGCCCCGAAGGGGTGAGGCGCAGGGATGCGTCGAGCCAGTGAGATGCATAGCCGGTGCTATGGATCGAATGAAGCCCAAGTACATCGGGGCCTGGACCAGCCAGCGCCGGCATAGGCGTTTCCAAAACACACTGTTTTTTTCGACAAATCCATAGACCTCAATGTTTGCAATGCTTAACGAGATTCCATAGCCGCCTGGTGAGAAATGGGGGCTAGACATCGTTTATTAGTCCGAGGCGGAGGTGGCTTATCGAGTGAAGCGGATTTAGGTTTTACAGATCGATCCCCGGGAGATCCAGACCCTTTTCCCTGGCACATTCGATCGCCAGTTCGTATCCCGCATCGGCGTGACGCATGACGCCGGTGGCCGGGTCGTTCCACAGCACCCGTTCGATGCGCTTCGCCGCCGCGTCCGTGCCGTCACACACGATGACCAGGCCGGCGTGCAGCGAGTACCCCATGCCTACGCCGCCGCCGTGATGGATAGACACCCAGGTAGCGCCGCTTGCGGTATTCAGCAGGGCGTTGAGCAGCGGCCAGTCCGCGACGGCATCCGAACCGTCCCGCATGGATTCGGTTTCCCGGTTCGGGCTCGCCACCGAGCCGGAGTCCAGGTGGTCCCTGCCGATGACCACGGGAGCTTTCAATTCGCCGTTCCTGACCATCTCGTTGAATGCCAGACCAAGGCGGTGGCGGTCGCCGAGCCCCACCCAGCAGATCCGTGCCGGCAACCCCTGGAACGCGATGCGTTCACGGGCCATGTCCAGCCAGTTATGCAGATGTCGGTCGTCGGGCATCAGCTCCTTGACTTTGGCATCGGTGCGGTAAATGTCCTCCGGATCCCCCGATAGCGCCACCCAGCGGAACGGTCCCTTGCCGCGGCAGAACAACGGCCGGATGCATGCCGGCACGAATCCCGGAAAATCGAAGGCGTTCTCCACGCCCATGTCCCTGGCTTCCTGCCGAATGTTGTTGCCGTAGTCGATGGTTGGGATGCCCTGGTGGTAAAAACCCAGCATGGCCCTGACGTGAATCGCCATGGATTTTCGGGCCTCGATTGCCACCCGCTCCGGTTCGGTCTTTGCCGCTGTCCGCCATTTTTCGACGGTCCACCCGATGGGCAGATAGCCGTTGACCGGGTCGTGGGCGGAGGTTTGATCGGTCACCGCGTCCGGTTTGACGCCGCGCTCGAGCAATTTCGGCACGATTTCCGCGGCGTTACCGCACAAGCCGACGGAAAGAGCGTCGCCACGTTCGGTCGCGTCATCGATCAGCTTCAGTGCTTCGTCCAGGTTTGCCGCTTTTTTATCCAGGTACCTCGTGCGCAGCCGGAAGTCGATGCGGGTCTCGTCGCATTCGATTGCCAGCATGCTGAATCCGCTCAGGGTTGCGGCGAGTGGTTGCGCACCACCCATACCGCCCAGACCGGCGGTCAATATCCACCTGCCTCGCGCGTCGCCGCCGTAATGCTGACGCGCCAGCTCCACGAAAGTTTCGTAGGTGCCCTGAACGATGCCCTGGCTGCCGATATAAATCCAGGAACCCGCCGTCATCTGGCCGTACATCATCAGGCCTTTCCGGTCGAGCTCGTTGAAATGCTCCCAGGTCGCCCATCTATGCACAAGATTGGAGTTGGCGATGAGCACACGTGGTGCATCCTGGTGCGACTTGAACACACCGACCGGCTTACCGGACTGTATCAGCAGACTTTCGTCCGATTCGAGGCGCGTCAGCGCGTCGCAGATTTGGTCGAAACACTCCCAGTTGCGGGCCGCGCGGCCGATCCCGCCGTAGACAACCAGTTCCTCGGGCCGCTCGGCGACTTCCGGGTCGAGATTGTTGTGCAGCATCCGGTAAGGGGCCTCGGTCAACCAGCTCTTGCAGGTAAGCCCCGCTCCGCGCGGCGAACGGATCACGCGCTGCTCGTCAAGTCGGTTGGGTACTGTTGCAGCTGTGACATTCATGTGCTTGCTCCTGAGTTGACGCGCCGATTCTGTTGGGGCCGGCAGCGTGCCACCCGATCGTACCGGCTGTTAGTATAAAGTAAAGAGACACCGGGCACGCCGGGAGCGCATATCGCAGCAAAACCCCAGGCGATGGCGCCGGCGCCGATGAAGCAGGGTGGTCACCTGAGCCGTCCCCGGTGCATGACCGCCTGGCAAGGGTTACCGCCCACCTGATAGCTGAGTTCCGACGGTTCGCGGACGTTCCACAACGCGAGGTCCGCCCATTTTCCTCGCTCTATGGTGCCTGTCTCATCCACCATCCGAAGGGCGCGGGCACCCTCCCGGGTCGCGCCGGCCAGGGCCTCCTCCGGCGTCAACCCGAACAGCGTGCACGCCATGTTGAGCATCAGGGTCAATGACAAAACGGGCGAACTGCCAGGATTCGAGTCGGTGGCAATGGCCATCGGTACACCATGACGGCGCATGGCCTCGATCGGCGGCAACCGGGTTTCCCGCAGGACGTAGAACGCCCCGGGCAGCAGCACCGCGACCGTGCCCGCATCCGCGAGGACGGCCACGTCTCGCTCGTGCAGGTATTCGAGATGATCCACCGAGATGGCTCCGTGTCGCGCGGCGAGGACGGCACCACCCAGATGGCTCAGTTGTTCGGCGTGGCACTTGGTTTCCAGCCCGTGTTCCGCCGCCGCGACGAACACCCGCTCGACCTGTTGCGGAGAAAAGGCGATGCCTTCACAGAAGGCATCCACCGCGTCAGCCAATCCTTCCTCAACCACTCGTGGCAGCATTTCCTCGCACACTAGGTCGATGTATGCGTCGGCCCGGCCGTTATATTCGGTTGGTACCGCGTGTGCACCCAGAAAGGTAACCGTGATGTTTGCCGGTGTACTGTGCGCCAGCCGTTTCGCCACGCGCAGCATCTTGATTTCGGACGCCGTATCCAGACCGTAGCCGGATTTGATTTCGACGGTGGTGACGCCATTGTCGAGCAGTCCATTCATACGCAGCAGGGTCTGCTCGAACAACTGATCCTCGCTTGCCGATCGCGTGGCCCGCACCGTGGACATGACGCCGCCGCCAGCGCGCGCAATGTCTTGATAGCTCGCCCCTTTCAACCGCATCTCGAATTCGCCGGCCCGATTTCCCGCATAGATCAGGTGGGTGTGACAGTCGACCAGCCCCGGCGTGACCAGTCTGCCGCTACAGTCCTTGATCTCCTTCGCGCGAGCGAGGGAACCTTCCGGGAGGGAGTGTGTCGGACCGACCCGGTCGACGATGCCCTGTTGAACGCAGACCGCGCCATTTTCAACCATCCCGTAGGCATGGGTATCGGGTACCATCGTCGCGACGTTGGCGTTGTACCAAATCGAATCCCAGGTGATCTGCATCGTTGCCTCTTGACTGAGCTGTATTTACAAATATATTCATTCGAGCCATTACCGGGCGTCTATGCAGGCTCGTCAACGCATTGCAAATGTTAAGGAATTTGATGTTGTTTGAAAATCCATATTTATTGGTAGCGCTTGTCCCGGCTCTCGGTGGGAAATGTGGGCTAATGCGCAATCCATCAACCCGCCGATGAGAGACGACGAGATGGATGTCCGAATCTTGAGATTCAACCAGGCACTGCTGCCTTCGGGGTGGGCCCGGGACGTCGCCGTGTCCGTTGATCCTCGCGGCGACATCGTTGCCGTGGAATCCGGGGCCAAGGCTTCACACCTGGAGGCGCCTTTTTCCGGCTGCGTCCTTCCCGGCATGCCGAACGTGCATTCCCATGCCCATCAGCGGGCGATGGCCGGACTTGCGGAATACTCCGGCCCGACCGCCGACAGCTTCTGGAGCTGGCGAACCGTCATGTACGACTTCGTAAACCGGATGACGCCGGATCAACTCGAGGCAATCGCCGCTCAGCTTTACCTAGAGATGCTTAAATCCGGATACACCTCGGTCGCCGAGTTCCAGTACCTGCATCACGACGAGTATGGGTGTCCGTACCAGCAACCGGCGGAGATGTCTCTGCGCACTCTTGCCGCCGCCCGGACTACCGGCATCGCCATGACCAGCCTTCCGGTACTGTACCGATACGGCGATTTTGGGGCGTCGCCACCGCAGACTGGCCAGAAACGTTTCGTCAACGACGCCGATCGTTATTTGACCATTGTCAGCGCGCTCGAAGACGAGACTCGCAACGACCCGGATCACCGGGTGGGCATCGCACCCCACTCCCTGCGCGCCGTGAGCCTTGAACTGCTCGAGGAAGTGCTCGACGGTTGTCCAGACGACATTGGCCCGATCCACATCCACATCGCGGAACAGACTAAGGAAATCGAAGATTGCATTAGCTGGTCGGGGCAGCGCCCAGTGCAGTGGCTTCTGTCGAAATTCGAGATCGACGCCGGATGGTGTCTGGTCCACGCCACGCACATGAACGACGCGGAAATATCAGACGTTGCGTCCACGGGCGCCGTGGCGGGGCTTTGCCCGACGACCGAAGCCAATCTGGGTGACGGTTTCTTTCCCGCACGCGACTACCTGGACTGCGGCGGGCTGTTCGGCATTGGATCGGACAGCCATATCTCTGTGGATCCGGTGGAGGAACTGCGATGGCTCGAGTACGGTCAGCGACTCCTTCGACACTCACGCAACGTACTTGGCGATCCCAATGCAC
Source organism: Gammaproteobacteria bacterium (assembly GCA_024639325.1). Classification (GTDB taxonomy): domain Bacteria; phylum Pseudomonadota; class Gammaproteobacteria; order Arenicellales; family JAANXG01; genus JAHEKE01. Next base: position 4,905 of record JAHEIO010000033.1, read on the forward strand.
AAGCGAGCACGGGTCGTTATCTGTTCGATGGCGCAGTGCTCGGCGGGGCGCGGGCCTGCGGAAGGTATACCGGGCGGATCGAACCAGGCTACCGGGCGGATCTGATCACGCTGGATACCGATCACCCCATCCTATACGGCCGCGAACGCGATGCGTTGCTGGACAGCTGGATATTCTCCGGCAACGCCGAACGAGTCCGGGACGTTTTCGTGGGCGGTCGGCAGATTGTGTCAAACGGGATTCATCCTTTGCAGGATACAATCGCCCTCGCCTTTAAAAGCGCACTCGATCAATTGGGAAACTTAACGTGACCGAAACGCTACGAATCGAACCGGGGCAGCTCACCCTGTCGGATTTACGGCGGATCTATTACTCGGCAATCCCGATCGAAATGTCGGAAAACGCCTGGAAGCAGGTCGCTCGCAGCCGCTCAACCGTGGAAAGCGTCATCGAAAGGGGCGGTACAGCCTACGGCATCAACACCGGCTTCGGGCGGCTGGCACAGACCCGCATCGATGACGAGCAGCTGGGGGAATTGCAAACCAACCTCGTTTTATCCCACGCCACGGGCGTCGGCGACCTCCTGGACGACGACACCGTAAGATTGATCCTGCTGCTCAAGATCAACGCGCTCGGGCGCGGCTACTCCGGGGTCAGCCGACAGGTACTCGATCTGTTGATCGCCATGTACAACCGCGGCCTCTACCCCGCGGTGCCCGCGAAGGGTTCGGTGGGCGCATCCGGCGACCTCGCCCCCCTGGCCCACCTGAGTCTGCCGCTGATCGGCCGGGGCCAGATCAGAGCGGACGGCGGACTCATGGACAGCGTTACGGCGCTCGAAAAGGCCGGTCTGCGCCCGATCGACTTGGCGGCAAAGGACGGCCTGGGCCTGTTGAACGGGACCCAGGTGTCGACGGCTCTGGCGCTCAAGGGATTGTTTCAGGGCGAACGCAACCTCGACGCCGCGTTCGTCGCCGGCAGCATAACGGTGGAAGCCGCGTTGGGCAGCCGTGTTCCGTTCGACGAGACCATCAATGCAATTCGGGGCCACCGCGGACAGATCGAAGCAGCCCGTATCTATCGTTCGCTGCTGGGTCCCAGCGAGATCGGGCGTTCACACACCAATTGCGACCGGGTTCAGGACCCCTACTCCATGCGGTGCCAGCCGCAGGTCATGGGTGCGTGTCTGGATCAGATGACGAATGCGGCAGCGTGCCTCGAAACCGAGGCAAACGCCGTGTCGGACAATCCGCTGGTATTGTCCGACAGGGGTGAAATACTCTCCGGGGGCAACTTTCACGCCGAGCCCGTTGCCATGGCCTCGGATAACCTGGCGTTGGCTATTGCCGAGATTGGTGCGCTATCCGAGCGCCGCACCGCCCTGCTGATCGATTCGAGCCTGAGCCAGCTGCCGCCGTTCCTGGTCGACGATGCGGGCCTCAATTCCGGATTCATGGTGGCCCAGGTTACTGCCGCCGCGCTTGCCAGTGAAAACAAGTCCCTGGCACACCCGGCATCTGTCGACAGCCTGCCCACTTCGGCCAATCAGGAAGACCACGTCAGCATGGCCACCTACGCCGCACGGCGGCTGACCGAAATGAACGAAAATACGCGATACATTCTGGCGGTGGAGCTTCTTGCAGCCGCGCAGGGTATTGATTTAAGGCGGCCCATGCGTTCCAATGACGCCATTGAGAGAGCGTTCCGGACCATCCGGAACACCGTCCCGAAGTGGGAGCAAGATCGGTATTTTCAACCAGACCTCGAAGCGGTGTCGAAGCTGATCGGTGACGGCGCCTTCGGGGAGTGGATTAGCGGATACCTCGGAACCAACGCCTGACAGAGCTTAATAAAATGACCGATCTCTTCGAGTTCCACAGCGGGCACCTACCCCTGTTGGTAAGCATTCCCCACGCGGGAACCAAAATACCGGACAACATCTTCGGTCGGTTCAGCAACGCCGGCAAGAAACTGCCCGATACCGACTGGTTCGTCCCGCGGCTATATGAATTCGTAAAGGACCTCGGAGCCTACCTGATTGTTGCTAACTACAGCCGTTACGTTGTCGATCTGAACCGGCCGCCGGACGACAAGAATCTGTATGAGGATGAAAAAGGCTCGGGACTGATTCCCATGACCCTGTTCGACGGTTCACCGCTGTACGCGGCAGAGGAACCGTTCACCGAGGAAGATATCAACGAACGATTGGACACGTACTGGCGGCCTTACCACACCAAGATTACCGAGGTCGTGGCGCAGATGAAGGAGGACCACGGCTATGCACTGATTTACGACGCACACGCCATCGCGTCGCGCATTCCGAATCTGTTCAAGGGCAAACTTCCCGACCTGAACCTGGGTACCAACAACGCAGAGAGCTGCGCGCCTGAATGCGGTTATGCGATTGCCGAGGTCATCAGGGCCAGCGGTTTTACATCGACCATCAACGGCCGTTTCATCGGGGGTTACATGACGCGCCACTACGGAAAACCGGCCAAGCACGTCCACGCCGTCCAGATGGAAATCGGCCATGCGGCTTACATGGACGAAGCGTCACTCGAATACGACGAGGAAAAAGCCGACAAGTTGATCCCGGTATTGAAAAACGTTGTGAATGCCTATCTCGGCGCCATGAGCCCGGGAAGTCCGCCGGTATAAGTCTTCGAGAAGCTGAACGGTCATTCGTTCAAGAGCCGAATCTTAGGCCCCCAGCGCCCTCCTCACCAACTCCTGAAACCGCGCCACGTGAGTCTCCTGCAGCGGCGACAGCGGACCGTCGGTGTAAACACCGGCTTCGAGGTTGGCCTGCACACCCTCGCACGCGCCCAAGTCTTCGTGAACGACCAGTTCGCTCCAAGCGCAGGCGTCTTCGACCTGCTCCTCGCTGATACCCTGATACCAAAGCCAGTTCATTGATCTCAGCCGGTTGGGCGCAGCCGGTTCGATGCGCTCGCCCTTGAACACGTTCGCGCTCGCGGTCAACTGAAATCCCGGGAAGCGATAGACCCAGACACCCTCATTGCCGCGCAGCCGGGCGCCCTCACTCTGACCGCCGTAGTTCACGTGGAACGCCACCACCCGGCCTTCGTCATACGATTTGATTTCCACCGATCCCTTGGCAAGCGCCTGCGCAAGGCGCGGGTGCACCAGATTCAGGTGGTAACCTTCAAGCGTGTTATCACAGTAAGCCTTCCAGTTGGCGCTGCCCTGTATCTCGAACGACTTGTACAGTTCGAGATCCTCGGGGCCGGGAAACGGTGCACAGAGGGTGTCCACGCTGCCCAGCCAGGAAAGCAGGTCCGGGGATATTTCGCTCAAACAGACAAATACGAGGCCGCGCCAGTTTTCGACCCGCACGGGCAGCAGCCCATGCTCATTTGGATCGAAACCATCGTCATCACCAAACAGCGGAGCCTTCTGCAACTTGCCGTCGAGCCCGTACAGCCAGCCGTGGTAGGGACAACGAATCGCACCGCAGGTCCCGGTACCCTCCTGCAACAGTGGCGACGCGCGGTGTCGGCACACGTTGTGAAAGGCCCGCAGCGTCTGATCGCGGCCACGGACCAGCAGCAGGGGATGTCCAAACAGTTTCAATGCGCAATATGCACCCGCTGCAACCAATGCGCGCTCTGGGCCTACCGGCCACCAGGCCTGTTTGAATATTTTATCTTTCTCTTGATTGTGGATCGAGGCGTCGTGGTACCAGTGCGACGGCAGTGTTCTGGTCATATTATAAAAATCCGAGAGATTGATCAGCCGAACGCATTCGTCTTCCAATTGACGTAAACAATTCGCGCGCAGCGGTTGAAATCATCCATGCTGGCGGCCGCTTCCGCCTCCATTTTTTCGACGGCATTGCCGCCGAGATTAAGCTCCAGCGCCTGCTTGTACTCGGCGACTTTCGCCCATTCGGAAACGGTCTCCGAGGAGATCTCGACGTGGTACTGCAAGCCCAGCGCGTTGCCATTGACCGACAGGGCCTGCACCCGGCACGCCGGTGTGGAAGCCAGCACTTCGACGTCATCCGGTATCTCGAGAACCTCCGCGCTGTGCCATTGCAGACACCGGGTTGTATCAGACAATCCTTTGAACAGTGGGCTGCGCTTACCCGCGTCGGTCAGGTACACCTCGAGAATTCCGATTTCCGGTTGGTCGGACGGTCCGACCCGGCCACCCAGCGCCTCCGCCAGCAGTTGATGTCCGAGGCAGAGTCCCAGGTAAGGCAGCTTGCGTTTGGCCACGGCTTCGCGTATGACCTCGATCTCCGACTCGAGCCACGGATGTTCGAGCTTCTGCCACACATCCATCGGTCCACCCATGACCCACAACGCGTCGTAACCGTGGAGATCGGGAATGGTGTCTCCCTGGTCGAGTTGGACAGCATCCCAGGAGATCCCGTCTTCCGCCAGGAACGATCGGAAAATTCCGGGATGTTCTATGGCGATATGCTGCAGTACTAGAATTCGGAGTTGTTGTGAAGCCATGGCCAAGACAATACCTCAAAAACAGGGTCGGTTGTAATCGGCGCGGGGTGCGCCTCCTACAGTTCCAATCCGACACCATCTATTTTTTGCAGGAGCGGCGCCGCCGCCGCGAAATTGTCATCAGGCATTGCTTGCAGCCAATCGTGCGACTGGACGTTCACGGATCGGCCAGTGCACTAATGCCGCGACCACCCCGAGGACAATTCCGGCCCACCAGACCGGGTCGTAGCTGCCGGTCCGGTCGTACAGCCAGCCGCCCAGCCAGACACCGCTGAAGCTGCCCAGCTGATGGCCGAAAAACACCACGCCATACAACATCGCCATGTAACGAGTGCCGAACATCACCGCCACCAGCCCGGAGGTCGGCGGAACCGTAGCCAGCCACAAGAATCCCATCACGGCGCTGAATGTCAGCACCGATACCAGGCTGAAGGGAATCAACAGGAACGCGCTGATGGCCACGGCCCGGCCCAGATAGATGATTACCAGCATGTACCTTTTGGGAAAGGTGCCCGACCACACGCCAGCCATGTAGGCGCCGACTACGTTGCACAGACCAATGATGGAAATACTCGATGCCCCCACCCAGTCCTCGAAACCGGCATCGGACAGGAAGGCCGGCATGTGCGCCGTGATGAATGCGACGTGAAATCCACAGACAAAGAACCCAAGCACCAGCAAGACGTAGGACCTGTGGCCCGCCGCCTCGCGCAAAGCCTCGGGCACGCTCTGGTCCCCGCCCCGCTGCCTCGATTCCGCATGGCCGGAATAGGGCGCGAGCGGTATGGCCAGCAGGGCCATGAACAAACACGACACCGACAGGATGTGCAGCGCGTTGATCCAGCCAAAATCGGTGATCAGTCCCTGGGCAATCGGAACCATGGCGAACTGGCCCAGCGATCCCGCCGCGGTGCCGAGGCCGAGCGCCCATTGCCGGCGCTCTTCACCCACGGCCCGCGCCATTGCGGGCAGTACGATGCCGAAGGACGTGCCGGCCACTCCGGCGCCCACCAGTACTCCGGCCGAGGTGTGCAGCATCCACGGACTGTCGACTCCCGCCATGAGATACATGCCGAGTGCGTAGAGCACCGTGCTGACGACGATCACCTTGACGTTTCCGAAGCGGTCGGCAAGTGCGCCGGCAAACACGGCTACGATGCCCCAGCAAAGATTTTGTATCGCGAGAGCCAGGGAGATGACCTCCCTGCCCCAGCCGTTAGCCTCCGTGATAGGTTTGACGAACAAACCGAATCCGGAGCGGTACCCAAACGACATCAGGAGCAGCAGGCAGGCGGTGCCGATCAGAAAAACGCCCGGGCCGTTTTCCTTCAATATCGCTCTTGTCACGCAGACCTCGCCCTACTCAACGTTCGCAAACGTCTACCGAGCTCCTTTCCAGAGACTACTCCCACCGTACATCCGGGCGTGCGCCGGGATCCAGTGGCTATCGTCCTTTCCATACCGGCTCTCGTTTCTCGGCGAAAGCCCGCGCCCCCTCTAGCTGGTCCTCACTGGAATAGAGCGTGTCCACGGTGGGGAAACGTCGGCCGGTGATCATGTCCATGGCCTGCTGAAAACCCATTGCCTCGGTTTCGCGGGCCACCTCCTTGATACAGGCGAATACCAACGGCGGTCCCCCGGCCAGCAGTTGAGCCATTTCACGCGCCGACTGCATGATTTCGCCGGCCGGGACGATCTTGTTGACCAATCCCCAGCGCAGGGCCTCTTCCGCTTCCATCCACCGGCCCGTGAACAACAGATCCATCGCGACATGATACGGCATACGCCGCGGTACCTTGATGGTCGCCGCGTCCGCCAGCGTTCCAGCATTGATTTCCGGCAGCGCAAAGCGAGCGTGTTTTGCGGCAATGATCAAATCTGCAGACAACGCAATCTCGAAACCGCCGCCCACGGCCATGCCGTTTACCGCGGCGATGATGGGCTTGTTCAGATCGGGCAATTCCTGCATACCGCCAAAGCCGCCCACCCCGTAATCCGAATCCGGCGCTTCCCCTTCGGCCGCCGCTTTGAGGTCCCACCCCGCGCAAAAGAACTTGTCGCCGGCCCCGGTTACGATCGCGACCCGCTTTTCCGAATCGTCCCGGAACGACTCGAATACCTTGCCCATGGCACGGCTAGTCGCCGCATCGATGGCATTTGCCTTGGGGCGGTTGATCGTGACTTCCACCACCGGGCCGTTTTCCTTAACTTCGATCGGATTTTCGCTCATGTGTTTTTCCTCTTCTTAAGCCAGATCATCCCGTCAACCGCACAGGCTCCGCTGCTGGCCGCGATGACCGGATTGATGTCGAGTTCGTGCAAGGTGTCACGATGTGCGAATGCCAAATTCTGCACCTTGAGTACGATCTCGACGACTGCGTCCAGATCGGCCGCGGGCTGCCCGCGCCATCCTTTGAGCGTGGGAGCAAACTGCAGAGAATCGATCGCGCCCCGGATTTCCTTCTCATTCGTGGGCAGAAGCAATACCCGGGAGCTTTTGAACACCTCCGCCATGACCCCGCCCATACCGATAATGAGGTGCAATCCGACCACGGGGTCGCGGGACGCGCCAATGATAAATTCGGCAATCCCGTTCAGGAACATCGCTTCCGCCAGCACGCGGCGTTCGACTGCCGCAAGATTTTCGTATGCCGCAATGATGGCATCCTCGGAATCGAGATTGAGCGCAACGCCCCCGGCTTCCGTCTTGTGTACCAACGATTTGCTGACCGCCTTCATGACGATCGCCGAGCCGACATTGTGCCACAAATCAATCGCGTCCCCCGCACTTTCGCACGCGCAGTGTTTCGGAACCGGCACATCGTATTTGCCGAGGAGTGCCTTCGTGTCGATCTCGTCGAGTACGGTAGGTTCACCAATGACCATCGTCGGCGAGGCAACCGGACAAGGTTCATGCGTACCGATAAACGCCGCGGCCTCGATCGCACCCAGCGCATCGTCCACGCCGAGCAGCGGGATCACGCCGGCCAGCAGCAGTCTTTCACAATGCGCTTCCGGCAGGCATTCAGGCAGTGTCGCAACCACGGCCGCCCTGCGTTTCGTGGTTCGCGCGGCGTTGGCCAACGCCCCCCAGGCCGCATCCCATGCGAAGGCATCCCCGGCTCGTTCCCTCGGAAAGTCCATCACCAGTACAGTCAGGTCGAATCCGCTTCGCATGACCGCGGTGAACGTCGCTTCCAACCGCTCGGCATTGCCCCAGTCGAAAGTATGGTAATCGAACGGATTGGAAACGTGAACCAGGGGATTCACGGTCTCCCGTATGCGGCTTCGATCTTGTTCACTGAATGGGCGGAAATGAAGGTCCCGGTGGCGCGCGGAGTCGGACATGATGGAGGCCTCGCCGCCGGAACAGGACAGACTGGCGATGTTCTTCCCACTCAACGGTCCGCCGGCGTGGAGAATCTTGAGTGTCTCCAGCAGCTGCGGCACCGTTTCCACGCGTGCCACGGCGAGCCGCCTGAGATACTCGTCCATGATCGCGTCGGACCCCGATAGAGACGCGGTATGGCTCAAGGCCATCGCCCGGGATGCCTCGGTCCGGCCGGTCTTGAGCACTACGATCGGCTTGCCTTTGGCACGGGCATACTCGGTTGCGGCGGAAAATGCCGCGCTGTTCGCGATGCCTTCGATGTAGACCCCGATTGCCGTGACGCGATCGTCATCACACAGGGAATGCACGATATCGTGCAGACCAACCGCGGCCTGATTGCCGGCCGTAATCAGATAGGCCAGCGGGACACCACGTTGACTCATAGTCAGGTTGACACCGACGTTGCTGGACTGCGTTATCAGCGCCACGCCAAGTTGCCGCCGCTCGCCGCCGTGCACATCAGGCCACAGCAGCGCGCCGTCGAGATAATTGATCAAGCCGTAGCAGTTCGGACCCAGGATGGGCATGGTGCCGGCCGCCGCCACGAGCTGATCCTGAAGTTCGTTGCCGTCATCACCCACCTCGCGGAATCCGGATGCATAACACACCGCACCACCCGCCCCAATTTCCGACAGCGACCGGATGACGGGTATGGTCGCGTGCCGGTTGACTCCAACGAATGCGGCATCCGGCGACCCGGGCAGCTCCTCCGCTCTGCGCATGCACGATCTGCCCAGGACCTCTTCGCGCTCGGGATGGACAGGCCAGATATCACCCGCATAGCCCATCCGGTCACACTGCCTGACAACCGCCTCGGCAAAATGGCCGCCGAAAACCGCGATGGATCGCGGTCTCAATATCCGGCGAATCGATTTCACGAACCGAGGGGTCTCAACAATTCCCGTGAAATGATATGACGCTGGATTTCGCTGGTGCCGTCCCAGATCCGCTCGACCCGGGCGTCCCGCCAAAACCGCGCGAGCGGCAGATCGTCCATGAGCCCCATACCGCCGTGGATTTGAATCGCCTCATCCGTGACGCGAGCCAGCATTTCCGAGGCATAGACCTTGGCGCTGGCGATCTCCCGGTTCGCGTCGAGTCCCTGGTCCAGCCGCCATGCGGACGCCAGCGTCAACCAGTCCGCAGCATCGATTTCGGTGATCATGTCGGCAAGCTTGAACGACACCCCCTGGAACCGGCCGATGGTCTGCCCGAACTGCTTGCGCTGGGACGACCAGTCCAGAGCGTAGTCGAAAGCCCGACGCGCCCTGCCCACACAGAACGCCGCGACGGATATCCGGGTGGCATAGAGCCACTCGTTGGCGACCTCGAATCCCTGACCTTCCTCGCCCAGGACCTGTTGGTCCGGCAGGCGACAGTTGTCGAAATTGAGAATACAGTTTTGATAACCGACGTGAGACACGGAATTGTAGCCTTTGCGGATCTCGAATCCGGGGGTATCGCGATCGACCAGGAAGCAGGTGATGCGCTTCTTCGGTCCACGGGGAGTCTTCTCCTCGCCGGTGGCGATAAACACGATAATGAAATCCGCCAGGTCGGCGTGACTGATAAAGTGTTTGGTTCCGTTGACGATCCAGTCGCCGCCGTCGCGCCGGGCGGAACACTTCATGCCGCGCACATCCGAACCCGCGTCTGGCTCCGTCATCGCCAGGGCGTCTATCTTCTCTCCGTTGATTGCCGGGATCAGATACCGTTCCCGCTGCTGCGCATCGCTGGCGCACAGGATGTTCGACGGTCTTCCCCACCAGACCGACAAACCCATCGAAGTCCGGCCAAGTTCCCTTTCGAGCAATGTAAAGGTCAGGTGATCCAGGCCACCGCCGCCAAACTCTTCCGGCATATTGGGCGCATAGAAACCTAGCTCGATGACCTTGCGCTGTATTTCCTTGCCAACTTCCAGCGGCAGCATTCCAGACCGCTCAAGCTCGCCCTCCAGCGGGTACATCTCCTGCTCGACAAACTTGCGAACGGTATCGACAATCATTTCCTGTTCGTGGGTCAACCCGAAATGCATGGCGTCTTCCTCTGGATGTCCGCATTGATAAAGCAGCGGCGGGAGCCTGGATGATCACTGTCAAGACCGCCCTGGTGAAAAATGCACAGTTAGATTAATACAGAGTGACAGCGCACACAATCCGGGTTAAATTGACCCGCGCAAAGTTCTGATTTCCCTGTTGCCCATGAAGACACCCGGGTCAATTCTGATCATCGCTTGCGGCGCCCTCGCCCACGAAATCACCGCCCTGAAGCGGCTCAACGGCTGGCACCACATCGACCTGCAGTGCCTGCGTGCGGACCTCCACAACCACCCCCAGAAGATCACAGGCGCGGTCAAGGAACAGATCGACAAGGCAAAGGGCAACTACGATCGCATCTACGTCGGATATGCCGACTGCGGTACCGGCGGCCGGCTCGATGCCCTGCTGGAATCAGAGCAGATCGACCGACTGCCCGGTGCGCACTGCTACGAGTTCTTCGCTACCCGCCGGGTCTTCGACGAGCTGTCAGAAGCCGAGCTTGGGACGCTGTACCTCACCGATTACCTGACCCGGCATTTCGATCGGATTATTATCAAAGGCTTCGGCCTCGATCGCCACCCCGACATCCAGGCAATGATGTTTGCCCACTACAAGAAGCTGGTTTACCTGTCCCAGCTTCGGGATGATGGACTTGTCGAGCAGGCCCGCAAGGCGGCGGACCGGCTGGGTCTGGAGTTCGAACATCGATATACAGGCTATGGTGAACTTGAGTCCAGTTTGAACATGCTGGTTTCAAACCCTGTTCTACCCGACAACGTGTAGAACTAACACCGGCACGGGTAATCGGCCGGCGCGGGCCTCCTACCTGTCACCCAACCATCAGGACGGCGTAGGAGCGGCCCCCCGCGCGATACTAGGGCCTCAGCAGACAAAGATCCGCGTCCAAGAATCACTCTGTACTGTTTCAGAGGACAAATCGTCCACTGATCACACCACTCCTATCCGCTCAAACAGTTCAATATTCTCCTGCTCGTAACCCAAAGACCGAAGTATTTCTGCCGACTGCTCACCGACATTCGGGACCGATCCCATTCGTACATCCTCTCCGGAAACGGACACCGGCGGTTTAAGCACGTTTATAGGCCCTGCAGGCGAATCGATTTCCACCCAGCGATTGCGGGCAGCAAGCTGTACGTGTTCAAAAAATTCCTGCATCGTGTTCATCCGCCCGTATGCGATCCTCGCCTGTTCGAGCCGGTGGATCATTTCATCCAGTGATACCGCACCGAACTCTACATGCATAATCTTATCCAGCATCGCACGGTTTTTATTGCGAGCCTGGTTGCCCTTGAAACGCTCGTCGTCGACGAGGTCGGGACGCAACAGGACCGTGCGACAAAACTCAACCCACTCCCGTTCGTTTTGCAATCCGATCACGACAGACTTACCACCCGCGATCATAATCGGACCGTAAGGCGCAATCGTGGCATGATGCGCCCCGGTCCTCGCCGGAGCTACACCGCCATACCCGGTATAATATGCAGGGTAGGACATCCATTCCGCCAAGGCGTCGAACAACGACACGTCGACGATTGTGCCCTGCCCAGTTTTCGAACGCCTCAGTAGCGCCGCCAGAATCCCACTGTAGGCGTACATGCCGGCAGCAATGTCCGCAATGGAGATGCCGGCCTTTGATGGCGTATCCTTCGTACCCGTTATGGACAGCAGCCCGGCTTCCGCCTGCACCAAAAGGTCATAAGCCTTTTTGTCCCGATACGGCCCGTCATTGCCGTAGCCGGATAGGTTGCAGATGATGAGGCGCGGATGAGATTTTTGCAGTGCGTCACTGCCGAACCCCAGCCTGTCCACGGCACCGGGTGCTAGATTCTGGATGAACACATCGGCGTCGGCCAATAGACGTCCGAGAATTTCCTTGCCATCCTGTTTCTTGATGTCGAGGGTCAGACTCAACTTCGAGCGGTTGAGCCACACGAAGTGGCTGGACAATCCCTTGACGGTCTTATCGTAATTGCGCGCAAAATCGCCGCTGCCGGGACGTTCGATCTTGATAACTCGAGCACCCCAGTCCGCGAGGTGCCTGGACGCCAGGGGTGCGGCCACCGCCTGCTCCAATGCCACGACGGTGATGTCCTCGAGTAATGCCATCAATAGGATCGCGGCAGATTTAGAACGTGTTCGGCCACAAAGGAAAGTATGAGGTTGGTCGAAATCGGCGCGATCTGATAGAGGCGCGTCTCCCGAAACTTGCGCTCGATATCATAATCCCGGGCGAATCCATATCCACCGTGGGTCTGCAGCGCCACGTTGGCCGCCTCCCACGATGCGTCCGCGGCCAGCAGCTTGGCCATATTGGCCTCGGCACCGCTTTTCACCCCCTGATCGAACAGGTCGGCCGCCTGATACCGCATGAGGTCCGCCGCGCGAAGATTGACGTAGGCGCGGGCAATGGGGAACTGGATTCCCTGGTTCTGTCCGATCGGCCGGCCGAACACCTCGCGCTCTCCGGCGTAGGCGGAAGCCCTGTCGATGAACCAGTAGCCATCACCGATGCACTCCGCGGCAATCAGCGTGCGCTCGGCGTTCATGCCATCCAGTATGTATCTGAATCCCCTGCCTTCCTCGCCTATCAGGTTTTCCCGGGGCACCTTGAGGCCGCTGAAGAAAACCTGATTGGTCTCGTGGTTCATCATCGTCTGGATGGGGTGGACCTCGAGTTCATCTCCAGTCGCCCCCCTCAGATCCACCAGAAACACGGACAATCCCTCCGATTTCTTCTTAACCTGATCCAGCGGCGTCGTTCGGGCCAGCAGCAGCAACAAATCCGAATGCTGTACCCGGGAGGTCCAAACCTTCTCACCGTAGATTTCGTAGTAGTCCCCTTTGAATTCGGCGCGGGTGCGCAGTTTGGTGGTATCAGAGCCGGTGTTCGGCTCCGTCACGCCGAAAGCCTGGAGCCGCAACTGTCCGCTCGCGATTTCAGGCAGAAACTTATTCTTTTGCTCAGGCGAGCCATGGCGGAGTATCGTTCCCATGGTATACATCTGCGCGTGGCACGCGCCCGCGTTGCCGCCACAGCGATTGATCTGCTCCAGGATGACGGAGGCCTCGGCCATACCCAGTCCGGTACCGCCGTATTCCTCCGGGATCAGAGCGGACAGCCATCCCGCATCCGTCAGCTCTTTTACGAATGCCTCGGGATAGTCACGGCTATCATCCAGTTCACGCCAGTACTCGTCACCAAACCGCTCACATAGAGCCGAGACGGCCTCACGAAGTTCAGGATAACGATCGGTGTTCGCATTTATCATTTTTGATAGTTGCCTCGCACAAATGGCTCATTCGGAGGGTTCAGCTACGGCATCTGGATTCACCCGCACTGATAACCGTGGATTCGGTCAAGGTCGTGCCGCCATCGAACACGGGATTGGGCAATCGCACCCCGCCCCAGCCGAGATTGGCGAACAGGTTGTGAGCCCGTAAGTTGAAATAAAGGAATTATGTTATCAGGAATCGAAGTGCGGCACATGACGCATAGACCGACCAAGCCTCATTTGTATCGACTACCCTGCTCTGTAAATCAGAAACCTGAGTATTTCACCCAACGTTTTCGCGAACGAAGTGAAGCGGTCCAATATCATTTACAATCCAGGAAACATTGGATTGCCGCATCGTTCCACTCCTCGCTAAGACACAATGAATAACAATCACTTGATGACTTCATAAATGAGTATTCTGCTTGACGCGGCCATATTCTTCAGCGCGGCCATTATCGCGGTTCCCATCGCCAAGCGCTTTGGACTGGGATCGGTTCTGGGCTACCTCGCCGCCGGGATGGCGATTGGCCCCTGGGGACTGAGGCTGATCACCGATGTACAAGATATCCTGCACTTTGCGGAGCTTGGGGTCGTATTCCTGCTGTTTTTGATCGGCCTCGAACTCGAACCCAGGCGGCTGTGGGTCATGCGTCGCACCCTATTTGGGCTCGGCTTCACACAGGTAGCCATCACCGCCATCCCTATCGGATTTACCGCCTGGTTTTTTACGGATACGGTCACCGCCGCAATCATCATCGGCTTTACCCTTGCCCTGTCGTCGACAGCGTTTGCACTACAGACCCTGAGCGAAAAGAAGCAACTGACGACCCGACACGGCCGCGCGTCATTCGGGATCCTGCTATTTCAGGATATTGCCGTCATCCCTCTGCTGGCAATTATCCCCCTGGTCGGCGGCGACGATCCCGCCGGGTCTTTTTCATGGCTGGCGCTGGGCAAGACCATCGCAATCCTCGCCGTGGTCGTGCTTGCCGGGCGATACGTTGTCCGCTATCTGTTCAAGATCATTGCCGAGACCGAGGTGCGGGAAGTCTTCACCGCATTGGCTCTTCTCATCGTCCTGGGCACCGCGATAGTTATCGAACAATCCGGATTGTCCATGGCACTAGGCGCATTTATGGCCGGGGTCCTGCTGTCGGAGTCCGAATATCGCCACGCAATCCAGGCGGACATCGACCCGTTCAAAGGACTGTTGCTGGGGTTGTTCTTCATATCGGTGGGAATGTCGGTCAATTTTGGCCTGCTGCAAACTCATCTTCCACAAATCTTACTCACGGCAATCGGACTGATGGGCGTGAAGTTCACGATACTGCTGGTGCTCGGGCGCGCTTTCGGATTGCCGTGGAACTCCGCGACCAGCCTTGCCGCATTTTTGCCTCAGGGCGGGGAATTCGCATTCGTGATTCTAGGGCTTGCCACCCAAACGCTCATCGTGACGGAAAATATTGCCGATATCGTGATCCTGTCGGTGACCCTGACCATGGCGCTGACGCCGCTCCTGGTGTCTCTCGTCGAAGCGTTCCAACGTAGAACCGAAAGCGGCGCCGAACCCGGCTTCGATTCCATGCCGGAACACGAACCTTCGATCATCATCGCGGGTTTCGGCCGGGTGGGACAGATCGTAGCCCGCATTTTGCGCGCGAAGAAAATCGGTTTCACCGCGTTGGACAACAGCCCGGGGCATGTGGACTTCGTCAAGCGCTACGGCAACAAGATCTACTACGGCGATGCGTCACGGATGGAACTCCTTCGCTCGGCCCATGCCGAAAAGGCTTCGCTGTTCATCCTCACCATCAGCAATGTCGAGAGTTCGCTGAAAACCGCGGAATTGGTGTCCCGGCATTTCCCGAACCTCAAGATCCTCGCCAGGGCCCGCAACAGAAAACACGCCTATCAGCTGATGGACCTGGGCATCACACACATCTGGCGCGACACCTTTTACTCCAGCCTCAAGATGGCGGAGGCCACGCTCGAGTCACTGGGGATGCCGAGAAGCGAAAGCACGGATATCGTGGAAACATTCAGAAAACACGACGAACAACGACTCAAAGATCACCACCACACATACACCGACGAGGACCGCCTGATCTATCTGTCAAAGAAGTCGGCGAGTGAACTCGAAGAGATGTTTGAACAGGACGAGAGAGAGAAGAACGGCGGTTAGTGAAACAAAGAAGAGTACCGCGCCCGGTCAGGGCGCGGTACCAAGCCCAATAGCGAGGAATCTCAGGGACTCGAAAAGAATGGGGCTCTACCTCGCCAGGCTTTGCAGTGACGGTAGCCGCAGGGCTGCCAGCCACTGACGATACGCGGGAGTCCGGTTTCGGGTATTGTTGGCGGCCTTGATTGGAACATCATCCACCGGGTTCAACTCTACGGACAACCAATGGTGGCATGGTCGACCAGCCGAATACGGTAATACCGGTCCGTTGATCAACTCAGGGTGCTCGTACAGAATCTCATCTGTCAGCGGCACGAATACTGCTTTACCCATTTTGGTGAAGTCTCCCAGTCGTTCCAGCGCATCTTCCGGATTCGAGCAACGGGGCCTCCGTGCGTTCTGGACGACTGCTGTTCTGCTAAGTTGAATTAAACTCCCTTAGTCTGTCTAATTCTGGGATAATTAGTGGCAATTTCGTGGTGTCTACGATAGTTAAAGTTGTTTCACTAGAATCTAATGTATCTTATTGTCTTAAAGAATAAACGCTGAGTGATCCATGTTAAGAAGCATTGCAATTGTCGAGGACGATGTCGACCAACGCGAAAATTACGCCGACGCACTGATTGCGAACGGGTTCAATGTCCGGACTTATGGGAATCGCGTGGATGCTTTCGCGGGCATGAAACTGAACCTTCCGGACTTAGCGATCCTGGACATCATGCTGGAAGACGAGATTGACGGCGGCTTCGATTTGTGCCGTGACCTGCGCGCCATTGCACCCAAACTACCGATTATTTTTCTCACCGCGCGGGACACGGACATCGATCGCGTATCGGGGCTACGACTCGATGCATGGGACTACCTGACCAAGCCGGTGAACCTGCAATTTCTCTCCGTGCGCGTAACTTCCCTTTTCCGAATCGTTGACACTCTGCATACGCAGACTACCGAACTCGAGGCTATCCTGAGATTAGGTCCGCTGATGCTCGATCCAAATAGTATGTCGGTGAGATGGGACAACAACGAGGTCAATCTCACACTCACCGAGTTCTGGCTGGTGCAGGCCCTGGCCAAGCGCCCGGGTCATGTCAAAACCTATGAAAATCTGATGCAGATCACACGGCAGAGCTACGTGGAACGTAACACCATCAACGGCTACGTCCGCCGCATACGGAAAAAATTCAAGGAAGTCGATCCCAAATTTTCGATGATCCAGACCGTATTCGGTGTAGGATACCGCTGGCAACCCGAGTAAGGGATACAATTACATATGGCCAAGGCCCAAGATTCCCGTGGTCTTAGCATTCGATCGAAGCTTCTCTTCGTAGCGTTAGCACTCATCCTGATCCCTTGGATGGGGTACGAATACGTTAAAGGCATGAAGACCTTCCTGCTGCAGGGTCAGGAGAGTGCGCTGAGCCTGACCGCACGCGCTGTCTCCACAGTCCTCAATGATCGTCCTGAATTCTTCGACCCAAAGACTGGTGCGTCGGAACTCATCGGTAAGCCTACCGATTTGTACGCTTACTCCCTGCCCAATTTCATACGTCTTGACGGCGATGTGAGCGACTGGGGGGAACTGCTTGAGCAGACACTGAGATATGATGGTTCGAACGGACTCACGTGTGATCTGGACTACGACCCCGATACGCTGAGCTATGAATCGATCATCGGCTACCGAGGATCCTATCTCTACGGTTTGTTTAAAGTCACCGATGACCATTGGGTGCCCCGCGACCTGGCAAGACGAAGCCTGGATAACAGCGACCACCTGCGCCTAGTGATCGAAAACCCAGGGGATCGGGTCAAGCGTTATGTGCTCACCGCGGCGGCGCCCGGACGGATGGCCGTATATCTCATGGACGAAAACTGGAAATACCCGCTGACCGGGGAACCCAACTACGATTTCGAGGCGGAGCTCACGCCTACCGAAAAAGGCTACGTGGTCGAGCTGCGCCTTCCCAGATTCCTTATCGACTCTCAATCAAGGTTGGGATTCATTGTCGCGGATGTCGACGATCCCAAGCAGCGGAAAATCGAGCGGGTAATCATCGCTTCAAAGTCTACGGAATCCGACGAACCATTGAGCCGTCTGCTCATCCACTCTCCCGAAGTCGCCAAAATATTACGGGGGCTCAACCGACCCGTTGCACGGATCTGGGTGCTCGATCGTCAGCAGCAGGTGCGTGCAGTCGTCGGAAAACTATCCCGTGACCTGCCCGCAGAGCCAATACCGACATCGTTGGGAGAACGGTTCAAGCGCTGGTACGACGGCGTGCTCCACGACATCTACAACCGGATTATCGGAGGCACGGAGACTAATTTCGAAGATATCGCCACCGATGTTGCCGAACGTAACGATGAGATATTCAAGCGGGCCATCGCCGGGGTGCCCCAGACGGAACGAAGGCCGTCACTGGACGGAAAATCAGAGATATTGATGGCGGCAAACCCAGTCTGGTCCGCCGACCAGGTCCTGGGAGTGGTTGTCGTAGAACAGAGCAGCAACGAGATCCTGAGCAGCCAGATCCAGATCCTGGAAAACGTAATCAGCGTGACCCTGCTGGTCATCGTCATCATCACGGCAGCGCTGATTCTGTTTGCGTCGCGGTTGACACTGCGCATCCACCGTCTGCGAAACGCCACGGATTCGGCTATTGGTCCTGACGGAAGGGTACGCAATCCCCAAATCAAAGAAGAGCAGAATGCAGGCGATGAGATCGGCGATCTCTCCCGCAGTATCAGCGCCATGCTGGACAGATTAAGCCAGTATACACGCTACCTCGAGGGCCTGCCGGACACCCTCGCCCACGAGCTGAACAACCCGCTCAACGTAGTCAACTCTTCTCTCGATAATCTGCAGGAAGAGATACCGGCCACGCAAAACAGCAAATACATGACGCGAGCAAAGAACGGGATCATCAGACTGGGTTCCATTCTAACCAACCTCACCGAGGCGGCGAACCTTGAGGATGCCCTAAACAGCGAATCGCGGGAACGATTCGATCTGGTACGACTCGTTTCAAGCTATATCGAGGGTTATCAACTGACCCACCCGGATCGTAAATTCGAACTCGTGATACGCGCTCATCCGCTCAACATCGAGGGCGTACAGGACCTGATTGCGCAGATGCTGGATAAACTGGCGGACAACGCCGTTGACTTCGGCAAGGAAGGATCCCCCATCCTGTTCAGGCTGGATGAACTCAACAACTATGCCCGGCTGACCATCATCAACCAGGGCCAACTCCTGCCCCACACCATGACGGACCGGCTGTTCGATCCCATGGTGTCCCTTGGTAAGAAGAACGCCAAGCAATCACGGCTTGGACTGGGACTTTATGTGGTCAAGCTCATCGCCGAGTTTCATGAAGGACAGGTCGAAGCGGCGAACCGACCCGATGATGCAGGGGCGATGTTTACGGTTTCGTTGCCGCTGGCGGCGTAAATTAACGCTAAGTCTGAATTAGGCACTAGCCAGCATTTCGTCCGATCAAACTTGATACGGAAGGTATAGCAATCCTGTCACCTCGAACATCGTAATTGTGTGGTGCCCGGGGCCGGAATCGTGCCCCTTGTTTTATCAATAAGACACCAAATTCCATTTACCCGTGTCTCGTTTCCATTCACAGGCTCCGATTGGTCAAGATCAGCCTGCATAGTTTCGTCAGTTGCGTTCGGGGCGTTTGTAAGTTCGCACAAAGATGGAAGCCACTACCCGAACTGACTTCGAAATCTCAGATCAAACCCCGTAGCACTCGTAGCGAAACTTGGCAATGGGTTTGCCCATGGCCAATCAAATCCATCTGCCGTTATGTGAGTATTTGATGGCATCGGCGCGTTGAGGCGCGCCGGGACAATCGGGAAAGGTAAGGCTGGCCGGTTACCAACCAACGCGGTCCAAAGAAATCTGCCCATCCAAAACTTTTTGCTCAGTGCGCTATGGTGGAGAAAGCCGTCGTTTGTTAACAAACAGGTGCTGGGAAATCAGATAGAGACAGTCTACCCCGTCGCCTATCCAGAGGATCATTTTTTTTCTTATACGCCAGCTTCGCGCCCTTGCCGGTCGGATAAAAACAAAGTCGCTTCCTGCTCTGGAACGGGCCTGCCATAAAGAAAGCCCTGGAACAGATCGCAGCCGTGCTGGCGCAGGAAATTGAGTTGCGCCTGGGTTTCAACGCCCTCCGCGACTACGCGAATACCGAGACCGTGGGCCATACCGATTATGGCTGCGGTTAACTGGGTGCTATCCTTTGCCTGCGGCAGATCTTTGATGAATGATCGGTCGATCTTCAATTCGTCGATAGGGAACCGGGTTAAGTAGCTCAGAGACGAGTAACCCGTCCCGAAATCGTCCACCGAAAGGCCCACCCCAAGCTCTTTCAATTCCGCCAGCGTGCGAATATTGTCGTCCGAATCGACCATCAGGATACTTTCGGTGATCTCGACGGTGAGTCTTTCCACGGCCACCCCCGTTTCTTCAACGACGCTCTCCAGCGTCTTGGCGAAATCGCTACGATAAAACTGCCGGCCAGACACGTTCAGCGCCACATGGGGCCTTGAGTCGGTCAGCAAGTCCCAGGCCTTGATATGACGGCAGGTCTGCTCAAGCACCCACAAACCGATATCGACGATGATGTCTGACTGCTCCGCAACTGGGATGAATTCGGCCGGCGATACCATACCCAGCTCCGGATCCTCCCAGCGCAGCAATCCCTCGAAACCCACGGTGTTCCCCGTCGCGACTTCGCATTTTGGCTGGTAAAAGACGCGCAGCTGATTCTGCTCCAATGCCTTGTGCAGCCGGTTCTCCAGCTGCAGCCGCTTGCGCGAGCGGGAGTTCAACTGCTCCGAGTAGTAGTGATAGCAGTTGCCGCCGCCCCGTTTGGCCTCGTGGCACGCAAACTCGGCGTTTTTCAGAAGCGAGGGTCCATCTTTTCCGTCTTTAGGGTAGGTGGCGATTCCAACGCTTAAACTTAAAAAGAACTCCCGGCCCGCGACCTCCAGCGACTTCTGCGTACATGCCAGGATGCGCTTGGCTACGATAGACAGACCTTCCTCCATATTCATCTCGTGGAGCAGGAATGTGAATTCATCACCGCCGAAACGAGCCAAATGAACCATCGGAACGTCCCTGCCCACAACGTCACTTTGCCGCACTACGCTACGCAGCCGCTTTGCCACCGTGGTAAGAACCTCATCTCCGACATCGTGGGTGAACACATCGTTGATCTCCTTGAAACGGTCAACGTCGGCGTAGATGACGGCGAATTTCCGACCGTACCGGCCGTCGAGTGCGATGGTTTGCTTTAGTCGGTCTCTGAATAACTGCCGGTTGGGTAACCCGGTCAATGGATCATAATAAGCCAGCTGGTGGATACGCTGCTCCGCCTGCTTTCGCTCGGTGATGTCTTGCACGGTTCCCAAAAGGCGATGAGCGACTCCTTGTTCATCGTGAATCATCTTCGCCCGCGCGTAGACGACGCGTACCTCACCTCCAGGTCGCTGTAGGCGGTACTCGAGACCAACCGGTTCACCAGTCTGCAACAGCGCACGAATCAGGGGTCTGACCTTGTCCCGATCTGACGCGTATATTCGCCTGTAGAAGGCACGGAATCCGGGCCGAACAGACGCCGGGCTAAGCCCGAGGATGTGAAATACCTGTTCCGACCAGCTAACACCGCCGAGGCCGCCTTCTTCGCCACGTTGCCACTCCCAGTGGCCGAGTCCGGCAACGCGCTGCGCGTCCGCCAGCCTTGCCTCACTCTCCTTCAAGGCCCGGAAACTCCGGCTCGAGCGTAGAATGTAACGAATACGATAGCCAAGCATTGCCCAGTTAACGGGTTTGCTGACAAAATCCGTTGCACCGACCTCGAACGCTTGGTTAATCGACTCGATGTCGTCGTGTCCAGTTACCATGACGATGGGCAGATCTTGCCCGACGCGGGTCGCACGGATCGACAGGCAGGTATCGAAGCCATCCATACCCGGCATTTCTACATCCAACAGAATAATGTCTGGCGGGTGTGAGGCGACCTGCACGATGGCTTCCTCACCCGATTCGGCTTCCCGGATAAAAAAGCCCTTTTGTCGCAGGGATTCGGCGATTAGCATTCGAATGGCCGGGTCATCGTCGACGATCAGCGCTACCGCTCGATCACTAGCCGGTGAATCGATCCTGATCATGCCTGTTTCCTTTCCACTTCGCTTGCCAGCACATCAGTGATCTGACCAAGTTCCTCTTCAATTTGGTCGACCAGCGTATCCGCATCGGCCAGTTTACCGACCCGTGCCTCGTCTTCGAGCCGCTTACACAGAGCGACGACGACCACGGCCCCAAGGTTGGCGCTGCTCGATTTCATGGTGTGTGCAGCCCTGCGTGTGCGGTCCGCGTCGCCTTCCTCGACGCCTTTTCGGATGTCACTCAGCAACTGCGGTGCGCTGTTGCGATACATTTCTACAACCCGCGCCAGCATCCCGCTGGCCCCGTTGCGCTCTAGTTCCCGGATATTGCGGAGCGCCACCTTGTCCAGGATTGAGGGATCTGCGGCGTCCGGGACATTCGATAATTCCGCCACTTCGAGGGAAACTTCGGTGATTACTTTAGCGGCCGGTAGCCAGCGCAGCATTACCTTGCGAAGCTGCTCCTGGGTGAACGGTTTGGAAACGTAATCGTCCATACCTGCGGCCAGACAGGTTTCCCTGTCACCTTTCACCGCGTTCGCGGTCAAGGCGACGATCGGTAATCCAGACCCGGCGTTATCTTCCTCCTCACGTCTGATCCGGCGTGCGGCCTCGTAACCATCCATCTCGGGCATCTGGCAATCCATCAGGACAAGATCGTACTTCGTTTGTGCCACTGCCCGGACGGCGGCAACACCGTTATCGACCACGTCGACCTGGCATCCCATTACCCTGAGATGCTGACTCGCGACCTCCTGGTTGATAGGGCTGTCCTCCGCGACCAACACTCGAGCGTTGCCGAGCGTGTGCATGGATACGATATTGGTTTCGACTGGTTCTACCGACTCGGTGGCCAGTGCCCGCCACAGTTCCGCGCGGCGCGTCGGCTTTGTGAGCAACGCGTCGATGCCGCAGGCTCGTCGAGTATTTTGGCCGACAAGTTCTGTGGTTGAACTCAGGAGTACGATACGCAAGACTTCGGGACCGAATTCGGCGCGAATCCGCCGCGCCAATTCGATCCCGTTCATGCCCGGCATGTTAAAGTCGGCCAGCACCACATCGAAAGGTGCCGCTCCGTGCGGATTCTGCTCGATCGCCGCCAGGGCTTCCGAGCCGCTCTCCGCGCTGCAGTGGTCGATCCCCCAACTGTCGAGGTGCGCCGCCAGAATCTCCCTGTTGGTCGCATTGTCGTCCACCACCAGCGCCCGCATCCCATCAAGATCGCGCTTCCGCTCTACGCCCGCAGTAGAAGAACGCGGCAGAGTCACCCGGAAACAGAATGAGGACCCCTCGGCCGGACGGCTCACCACACCGATCTCGCCCCCCATCGCCTCGGACAGGTTCTTGGCTATAGCCAGACCGAGACCCGTTCCGCCGTACTTGCGCGTGGTCGAGCCGTCGGCCTGGGAAAACGATTCGAAAATATGCTCCAGCTTCGAGGGGTCGATGCCGATGCCCGTGTCGCGAACCTCGATCTCGAACCGAGCCTCCTTCCCGCTGGACCGCAGAAGCTCCACCCGCATGTCCACCTCGCCCTCGGAAGTGAACTTCACGGCGTTATTCAGCAGGTTCATCATGATTTGTCGCATCCGCGACCGGTCACCGATAAACAGGCCCTCGATCTCGGGAGACACGAAGCAGGTGAGTTCAAGCCGCTTCTTGGCGGCCTGCTCCGCGAAGATGGAGGTGACGTCCTCGGCGAGCTCCCGGATATCGAAGTCGGCGGTCTCCAGTTCGAGCTTGCCCGCCTCGATCTTCGAGAAATCGAGAATCTCGTTGATGATGTCCATCAGGGCATCCGCCGAGTGCCGGACCGTCTCGGCATAACCGCGCTGTTGGTCGTCGAGTCCCGTGTCGAGCAGCAGTTCGGTCATGCCCGTCACGCCGTTCATCGGTGTTCGAATCTCGTGGCTCATGGTGGCGAGAAACTCGCTTTTGGCCCGGCTCGCGGCTTCAGCTGCCTCCTTGGCCTCCTGCAAGCTGGCGGTACGCTCAACGACCTTCTGTTCCAGTTCTTCCCGGTAGGAAGAGAGCTTCCCGTCGCGCTCCTCAATCTGCGCCAGCATCCCGTTGAACCGTTCGATGAGTGTGCCGATCTCATCGTTATCACCCGCTTGCAGCCGGAAGCTGAAATCCTGCTCATCGGCTACCTTCCGCATGCCATTGACCAGATTTTGAATGGGCGCGGACACACGGCGCTGCAAGGCAGAGGAGAGCAAGTAGACACCCAGCATGATGCACAGGAGCAATATTGCCACAATCTGTAGATAATCGATGACCTGACCGTATAGAGTTTCCAGGCTCGCGTGGATGAACAAATACCCGATCACCTCGCCATCCAAATTGACCGGTTTGAGTAGATATAAGTCGTCCTTGTCAAAGTGATATTCGGTTCTACGAAGCGGATATGACCTGCTTGGCCAGGTCCCGAATTCTTGCTCGAACTTCGCTTTTATCTCGGGCTTTATGGGATAAGAAGCAAACTTTTGCCAGTTACGCTGAAAGAGAATAGCGCCATGGACCGCCGCTTCGAACTCCAGCGACCGAAGGAGTTTGTTCGCCGTACTCTTGTCGTCGAATGAGAGTGCGGCAGTAGAGTTGGTGCCGATGAAGTCTGCCAGCACCGAAATGCGCTCAACCAGTTCCTTACGATAGGAGACAACTTCGAGGGCAACAAAACTTGCAGAGGCGACAACCAACGCGATGCCGCTGATCAGCAGGATTATGCGTCTGAGTTTTTGCGCAATACTGATGTTGCTCAGAAATGTCATGGCTCTGTCTGTCTATGCTGCGATCCGATGATGGTAGCCAACTCTAAAAGCGGGGCCGCGAACTTGAGGCCCGATCGTTCGGCGCTCTCGAGGTTGATTTTGAAGCCTATGTGCTTGCCCCCGCGGGTGAACTCAATCATGCCGCCTTGTTCTGCGAAACCTTCTGTGTCACCCAGGGTTAATATTGGCTGACCTCCCAGATTCTTCAGGATAGAGCGAATAAAGGCCCGTTTGGATTTGCTGACGAACACCACCTGGCACTCGGTGCCAATGCCCTCGGACTGGAAAACATATTTGATACGGATGGGTAGACCGCCGGTCTCGCGGGTTTCCAGCACCTCCAAAGCAGGACCGAAGAAGTCTTCGCCCAACACACAGATCCCAAAATCATGGACCGTGCCGGCCTCTGCAGGATCAGGCCATTCGACAAACTTGCTCAGCTTGTATATCAGCGCCGCCTTGAGCTTGTACTCCTCGGTGGGGGGCGCGGCGAAGACTTGCCACGGCAGAATAACCAGCAGCAGCAGCACGCCGTACTGCTTGAGGTCGCATGGTCTTCGGCCGGTGGAGTGCGACATTGTTACAGGCCTCATGCTCCGGGCTATATCCGAATCCGACCCGGAACGATTCAGAAATCCCAGCGGATCTGACCGTATACGGATCGCTCGACCTCTGTCGGGGTAATGAAATTCTCCCCGGCGAATTCCGCATGGCGCTCATCGAGTAAATTGTTCGCGACGAGCGAAAACTCCACGTCCTTTTTGGGCTGCCAGGCCAGGCGAAGATTCACGCTGGTGTAGCCCGGAATGTCAACCGGTTCAAGGGAGAAGCTGGTTGCAGACAGATCATCCACGTAGTTGACCCATACATCTAGCGACCAGTCGCTGGCCAGATCCATGATGGAACGGACGTAAAACTGATGTCTCGGACTGGAGCCCTCCACAACGGCAGCGGAGAACTGGTCGTTGCTGTCGCTTGCGATATTGGCCGAAATATCAAGAAAGCTGTAGTTGGCCTGCAGCCGCCACCATTCGCGCACGCGCCAATCCATGGCCAGCTCCAGACCGCGGCTCGTGGAATCCCCTTTGCTGTCGAAGTTGAAATCGACGAAGCTCAGCTGTTCGAACGTCTGCAGATTTTTGTATTCGTTGTAAAACAGGGCCAAATCCAGGGAGAGGGCATCCGCCGGCTGCACGCGGTAGCCCAGTTCGATCGCGGTCAGGTCTTCCGAGTCGAAATCTTCACTTCCAAGGATAGCCAGGATCGCAGGCGGCGTTCCCGGCGGGGCGGGTGGCATAGCAGGAATTACGCTGGCCACGATGCGCGAACTCCTCTCCACTCGTGAAGGGGTACGCACCGCTCTCGAGATAGACGTCCACAGCGTGTGTCCCGGCCGCGGCAGCCAGAGCAGGCGGACGCTCGGCAGGATCTCCAGCCCGGTGTAGTCGTTGTGCTCGAATTTGGAACCCAGCGTCAGGCGCAGAGTTTCCGGCTCGATATCGATCTCATCCTGGATAAACGCACTGGTGAGATTAATGGTTCGGGTGCTCGGCAGCAAGGAAACCCCAAAGGTGTTGTCGAACTCATCCTCGATGCGGCGGTAGCCGAGTCCCCAGACGATGTCATGTCGTGCCAGAGGGCGGAACTGGTGCTGAAACTCGATATCCAGAGTGTCATGGGTCTGACCCAGTATTTCTTCCTTACGTTCGTTGTGGTCGTAATAGACCTGCAGCATAGCGTGAGAGCGCTCCGCTAACTGACGGTCCCACCGGCCCAACAGATTCCACCCGGAAGCATCGAAATTGTCCGGTACATTCAATTCCGAGTAAGGCGACGCCGGGTCGGGTGGATTGTTGGCCGGGTCGCTGGGGTCACGAAAAACGGACCGCACGATCTGATTCTCGTCCGCATCGTAAACATCGCCCTGCAAAGTCCACTGGTCCGAACTTACCGTGCCATCCACTCGAAAACCACCGCGCAGAACCTGCCATTCGTCTCCGGCATCCCGATCGAGCGTTGGTGCGAAGCTGCTGTCGCGCTTGTTGTATTTAAGATAGCCGCGCCCGTAGGTCCCTTCGCTCAGCTTCCCGCCGTAGCGCAGGTGGGTAAAGCCCTTTTCCTCATTTCCGGCACCGACCACCAGAAGGCCGCCCTGCGTATCGACGGCCTTTTTAGTGATGATATTGATTACACCATTTACCGCGTTGGCGCCCCACAGCGTGGCGCCGGGACCGCGAATTACCTCAATGCGGTCGATGTCCTCCAGCAAGGTGTCCTGCACCTCCCAGTAGACGCCGGAGTAGGCGGGGGTGTAGACGGTGCGTCCGTCGATCAGCACCAGGAGCTTGTTGGCAAACTGGGCATTGAAGCCGCGGCTCGAGATCGCCCACTTGTTGCTGTCCAACTTCGCCACCTGCAGGCCAGGCGCCATGCGCAGGGCTTCGGGAATGGTTGTCACCCCGGTGCGGCGAATATCTTCCTGTGTGATAACGAACACCGCCGCGGCCGCCTCGGAGAGCCGCTCCTTTTTCCTCGAGACCGAGGTTATCTCAATAGAGAGTAGGTCCTTTAGGTCAAGACTCAGATAGGACTCCACCGACTCGTCGGCTGAGGCCGGACCTGTCAGTATCGTAAGTAAGACCAGCGTGCACGGAAATAGCCGGCCAATAATATGAAATGTTATCGTGCGCATATAACGGGTGTGCATATCAACCCCCCAATTAAACTGAGTTTAGACCAAATCTGAGGAGTTACTCTTAGACTCCGATTTACCCCATCCCGTATATGGTCTCCTCCCGAGTTGCAAGTGCAATACCACGGATGC
>JAHEIO010000033.1:32171-38214 GCA_024639325.1 Gammaproteobacteria bacterium
CCGGCCATCAACCGCCATTCGCGATCCATGGGCAGCAACGCATGTCGGGGTTATCTCGCCTCGGGGTCGGCCTCGATGACTCCGAACAGTAATCCCCCAGGTTCGGCACATGCGGCAAACCAACCGATACCAGGAATTGGCATCTTCGGCTCGATGACCCTACCGCCAGCTTTTTCGATCCGTGCAATGCAATCGTCCACGCTTGGCACTGCAATCGTCACCTGGGTCAGTGGCCTTCCTTCAGCGGTGGGCGTATCGGCAATCGCGCCTATGCCACCATCAATTCCAGGTTCATTCTCAGATCCCGCTTGGATTCGGTAGTAGTCGTAAGGCATCGGGAACTTCTCGAATCGCCATTCGAAGACGCGTTCGAAAAAGGTTTTAGCTTTGTCTAGGTCTTTAACCGTGAAATCAAAATATGTGGGTTTCATTTGTTCAACATACCAAAGAAGCTCGAAGCGACCTATCACTTTTTCCACTTGCTCCTAGGCTTCCGCAGTGGATCACAAGCTGTCCCGTGCACTCTTTTTTCTCTATAAGCAATCAGTGAACGGAAGGTGTTGGCGACGACGCAGTCGGATCGAAATCCTAGTTAATCAAGGGGGTTTTGAATGATTTGTTCGTCTCTGAACGGCCAAGAACTCACACCCAAAAGTCAGACTAAAAATATGTTCCAGGGTCAAATACTCGTAACGCTACCTTTGGACATGGCGAATGGGTTTTAAAAAGCGTAACCTATGAACGAGTGCGCTCTCGAAATGCCTGTGGCGCATCAAGCCGTGCCACAATTGTAAGTACATTCGAAAAAGGCCCGCACTCGGTTATCAATAACAAATTTTGCGAGGAGAGAATGAAATGACCGAATCAGCAAGTTCAATCGAGGGGTCCATCAAGGTTGGAGTGATTACCGATCAGACGGGTGCGCTCTCCTTTATGGGTGTCGCCAATGCAAACGTGGCCAGGATGGTGATCGATGACATCAATGCAAACGGCGGCTTGCTGGGGCGTCAGATAGATCTATTTCTTGAGGATAGTGAAACTATAGATAGTGTAGCGGAAGCCAAAGCTGCAAAACTTGTCCAGCAAGATCAGGTCGACGTGATCTTCGGTGGCATATTCAGCTCTACAAGGCAGGCTATCAAGGGTCCCGCCGTGGTCGATAGCAAGAAGCTTTACATTTACCCAGAGCAGTACGAGGGGCAGGAATGTGACCCACTGATCTTCTGTACCGGCCCGGTGCCGGCGCAGCAACTGGAACCGCTCATTCCCTGGCTGATGCAACAAACGGGGGCGAAAAAATTCTATTTGCCGTCTAATGATTACATTTGGCCGCACATCATGAACAAGAAAGTTCGTGAACTGGCTGCGGCTAATGGTGGTGAGATAGTTGGAGAAGAGTATTTTCCCCTCGACCACAATGACTACGTTGAGACCATTGAAAAGATCACTGCCAGTGGCGCGGAAGTGGTATTCAATACAATCGTTCCGCCCGGGCTCACGCCTTTTCTCGTGGGTCTCTACAACTCCGGATTTACCCAGCGCGGCGGCCACGTCGTTTGCACCTACTTCGACGAGAACTTCCTGAACCTGGTGCCGGCCACTCATGTGGAGGGTCTATATGGTTGCCTCGACTACTACCAGGAAGTCGACGATCCATTCAGCCGGGATCTGCTCAATCGGTATAACGAGCATTATCCGGGTGACGCTCAGTTCACTGCCGGCAGTGCGTGTACAGGCCTGTATCGGGGTATAAGGCTCTGGGAGGCTGCCGTGAGAGAGGCGGGTTCGTTAAATCAGCAAGATGTCATCGACGCATTGGACCACGCAAAGATCGACGCCGGACCGGGTGGTCCAGCTGAAATGGTACCTGGTCAACATCACGTTCGAATGAACATGTACATCGCCCAGGCGAGGAACGGTAAATTCCATGTTATCAAGAACCTGGGAATCATTGAGCCAAAGGAGTGCTCGCAAGGTATTGATTGAACCAGTAAAGATGACGGTGAAGATCTGATTTCTTAAAGAGCACGTTGTAAAGCAGGCCCGTCCACCGGCCATAAGCGGGAGCTGATGCTAATGTACAGACTTGAGAAAGCGACGGGATCGAAAAAAAGGTCCACGAATACGGAATACGCAACAATCGGTGCAGGTCCCGATATCAATCATTATCGACGCGTCGAAGGCCGAGTTCAGGGGCCGACCTGCGATCGGAGGCTTGGCCTCAATGCACGTTCGCTCGGTAACCAGCGCGCCAACACATCGCGCAACCCCGCTAGTACAAATGGTTTGGGCAGGTAATCATCCATGCCAACCTCGAGACAGCGTTCGCGATCGCCCTGGACCGCACTGGCCGTCATCGCGACAATCGGCAACCGCACGCCGGAGTGCCCCTGTCTCCGTTCCTCTTCGCGGTAACGCTGGGTTGTCTCGTAGCCATCCAACACCGGCATCTCGCAGTCCATCAGTACAAGGTCGACTTCTCGGGAACGCAGCCTTGCCAGCGCTTGTTCGCCGTTCTCCGCGGTCAACACTCGGCAGCCGAGCTCCTGCAACATCGCCTCGGCCAGGAACAGGTTCACTGGGTTGTCCTCGACCACCAACACGACGCCATCGCGCGGCACGTCCTCAGGCGCAGTGACGTCCGCGGAGCTGGCCGCGTTCGCGCGGTCCTCGATGCCGAGCTCGAGATCGATACGAAAGCAGGCGCCCTCACCGAGTCGACTGTCCACATCGATGCTGCCCCCCATCAGCTCCACTAATTGCCGAGTGATTGCCAGTCCGAGTCCCGTCCCACCGAAGCGCCGGGTCGTGCTGCTATCGGCCTGCGAGAAGGGAGTGAACAGATCGCGCCGCGCCTGTTCATCCATGCCAACGCCCGTGTCCCGGACCGTGATCCGCAATGGACAAAGATGCGACCCCGTTGATTCGTGCCGCTGCACATGCAGCCGTACTTCGCCGGCGGCGGTGAATTTCACGGCATTGCTGACAAGATTGGTCAGTACCTGTCGCAGGCGGGCCGGATCTCCGCAGAGCAACGCCGGTACATTGGCCTCGACTGTGCAGCTGAATGCCAACTCTTTGCTCTTCGCGCTTTCCAGGAAGAGGTCGCGGACGTTGTTCACGACCTGCCTGAGGTCGAATGGGATACATTCCAGTTCGACCTTGCCGACCTCGATCTTCGAGAAGTCAAGAATATCGTTGATAATCGTCAGCAAGGCATTGCCCGATTGTTGGGCTATCGCTACGTAGCGCTGCTGTTTGGTGGTCAGTGGTGTCCGCTGCAGCAAATCCGTCATGCCGATTACTCCATTCAATGGTGTGCGAATCTCGTGGCTCATGCTGGCCAGAAACAGCGACTTGGCCTGGCTAGCTTGCTCGGCCGCGTCCTTCGCCACCCGCAACTGATCTTCCATATGCCGTCGCTCGCGCACTTCCGCGGCAAGGTCCTGCGACACTTGCTGCTCGTGAGCACGGGCCTCCTGCAGATCGATCATCAGATCCTCGTTTGCGTATCGCTGCGCATAGGTACTGATGACATCCTGCTCGCCGCGTTTCGCGATGATCCAGAGCACGCACAGAAAGACCACAGCTGCCACACCAATAATGAGCTCACTGCCCTCTCCTGTGATCAGCATGACGGCGGCGAGCGGGCCGACGAACGGTATCACAAACGCCAGATACGCGGCACGTATCGCGGCCATCGATGAGAACGCAATGCCAGGTATCACGGCGAGAATCGTGAGCAACGCGAACTCAACCTCAGGCTGATCACGGGGCAGCAACACAACAGCGCAGATCCCCCACAGTATTCCGTTGAGACCCGCGCCGACAATGAACAGATAGGCCCACCGTTTGGTGTTCACAGCAATCGTCCGCACACGCTTAAATGCGCGCACCAGAACTAAACGCAGGGTGTTCAGCAGCAGCCCGAGACACCACCAACCGAACAGCATTGTCGTGTCGACAACGTCGCTTAGCAACCAGCAAACAAGGGTCGCGGCGACCACCGAGAACAGCAGCGACGCCGGCGCCAGCCGATACAACAATCCCACCTGCGCATCGAATACGCGAGTGGCCACGGCAGGCGGCGCGAGCCCACCAATCGGACTCGGGCGCAGCATCGATGGCGCGAGCTTCAGAAACACCGGCCGAGACCCACAATTAGAAAACGCGGGTCGTGCGTGAAACTCGGCCGCCTCCCCTCATGCCAATGGCCCAGAGGCTGAATCGTCGATCCCAGCGCGAACAGGGCCCCGGCGGGCCACCACAGCAACGGCACTGCGAGCGCCGCAATGCCGACCAGAATCGACGCTATGACCAGCGGAATGCCGAAGAGATAGCAACGCCTATTGACAGGATGAAGGTAATCCCGCTCGGACTGGGCCACCCACTCCTGCAAGGCCATCGCACTCAGCAGCGCCATGACGATCACGCAATGAAAACGGTGCCAGAGGAACGTATATGCCTCAGGACTTGCATGCGTCCCCCAGCATTGCGGCCTGCACCAGCACTGCGCTCCGGACAGAGCCGCAGACGTGTGCGCGACGGAAACGCATCGTGCGCTCAGCGATCGGGGGCGTCTCGCTTAGCTGTTCGTCACTCATCTTGGGCGGCATATTCGCGGGTGCAAGACGGCGGTCGCTCGCATAAAGCTTCGTCACCGCTTCGGTGGCGTAATCCACTGTAGCTACGCAGTACACCAAGTGGAAACCACCCCAGATAAGCCGCCTTAGCTATTCCCGATGGGCTGGAGAACAGAAGGATACGTACAAGATCCTGAGGGCCCGTATGGGCGGTATTGGCGCATAACTATAAGATAGCAGGATTCAGTCCGTTTTCAGGGTCTGAGGGATTTCAGGCCCGCTGTTCGACCGCATCGACATGCACGTCGAAGTGCCGCCGGAGCCGAAGGAGCTCCTGAGAGATGGCGGCCGAAGTGTGAAAAGCTCGTCCGGAGTCCGCCGGCCGATCATCAGAGCGCGGGACAGGCAGCTGAGGCGCTTCGGGTGCCCGAATCATTAGCTCTACGGTGAATAGTTAAGCGAAGTCTGCGTCTTGAACTAGAACGCACAGCGGCGGTTGGACACTGCCATGGAAAGGCTCGGACTGCCCGTCCGCGCCTTTCCATCGCATTCTGAAGGTTGCACGCGCGATCGCTTGGTCATTGATCGGTGAAACTCCGGTTATCATGCGTGTTCTCTTGCTACTTCGCTCGTCAGCGCGTCCAGGGTCTGCACCAGCTTGCTTTCGATCTGGCCCGCGAGTGCGTTGACCTCCGCCATGTTGGCGGATCGGGCCTGATCTTCGAGCCGTTTGCTCAAAGAAGCGAGGACCGTAGCCCCAAGATTAGCGCTGCTCGACTTCAGTGTGTGCGCCGCCCGGCGTGTCCGATCCACGTCCCCTTCGTCGACGCCTCTACGGATGTCGCTCAGCAGTTGCGGCGCGCTCGCGCGATACATCTGCACCACTCGCGCCAACATCCCGTTGGCCCCGTTTCGCTCCAGTTCCCGAATGCTGCGCAGGGCATCCTGGTCCAGGAGCGGAGGATACGCGGTGTCTGCAGCCTTCGACGATCCCACCGCCTTGGAGGCGGTATCGTTGGCGAACTTCGCTGTCGGCAGCCAGCGCAGCATCACCGTCCGCAGCTGCTCTTGGGTGAACGGTTTGGCAATATAATCGTCCATGCCCGCTGCCAAACAAGCTTCACGGTCCCCTTTCACCGCATTCGCGGTCAAGGCGATGATCGGTAACCGAAACCCGCTGTTATCCTCCTCTTCGCGCCTGATATGACGTGTCGCCTCATAGCCATCCATCTCGGGCATCTGGCAATCCATCAGCACGAGATCGTACGCCGTCTGTGCGACTGCGCGAACGGCGGCGACACCGTTGTCAACCACATCGACCTGGCACCCCATGACCCGAAGTTGCTGGCTCGCGACCTCCTGGTTGATGGAGCTGTCCTCGGCAATCAACACCCGGGCCGCGCTGAGCTTGCGACTCGAGATCATTTCGGCGTCAACCGGTTCTGACGACTCCGTGGCTA
>JAHEIO010000106.1 GCA_024639325.1 Gammaproteobacteria bacterium
TGCGCCGGTAGGGTCGACCGCCAACGATCGCTGGGGTTTTTCCGATCCCATGCACAGCCGGCCCGCCGTTGCCACCTACGGCAGCGTGGCGTGCACGTCGACGGATGTCGCCGACTCGAGCAGCCCCTGCTTCGAGCAGTCGGTAGGTGATCCCAACCCGGACAAGGCCATTGCCAAACTGTTTGTTGGCACCAACAATGGCGGGGTGCGGGTCATTGACGAGCACACCGGCGTCGAGGAGTTCATGATCGTGCCCCAGGCCATGCTGGCCATCCAGGAGGATCTCAAGGCCAATGCCGGCGGCGACCACATTTACGGCATGGACGGCAACCCGACGGTGCGGGTGTATGACTGCAACGGGGACGGCGACATCGATCCCGTCAACGTACCGGGGGACGACTGCAACGGAGACGGCACGGTGAACGGAGGCGACAACGACTTCGTGCACATGTACATCACCATGCGTCGAGGCGGACGCAATATTTATGCGTACAACGTCACGCCGGGTGCCAAGCTCACCTCGCAGGGTCAGATGGGTCAGATTACGCCCAAGCTGATCTGGCGGATCGAAGGCGGCGTCACGGCTGATTTCAGCAAGCTGGGGCAATCCTGGGGCTCGGCCAAACCGACCCGGATCGAGACGTCCGGCGGCACGGTGACGGCGCTGGTGTTTCCGGGCGGCTACGATACCAACCAGGACGGCGGCACCTTTGGCGCCGACGGGATTGGCAATGCCATCTACATCGTCGATGCGGATGACGGGTCGTTGCTGTGGTCGGCGTCAGGCCCGGTATCGGGCAGCGAGCCGGATCCATCGCTGGAGCTGTCGGATATGCTCTACAGTATTCCGAGTGACATTGCGTTGGTGGACGCCGATCTGTCCAAGCGGACCAACCGGCTGTATTTCACGGATGTGGGCGGTCAGGTGTGGCGTGTGGATCTTGCGGTTCCGCTGAGCAATTCGACGGCGGCGCGGCTTGCGGCGCTGTCGGACGGAGCCGCTGCAGTGGACCGTCGGAAGTTTTTCTACGAACCCGAGGTAGCGCTGGTGACGGATCAGTACTTCACCATGCCCGACGCGCAGAACTACGATGCGATAACGGTCGTCAGCGGCGACCGCTCGGAGCCCAACGGTGATACGGTGCAGGACCGCATTTACATGCTGCGGGATTATCTGGTCGAAGGGGCGATTACGCTGGATGGCACCAATGCACCGACGAATTATCCGATGTGTAATTCCGGTGCGAGCTGCAATCAGCCGCTGCAGAACAGCGACCTTTACGACATCACCGACGTCATGATTCTGACTGCCGACGATGATTCGGGGGTCACCGATGAGCCCATCGATCTGCTGCAGGCCTCGCATGGCTGGTACATCGACCTGGAGGCCAACCACGATTTCGGTGCGGGGACCCTGGGTGGTGAGAAGGGATTTTCCAAGGCGACGGTGATCAATGGGATCGTCTTCGTCAGCAGTTATGTGCCGCCCGGGGCGGAGCTGCTGGCGGGACAGGATCTTTGTAGTATCGTTGTCGGCAGTTCGAGGCTGTACGCGGTGGACCTGTTTACCGGTGCGCCGGTGTTTGCGGACTTCAACGGCCTCTCGGATATGCAGATCACCGACCGCTATCAAAGCCTGGGTTCCGGACCGTCCGGTCGACTGCTGCCGGTGTTCCTGGAAGAGGGCGTCACCGGCCTGGTGCCGACCGGGGCGGGCGCGTTGAGCCAGGGTGTCGGTAACCTGATGCCGGAACGTGTTTATTGGAATCAGAGACAATGATGAAATCTAACGGCAAAGAAGCCCCGGGGGGTGCGGCCTCCGGGGCCCAAAATCGAGGCGGACCGGGGT
Source organism: Gammaproteobacteria bacterium (assembly GCA_024639325.1). GTDB lineage: Bacteria > Pseudomonadota > Gammaproteobacteria > Arenicellales > JAANXG01 > JAHEKE01. The sequence continues at coordinate 1,850 of JAHEIO010000106.1, forward strand.
TTACCCTGATCGAACTGATGATCGTGCTGGCTGTGATTGCGATCATTACTGCGGTCGCCCTGCCGTCCTTCGTGGAATCCATTCAGCGCGGCCGGCGCAGCGATGCGCAGATCGCGCTGGTGGAAATTGCGGCGTTGCAGGACAAGTTCCGCAACAACAACATGACCTATTCCACGGCCCTGGGGTCACTGCCCTACCCGGCGGTATCGCCCGAGCAGTACTATCAGCTGGCAATCATCGGTACGGTCACGGGCACCTTTTTCACGGCGCGGGCGACACCGCAGGGGACCCAGGCATCGGATGCGGATTGCGCGGTGTTCACGCTGACCTCGACCAACGTGAGGAACGTCGTCGACAGCGGCGGCGCGGACAACACCGAAAGCTGCTGGCCCTGACCACGGGACCAAGCGCTGGTTGCGACAGCGTTGCCTGGACCAGCCAGCGCCGGGATTGGCGTTTCCAAGACAGGCTGTTTTTTCGACAAATCCATCGACTTCAATGTTTGCAATGGTGCACAAGCAGCCCCCATATTGCAACAGACCGGTGCCCCGACAGACCTGTCCTGCGCCATCGCTCGGGATCCTGGTGAGACATGCGGGCTAGCCAGAAACCGGTTTTATATTTTCCGACAAAACATACCTTATATCTACAAAAATATTCCGTTTATCGATTAATAAACGCCATCTGTACGATAAATCTGGTATTTTACAATTTGTTACAAATCCGCAAACACTTTGGGTGTCATTTTCTGAGACCATTTACCCATGGCGGCAAAAGGATTCTCTCTGATCGAACTGATGTTCACCGTCGTCGTTGCCGCGGTTCTCGCGGCAATCGCCGCGCCCTATTTCCGTGACATCCTGCTCAATAATCAGATCACCAGTTATACCAATAATATGGTTCGGGCGGCCTACGCCGCGCGAATCGAAGCGATCAAGCGCACCGAGCAGATTAGGATAAGCCCAATAGATTCAGGCGATGCGGCCGATGAATGGGGTCCCGGCCTGGTCGTATACCTGGACGTGAATGCCAACTCCGCCTTCGACTCGGGCACAGATGAAGAAATTCGGACCATCCCCGCGGTGCAGGGAAATCAAACTATCAATGGACCGGACGGCGTCACGGGTTTCGACTTCCTGCCCGGCGGAGGCGTCATCGCCTCGAGCCTTCCGGTTACCTTTCAGATCTGCGATGGCCGTACTGGTGAGACCGGTCGCGCCGTAACCATCACCCAGCGCGGTGAAGTCAGGACGTCGAGTGTTTCATGCGGCTGACCGGCATGTATCGTCGACAAAAAATGCACGGGGTGACAATGATCGAAGTGATGGTCTCGCTGGTCATACTCGCATTCAGCCTGCTGGGCATCGCGGCCCTCCACGGCCTTGGCGTCAAGTTCGGCAACAAGGCCTATTATCGAAGCCAGGCCACCGCCCAGGCGTATGACATCGTGGACCGGATGCGGGCGAATCCGGCGGCCGTGGCGGCAAGCAACTACGTCCAGGATCCATTGCCTTCCAGTTACAGCAGCGATTGCGGCAGCGGCACCTGTGATGCCGCCGCGCTGGCGACCTACGACCTGGTCAACTGGAACACCGTCAACGGCACAATCTTGCCCAACGGAAACGGGGCGATCACGGTCAGCGGTTCGGACGTAACGGTAATGGTGAACTGGGTGGAGGACAGCAACGACGATGGGGTGGCCGACGTCAAAAGCGTATCGATCACGGCACAATTATGAGTATTTTTCGCAACGTTCCCCGATTCGTCGGTGCCTTTTCAAATCGAGGTCTGAGTCTCATAGAACTCATGATTGCGCTGGTCATCGGTGTGCTGTTGTCCGGCGCCGTCACCATCATCTATGTCAACAACAAGCATGCCTATGTCGCACAGGACAATATGGCCAACCTTCAGGAGAACGGTCGGATGGCACTGCATCTGCTGCGGGAGGACGTCCGGATGGCAGGTTACTGGGGATTGAATTATTCGCCGGACACCATCACCAACTCCGGAGATGTCTCTCTTGGCGAAGAATGTGCGACCGGCTGGGCCACGGACTACGCCAACCCTTTCGTTTCCGTGAACAACGACAATACGGGGTACGACCCTTGCGTTCCGGACGCCGATTACAAGGCCAACACCGATATTCTGACCATCAGACGCGCATCGAGCAACCCCGTCACGGTATATCATCCCGGTCATTTGTACCTGCGGACCTCGCTGACCGAGGGATCGGTGTCCAAGGCGGATAGCGGTGGAACCATCACCGCCAGCGTGGCGGAAATTCCGGCCGCCACCTATGAGGTCCTTGCCCACGCCTATTATGTCCGGCCCTGGTCCGAAACCGCGGGGGATGGCATACCCTCGCTGGTGCGCGAGGTGATCTCGGGCGGTGCCGTGACGACTGAGCGTCTGGTCGAATACGTCGAGGATTTCCAGGTGACCTTCGGTCTAGACTCCGATGGAGACGGCAGCGTCGACAGGTACGAAAATAGCGGAATCTCCCCCGGTGACGTCGACAGCGTGATGTCAATCATTGTCGAAACCCTGGTGCGCGCCAACACCTTTGAATCCAACTACACCAATACCCGGACCTACCAGATGGGCGATCGGGTTTTAGGCCCGTTCAACGACGGGTTCAGGCGCCAGGTGTTCCGGGACACCCTGTTTATCCGGAACTGGTCTGGGCTGGGCATATGACGCGGCGCCGCAGACAAAATCCGCCATGCAGACAACGGGGCGCCGTGCTGGCCATCACGCTGCTCATCCTTCTGGTAGTGACGGTCGTGGGTGTCACCACCATGGGTTCCTCGAGTCTGCAGATGTTCCTGGCCCGCAATACGCTACTCAAGCAGGTTTCTTTTCAGAATGCCGAAAGCACCGTACTGGCCGGAGAAACCGCCTGGAACAGTGCGGTGTCGACTTGCCTTGCCGACCTGGGAAGCTGCACCCTTGATATTACCCCGCCGATGAGCAGCGGTGTGGACACCATCAACTGGGACTCGGATCCGGGTATTTTCGATGTAACGCCATACAACGGCAAATACGTCGTCGAGTATCTCGGCTGGCGTCCCGTTCCCGGAGAGGATGACAAGATAGTCATCCTCTACCGAGTGACCGGCCGGGCCGAAGGCCCCAACGGCAAAGCCGTGACACAGGTCCAAACGCTCTATCGCAAATGTATGAAAACGGATGGTGCGCCATGTCCAACCTGACCACCGAAAACAAACCGGGGATTTTGAAGTCCTTCGCTTATCGCAAGTCTCTGATCGCGGGATCGATTGCGTTACTGCTCGTATCCTGGGCCGCCGCGCAGAGTACCGGCGGGATTTACGGTTTCATGGGCGCACCCGCACTGTCCATATCCAATTTGAGCCCCAACGGCGGCACGCTGTTCGAAGTTCGCTTCGATCCAATAAATTTCGCAGGCGACCTCATCGCCCGCCAACTCGTGGATGACGGGTCGTTCACGCCCGATGTAATCGAGTCGGATGGCAGCATTACGGTCACCGCGTGGTGGCAGGCAAAATCGACCACCACGGCCCAGTCGCTGCGGCAAGGCGGCAGCGCCACGGATGATCGCATCATATTTACTTCGGATGGAAGCGGTGGCCGGCGTTTCTGGTGGGATAATTCCGCCGACGATGCCCTGACCGACGACATGAAGAACGACATCAACAGCGTCACGGATGTCGGCGCTGCAGACGACCCAATCGTTCAGTGGACTCGGGGTTGGGATAACAACGAGGGTGCCGGGGACACGGATCTCCGGCAGCGCACCACCGTGATGGGAAATCCCGTTCACGGTTCAGCGGTATACCTGGGTCCACCAAATTCCCTTTATACGGCAGACGACTATTTCTACTCGTTCAAACTCGCATTTGCCGGGCGTGAGCCGCTCGTATTCGTCGGCGCCGGAGACGCCATGATGCACGCGTTCAAGGCGGGCAGGGACGGTGAGGTCGATGACGCTGACCGGGGCGAGGAGGTATTCGCCTACATCCCCAGGGAATTTCTCGACGACCTGAAAACACTAACCAGCCAGAACCATGGCGAAACCTTTCTCGCCGACGGCTCGCCGGTGATTGGTGATGCCTACGGCCCGTTTCCCGGCTGCGCTGCGGGTAGCGATTGCTGGCGGACGGTGTTGGTGAGCGGGCTCGGAATCGGCGGCAGCACGGTATTTGCCCTGGACGTTACCGATCCAATAGCCGCGATAGGTCCCAGCGACAAGGAGGCTAATGCTGCCCGGGAACTCTTTCTTTGGGAATTCACCGATTCCGACGACTCCGATCTCGGCCTGACCACTTCCGAGCCGCTAATCGGGCAATTGAACGACGGTACCTGGGCGGCAATATTCGGAAGCGGGCAGGGTGCGGGCGAGAGGGCTCTGTACGTTGTCGATCTGGCCACCGGGGCACTGATCGAGAAAGTCGCGATTACGGGGAGTACCACCCCCGGGCTGTCCTCGCCCGCGGGCTGGGTGGGCAGCGATGGAAAACTGGACGCCGTGTACGCCGGCGATCCGGAAGGTAATCTCTGGAAGTTCGATTTTACCGCCTCCGGTACGGGATTGGGTGACGTCATCACGATCGCGTTTTCCGACAGCAGTCTGATCAAGGTGACGGATGGCGGCAACCCCTTGCCCATTACCACCCGGCCGCTGGTTACACCGAATCCCAACGGCGGAGGAGTGATCGTGTATTTCGGAACGGGATGGAGGAATCAGAACCTCGCCGATGCCAACGGAATGTTCGGTGTGTTCGACAACGGGTCCAGCCTCGGCACCGATCCTGCCCTCGATGTCCACGAGTTGGAACCTATTCTGGCCAGCGGGGCCACTCCGAATGACGCGGATTACCAGACCAACCCGAATAACATTTTCCGGATCATAAAGACAACGACCGAAGCGGTGGACGCCGTGGGCTGGAAAGTCAAGCTTATGGATGGTGAGCGCGTACTGACCAATGCCACTCTGAACAATGGCCGCGTCAGCTTTACGAGTTCAGATGCGGCCACGATGGACTTTAATCGCAACTGGTTCGTGGGTGTCGATTTTTTGACCGGCGGCACGCCGGATGAGCCCTTCCTCGACGTCAACGGGGACGGTTTATTCGATGACGTGAACGACGTGTTCATGGATATCACCGATGAATGTCCCGAGGAAGAAGCCGATTGTCCCGCGGCCGTCGATGTCCCAGCCGTCGGCCGTTTCCTCGACACGGGCGTCGTGTCCGCAGCGGTGCCCGCAAACATCGCCGATGGAAAGGACACGGTGTTCATTACCCACGGCCTCGAGTCCGTGTTCGATGAGGACGCCACGCCGGGTCTTGAAATCTTCAATGATCCCGGCGCCGCCGGCGGGCATTTCGACCACGACACCTTCCAGGGAAACGTCGAGGGAGCAGGCAACAAGCGTGATCACACCCATGAGTACGACGACAAGTACAACGTCAACGGCGTCAACATGCTGGAGTCAGGGGGCAACAAGGTCACCACCAGCGTGAATACCTTCTGGTGCGAAAACGAGAGTTATCAGGGAACGTCCGATCCATCGCCGGAATGCTTTTTGAACGTAACCGGTATGATGAGTGCCGACAAGGCGCTCATGGACAGTGTCCTCGAGCTGGATGCGGGAGTCGAGACGGTAGTCAGGCTCAGTATCCTGAACCCACACTCCTATGACACGGACCAGTTGGCGGACCATCGTTGTGAAGAATTCGTACCCACTGCTGAATGGCCTGAAGGAACATGCCCCCCTGAGGTCGCGAGTGTAGCCCCGCCCGTGACCATCTGGTACCAATGCCTGAAAGGTGCGCGCCCTGATGGTTACAATGGTACGCCCGATCTTGTTGCAGGTGACCCAGAGATTTTATTTGAATTCGTCGGCCCTGCGCCCGATTTCAATACGCACACCTGCAAGGCGAGCCACATTGGGGTATTGGTAAGCAAAATAACCAACATCAATGCGCTGCGCGTCAGGGATGCTGGCAGAAATTACTGTCCTTATAAGCTGATGGATTGGATAGACGACCTGGATCCCCCCGCGTGGCTGGGGGAATTTTACCCGGATCCCGAGGGACCTGCGTATAAAAATGAGGGTTACCGCGGCGGATCATTCACGGTGCGAGCAGCGGACGCCGACACCGATGTGGTGTTCCATGAGGATGCACTGTACGAGCACGTCAACGGAGCCAGCATAGACCGCGACAGGTCAGCGGCGAGCGATATTCGCGGATTGTTGGACAACCAGGGACAAGGAATAGGGGGGTGTTCTGCTTTCAACGAGTGGCAACGGTCATACAAAGACCCCGATTACTTCGATGGTGGAGACACGAATACGATCGAGGACCCCAGCGATCCCGTGGTCGACGTGTCCACAGTCGGAACGCAGATTACCGAGACTATCGACGTCACCCGGTTCGAACTGCCGGAGGGTCGCGTATCCTGGCGTGAAGTGCTGCAGTGAGCCTGGGCCCTCGCAGGCGAGGTTGGTCACAGGGCAACAGACGCATACGGTCGGTCGATCGACGCGAGCGGTCGGCCGGCATTACCCTGCTCGAACTGTTGATTGTGTTGGGGGTCGTAGGGATACTCGCCGTCATCGCGCTTCCCAATTTCATAGATTACATCGAACGCAGCCGGCGCTCTGATGCCATGATCGCGCTGCAGCGCGTAGCCAACGAGCAGGAGCAGTTCTACTTCGACAACAACCGCTACGCGGCGACCTTCGCCAGCATCAACGTTACCAACCTCAGCCCGGACGGCTACTACGCGCTAACCCTGTCATCGGTATCGACGACGCTCTTCGTCGCCCGCGCCCTGCCGGTCGCCGGCAGCAGTCAGGAGGGAACCGGGCGTTTGGAAATCCGCTCCACGGGACAGAAAGGCTGGGACCCCGAGGAGGACGGCACCTACCAGTGCAACTGGGAAGACGCCGGCCGGTCCGGAGGCGGCTGTTAGCGCGTCGTGACCGAATAGGGAGACCGTGCGGGCCGATGCCGTGGGTCCCGAAAATAGGAGCCTGTTGATTCTATTATATGTTCCACCTGCAACATTGTTGAATTCCCGGACGTCCACGGCCTTCACCATGTCTATCTTCCGAAGGCCGCGTGAATTTTCGGGACCGACACGCTTGTGTTTCCAAACGGGAGGTGATGTTATGTGAACTTCGCGCATGAAAAGCAAGAATTTCGGTATCCTCAATATTGTTCAGATCTAAGGAAGCTCCGATTAATTCGGTAATTAGTCATTGCGAACGAAGTGAAGCAACCCAGTACCTCTGTCCTGAAAGAACTTCTGGATTGCCGCGTCACTCTGCTCCTCGCAATGACACAATGAATCAGAGTTTCCCTGAAGATTAGATATGAAATCGCTCAGAGATCAATTGTTGACAGCCGGTTTAACGGACGAGAAATCCGTTAAAAACGTGCGCAAGCAGAAACAAAAGCAACATAAGAAACCCAAGAAAGCACGAGGCGAAGCCTCGGAAATCACCCGGCAGGTTGAGCAAGCGCAACGCGACAAAGCAAACCGAGACAAAGAGTTGAACCGCTTGCGGCAGCTGGAAGTGGAGAAGAAGGCGCTCCGTGCACAAATTCAACAACTCATAGACACGAGCAAGATAAATCGAACAGAAGGCGAGATTGCCTATCATTTCACCGTAGACGGCAAAGTCAAAAATATTCGCGTCACCGCGGAACAGCAGAAGCAATTGGCTCGAAACCAGATCGCTATTGCGATCTCTGACGGCGATCAAGTGGAATTGGTGCCGAGAGTAGTCGCTGAAAAAATCGCTCAGCGCGATACGTCCTACATTATTGAAAACAAAAGCAAAGAACCGAATACTTCAGCGGAAGACGATCCTTATGCGGACTATCAAATACCAGATGATCTGGTTTGGTAGCCTGTAGTCAGGCGCCACACGGGTGCGCTCGTAGAGTCGCTGACCCGCTCGAAACTGAAAACTCACCCGAAAACGCGTGACATTAGGCCATGACTGAGCAGAAATCCGACAATCACCGCATCACCGCGGTGACCGGGGCAACGGGCGCCATCGGCGAGGCGATCGCGCGTCAACTTGCAGAGAACCCGCGTAACGAAGTGGTATTGATCTGCCGGGACGAAGACAAAGCCGCCGGCTGCGTTGCGCAAATTACCCGCGCGACCGGAAACCCCCGGGTTCGCTATGATCTTGCGGATTTGTCACGCCATTCATCGATCCAGGCGCTGGCGGATCGTTGGTCAGGACCCCTGCACGTGCTGGTGAACAATGCCGCCGTGACCCCACGGCGTCGCGAAAGTACGCCGGAGGGTATCGAACGGCAGTTTGCCACGAATGTGCTCGGTTATTTCTGGATGGTCGAAGCGTTTACCCGATGTCTTAAACATTCGATCCCCGCGCGAGTCGTTAACGTTGCGAGTTATTGGGCGGGTGGGCTCGACATTGAAGATCTTGAGTTCAAGCACCGGCCTTATGACAACAACGCCGCTTATCGTCAATCCAAGCAGGCCAACCGAATGCTCACCGTTGCGTTCGCCAAACGTCTGCAGCCATTTGATATAACGGTCAACGCATGCCACCCCGGCGATGTCAACTCCACGCTGAGCGGCAACCTGGGTTTTGGCGGTCACGAATCGCCGGACGAGGGCGCCAGAACACCGGTATGGTTGGCCACCGATGAGATTGGCAGTCAGCGCACCGGTAAATATTTCGAACACCGGCGTGAAGTCGGCTGTCCCTTTGCCGCAGATCCGAAAGCGGTGGAGGCCTTGTTCACCGCCTGCCAGGCCTACGGTATCTGACCGTACACTCAAGTTGAGCGATTGCTCATAGCCAAGGTCCGTTTTACAACGGGTTCACTCGTAGCGTGTTTCGTGTACACAATACGCCAAGTCACCAATCCAGTGCCTCGGTACAGTCTTCGACTGGTGTGCTCATTCCCTCCTTGATTGATTCTCGCATTCCGGGTACGGATAGAAGGTAGAGAGTCTCCTGCACGGAGTCCCAATCTTCCTCGGAGACCAGAACCGCGTTGTTTCTGATACACCTACTGACCGTTTTCGCCAAACTGCTTGGGCCGGGTGGTAGCAAGTGCCGGAATACTTAAGTTCGGATAACGATCCACTGTTTGAATATCACCGGTGGCAGGCCAACCTGCGCGTGCTTGAGGTTGACGAAATCAAGGCGGTCCCCGAAGTTCCTGTGTCCCACCCTTTTGTGGAGCGTTCAGTAGGGACCGTTCGAAGAGAGTATCTTGATCACATTCTTTTCTGGAATACGTTCGATCTGGAGAGGAAACTCAACGAGTTTAAAGACTATTACAACTACCAACGTGTTCACGCTTCGCTTAATGGAGACACACCAGCAAAAGTTGTGGCGATGGCGAGAGTAGGCAGATTACATCACCGTTACGAATGGCGCGAGGCGGCCTGAGGCGGTGTTTACTTGCGGGACTAACCTCTCGCAGATGAATAATGACGAGCAACAG
>JAHEIO010000262.1 GCA_024639325.1 Gammaproteobacteria bacterium
TCGAATCTCGCCTGCTCGTCGACCGGCATGACCATGCAGACCTCGCCGTTCGGGTGACTGTGGTGCGGGCCGACGATATCGGTGAGTTCGACCACGTCCACGCTCAGTCCCGCCGTATCGCCGCCGGGTTCGATGACCCGGCCGTAACGCCGCCCCGCCGCCCCGTGGGCGCACATCCACCCTTGTTCGATTGCGTCGTGACAGGCATCCTCGATGGCCGCGAATGTCTCACCGGTAGGTGGAAAGGATTGGTTCAGTTCATCCGCCAGCGCCGGAGAGATTTCCCGACCGGAAATAAAATCAGTTATGGGTTCGAGCATCGTTCGAAATTCGTCAACGTTCATAGATCTGTTCCTTTGGAATGTGTAGTTGCAAGTTCTGTTTCTATTTTTAGGAGACTCTCCTCGCGCTGATCCCGACAGATGCGAATCGCGGCGAGCGCGCCGCTTCCGATCAAAATCAAGCCAGTTTTTTATATCTAACGCGATGCGGATTCAACGCCTCGACGCCCAATCTATTCATTCTGTCCGCCTCGTATTCGGTGTAGTTGCCCTCGAAAAAAGCCACTTTGGATTCGCCTTCGTAGGCCAGAATATGGGTCGCGATTCGATCCAGGAACCAGCGGTCGTGCGAAATGACGATCGCCGCGCCCGGGAAGTTTAGCAGCGCCTCCTCCAACGCGCGCAGGGTTTCCACGTCGAGATCGTTGGAAGGTTCGTCGAGCAACAGCACGTTGGCGCCCTGCTTCAGCGTCAGTGCGAGATGCAGTCTGCCCCGTTCACCGCCGGACAGGTCCTTGACGAACTTCTGTTGGTCCGAGCCCTTGAAGTTGAACCTTCCACAATAGTTTCTCGACGGGACCTCGTAACTGCCGATGCGGATGACATCGGAACCGTCGGAGATCAACTGAAACACCGTTTTGCTACCGTCCAGGTCCTCCCGGCTCTGGTCGACCCAGGCGATATTGACCGATTCACCTTTTTCGATGTTCCCCGAATCCGGTTGCTCGGTTGCCATGATCATTCGGAACAGCGTGGTCTTGCCCGCGCCGTTACCTCCTATCACCCCCACGATGGCGCCCTGGGGTACGATAAACGACAGATTATCGAATAGAACCCGCTCGCCGTATCTCTTACCAACCCCGTTGAATTCGATGACCTTTTCTCCCAGCCTGTCCCCCGGCGGAATATAGATTTCGTTGGTTTCGCTGCGCTTCTGGAATTCCCTGGACTGCATTTCCTCGAATCGCTGCAGCCTTGCCTTCGACTTGGACTGCCTGGCCCTCGTGCCTTGACGCACCCATTCCAGTTCGGATTTCACGGCTCTGGCGTGAGCCGTTTCCTGTTTTGCCTCCTGTTCGAGGCGCGCGGCTTTGGCCTCGAGCCAACCTGAATAGTTGCCTTCGTACGGTATGCCATAACCCCGGTCAAGTTCGAGGATCCAGCCGGCCACGTTGTCGAGGAAATAGCGGTCGTGGGTGACGGCTACCACGGTTCCCGGAAAATCGTGCAGAAAGCGCTCCAGCCAGGCGACCGACTCCGCGTCGAGGTGGTTCGTCGGTTCGTCGAGCAGCAGCATGTCCGGAGCGGACAGCAGCAGTCGGCAAAGCGCGGTCCGTCGTTTTTCACCACCGGACAACCTGGCGATTAACGCCTCCCACTCCGGCAGTCGAAGCGCATCGGCGGCGACCTCGAGCTGGCGTTCCAGGTTGTGCCCGTCGGCGGCCTGCACCACGGCTTCGAGCCTGGCCTGTTCGGCCGCAAGCGCATCGAAATCCGCGTCCGGCTCGGCGTACGCTGCGTACACCTCGTCCAGGCGCGCCTGCGCGGCCTTGATCTCGGACACCGCCTCCTCGACGATTTCGCGCACGGTCTTTGTCGGGTCGAGATCCGGCTCCTGAGGCAGGTAGCCGATCTTGATCCCGGGCATCGGTCGAGCCTCGCCTTCTATCTCCGTGTCCACACCGGCCATGATTCGCAACAGGGTCGACTTGCCGGCGCCATTCAGGCCCAGGACGCCGATCTTCGCGCCCGGGAAAAACGACAGGGAAATGTTCTTGAGTATCTCGCGCTTGGGCGCGACGATCTTGCCAACCTGGTGCATGCTGTATACGTACTGCGCCATAACTAACGAACCCATGTGAAGCGGGCGGCGACAGTACCGAATTATTCAGGCCATATCAATGCGGCCGATTGGGTTCAATATTTGCGCTCGCCCGTATAGCGCGGATGCCGGGGCTGGACGGGGATGTGCAGGCTGACCTCGTCGCCGACGGATAGAACGCCCTCGCATTCCACCCACCCGGTCACACCGCGCAGATGCTGCGCGGCCCTGGCAAAGCGTCTTCCACATCCGGGAAAATGTTCATCGATGATCTCACCGGGAAATTTGCAGGGTCCATTTTCCATGTCCACGACGATCGACACCCCGCCGGAAAAGAGCAGACGGGAAGATGGGGGCAGCAGTGTCAATTCCGGGATGCCCGTGATCAGCAGGTTGGCGCCGATCCACTCCGGCTCCAGATGGCCGATTTCCATGCTACTCGCAATCTGCCGGAGTTCTTCCTCCGACAGGATCGAAATCTGGCGCGTATTTCGAATCTCGGTACCCGGTTCGTACTGGAGTTTGACCCTCGAACACGACTTACGCGTCAGTCCGCCATGGGCTTCCCCCTCGAATCCGGAATAAGACACATTGACGCTCTGTAGACGGGTACTCGCGAGAGAGCTGTCACGGTCCCGGTTGATCAGCACCGCGACCACCCGGCCCCTTGGTTTTACAGGTTTTAGCATATCGATCTCTCTGTTAAAGGCTGCCCGGAAATTCTATACCCTAATCGGGCAAGATCGATCGTCATAGCTCGGGTTACTGTTGCAATAGGCGCGTTAATGCATTGCACTGGTTTATTTCATACAATTCCGGCTCACGCACTGCGATGGATTCAGCCTTGACACAGCACAGTTTTCCCGTGACCCGTATTGTCCGGTCGCGCATCGACAGCGTCGATTTCGACAATC
>JAHEIO010000263.1 GCA_024639325.1 Gammaproteobacteria bacterium
AACGGACTACCTCTTCAGCTACGGGATTCGGGAACTTCCAGGTGCCGTCTATTACTTCCTTTCTCGGAAGATACATACGGACGATGTAATTCCAGCCACTCGAAATGTGTAAATAGTTCTCCTGGCGCGGGTCGCCGCCAAGGTGCAAGGTGAAGCTTCCGTCCGCATTAGGCTTTGCCGTGAGATTGTTCAGGGAGTAGCCACTAAAGGGGTTCTTCTCAAAAAAGCCATCAGCGTTGTAAATGCTGATGGACCAGAACCCATCGACAGGGACATCCTTGACGGTCAGGGTGTATGAAGTTTTTCCGTCGTTTTTTTCCGGGTAGATTACGAGGAACATCACAGCTTCAGGCGGTCCCCCACCCCAACCGCCAGCCGCTCCGATGAGATGCCTGACCGGGTCCACTTCCGCCTTGGTACCAAACATCTTTTTGCTGTCCGGCACAAACGGTCCCAGGCCAAGAATGGCCTTGCGCAGTTCTGCCAGGCGGTCCTGATCCCAGTCAGGCACGTCGAGGACTCCGGGACTTTCCTGCGAGACAACGACCTTGTCCTGAAGTGCGTTTGCCGCCTTCACATCTGCAGGCTCATCCGGGTTCACCAGCGTGCGAACATTGACATGGACATATCGTGTACCGACGTTCTCCATGTTAAGCCGATATGCGCCCGGCTTGGTCGTATCGTAGACGATGTAGTGGTCTTGATTGATGACACGGATCGACTGGAAGCGGTCGTCGTATGCCGGCAGCGTAATGGTTACAGGGGAGGTGAGATCAAAGACGCCGTAGGAATACAACGTGTCGCGGTTGGCTCTGACAACCGGCTGCTGATCGATGTCCACGGGTTCGCGCAGGTGCGTGAGTTTTCCGAAATAGCCCGCCGCCTGTCGTTTCTGCAGATAAAAATCGGTTTCAGCCCGGACAAAGTTGTCGACGGTGACAGGCTCGGCCGCAAACAGTAACGTCGGTGCGACTGTGAAAGCCGCGAGGATCGTCAAACAGATCGACATGCATGGTTTCATTGGATTGGTTTCCTGACTCTTCTCATTTCACCGGCTGGGCCTGCGGAAACACCCAGCTCCCGTCGATGACCTCCTTGCGGGGGCGGTACTGGCGCGCGGAATAGTTCCAACCGGCAGGCGTGAACAGGCAGTTCGGCGTGCCCTTCGTGCAGTCGCCGAACTGGATCGTGTATGCACCGTCCGGGCCGGGCTTGGCGGTGACACCGTTGATTGAGTAGGAGTTGAGAGGGTTCTTCTCGAAGAAACCCTTGGCGTTGTAGACGCTGATCGACCAGAACCCGTCAACCGGCGCGTCCTTCACCGTGAGCTTGTGCACGGTCTTGCCGTCGTTGGCCTTGGGAAACACAACGCTGTAGACCGCGGCTTCCGGCGGGTTGAGGCCCCAGCTCGTGGCCGTGGCCATCAGGTGGAAGACCGGATCGACGTCGTTCCTGTTCGCGCCCATCCGCCGCTCCGTGGTCCAGCCGCTCATCGCCGCCAGTGCAGCGAGGTGATCGCGGATATTGCCCAGCGATACGGGATCCCAGTTCGGCACCTCGAACGTGCCGATGCTCGCCTGCTTGACCTCGATCCTGTCCTGCAGCGCGTTGGCGGCCTTGATATCCGTTGGGTTGTTGAAATCGGCGAAGGTGCGGATTACGACCATGATATAGCGCGTGCCCGCCTGCGTCCTATCGAACGTGGAGGTGACCGGCGCGTAGACCACCGGCGGCGCGTAGTGGTCCTCGGTGATGACGAGCAACGACATGAAGCGCTTACCGGTATCGGGCAGCGCGATCGTGACCGGACCGGCGTCCAGGTCGAACACACCCCCTGAGTACAGTGTGTCGCGGTTCATGCGCACGACCACCTGCTTCTCGATTGGCGTCGGCGCCCGGTAGTGGTAGAGCTTGCCGAAGCCGCCGAGCTTGACCGTGTTGCCGAAGTACCGGTCGGACTCGGCGCGCGCGAAGTTCTTGACAGTGACCGGTACGGTCTTGTCGCCCATTGCGAACCTGCCCGACCCGTCTTGTTGCGCGCACAGCGGAGATGCAGCCATGGCGAGCACAATCGTCAGGGCGAGAAGCCTGATCGTGGAACCCGAATTCATGAGGCGCCTCCTATTGTCTTCTCCCTCTGTGCCGCAAAAGGGTCGGTTTCAGCGGCGGCGGAATACCGTCCGCCGAAACCGGTTAACTCCTCACTCTCATTACACCAGTTCGATCTCGCCTGGCCGCCAGGTCTTGTTCCGACGAAATTGACGCCAGTCGGTAAATGAGACCAGCGCCTGGGCTCGAGATCCTGCGCCGTCGCCGTGCCGTACACCAGCAGCAGTGACAGCAGCGCTGTCTTGCTGAAGACCTTCATGTTGTCTTCCGTCGTCTCGGCGACTTGATAGCGCTATCGAACCCGATAGCGCTATCAACATCGCTGGTTGTTACCCGGCGACTTTCGCGAAATTGACCTCCTCGACCGGCGGCAGTTTCCAGCTCTGATCAAAGAAAGGCTCGGTCGGGCCGTAGAAGCGGAAATACGGGAACCAGGCACGCCCCGGAACGGATTTGATCCAGTTGTTTTCCCAGCCCTTTGGCGCTTCCGGGCCAATATAAATCGGAGTTGAGCCGTCCGCATTGGTTCTGACGTCTGCATGCACGGATCCGCGCTCCGCCCGCTGCTGGTCGCTCGTAATCAGGCCACGCGTATCCACGTCGTAGATGGTGATCGCCCAGAAAAGCTCGACCGGCGGGTTCGCGGGTACGTTGATCACGTAAGAGCGATCACCCGCGAGTGCGCGTCCTTTGGTATCCAGGAACATGCCGCCGTAACCCATGCCGAAACCGGGCTTGGGAAAAGACATCCGCTCGGACGTAGTACAGGCTTCATAGCCGTAGCGCGCACGCGGGTCGAACCGGTCGTAATATTTCGTGCGTTGCGTGTGTTCCATGGCATCGCCGGGCTCGGCGCCCTCTACGCGCCCCAGGATCAGGCGCC
>JAHEIO010000264.1 GCA_024639325.1 Gammaproteobacteria bacterium
AACGGTTGCCACCAATGCTTGCCATGGCTGAGCTGCAAGGCCCCAGAACCAACACCATTCATAAGAGAGGGTTTGGAAAATGAGCATCATTCGAAATCGGTGGGTCCTGGCGCTGGCTGTGATCGCGGTTACATTGACAGGCGGCAATGCCCTCGGCAAAGATCGCCTGGCATTCTCCGGCGGTCCCGAAGGCGGCACCTTTCAATATTTTTCAAACGGTATTGCGATCCGTTTGTCGAAGAACATTCCCGATGTCGAAGTCTCGAATACAGCATCGGCAGGCTCACTCGAGAATCTGCGGCGCGTCAATTCCGGCGAGGCAGACTTCGGTATCGTTTACTCGGGTGATACCTACCTGGGTCGTGTAGGCCGTCTCACCAACGATACCCGCGAGTACAAGAACGTCCATGCATTGGCCTTCCTGTACGGCGCTCCGGCTCACCTGATCGTCAAGGCAGGCAGCGGCATCGAAAAGGTCGCCGATCTGGAAGGTAAGCGTATTGCTGTCGGCGGTGCGGGCTCCGGTGCGGCGGGCGCCGCGGAACGCTACTTCACATCGCTCGGCCTGTGGGACAAGATGAACGTCGAGTTTCTCGGTTATTCGAAGGCCGCTTCGGCGCTCGGCGATAACCTGATCGATGCCTTCTGGGTCTTCGCCGGTTTTCCGAATTCCTCGGTGATCCAGGCCGCAGCCAGCAACAAGATCAAGATTCTGGGTGTTGTCGAAGCTGGCCAGGAAGCGGGCTTTTTCGACGACTATCCTTTCTACACGGAGCTGACGATTCCGGCCGGGACCTACAGCGGCGTCGATTACGACGTTGCTTCGTTCCAGGATTCGGCACTTTGGGTTGCCGGCGAACACGTCAAGCCAGAGACTGTTGACGCCGCGCTAGCCGACGTTTACTCCAAGGAAGGCCTGGCATACATGGTCAAGGTCAAGAGCACGGCAAAAGCCATGTCGGTAGAGAAGGGCCTGCAAGGTATCGTTACCCCGATCCACGCCGGCGCCGAGACGTTCTGGAAGTCGAAGGGACTGGAAGTTACGGAAGCGCAGAGCGCCCGATAGAACGAGGAACAAGATCGTTCGCGGTTCAGGAGGGGGAACTGGAATGACAGCGTCCGAAGACAAAGGCCTCGACGCACTGGACGAAGAACAGAAGCAAAAAGTCCAGGAACTGCTCGAGAAAGACGCCGCCAGCGGCCGGTCACCGACCGGCTTCTGGTACTGGTTGGTAGCCATTCTTGGCGGTGGCATGGTGTTGTTTTATTTCTACACCGCCGGCCTCGCCAGTGTCGCGACTCAGTATCATCGTGGCGTCTATGTGCTGATTACCTTCGTACTGGTCTTCCTCCTGTACCCGTCGGGCGACACCTGGTATCGGTATCTGCTTGCTCTGATAGTAGGCGCGCTGGTTTCCACGACCGCTACAGCGGTGCTCTTTTATCCGGATGTTGTCGCGTTCCACGAGGCACTCTTGGCCTTTGGCGATACCTGGGGTGAATCGGGTGCCGGCGCGGCCGTGGCGTCCATGGGGCCGGCGCTTTGGTTCATGGCGCTGGGGTCGCCGATCATCGGCGGCGCGATGCTGTTGGTCGATCGGCGGCTGGAACAGAAATTTCCGCAGAGCCCGGTCCTGACCGACGTTGTTTTCGCGGTCACAAGTGCGGCCCTGGTCTACTACTGGATCCATGAGTTCGAGGCCCTCAACTACAGAGCCGGTGCCGAAACGGAACTGGACGCCCTGATCAGCATTGCCGGGATCCTGATCTCGCTCGAGGTCTGTCGCCGGGTGCTGGGCTGGTCCATGACGCTGATTGGCTTGATACTGATTGTTTATGGGCTCTTCGGCCCGTATTTCCCGGACATGATCGCGCACCGCGGGTTCGGCGTCGAGCGCCTCGCAACATCGCTCTACCTGACGACGAACGGCGTATTCGGTGTCATGGCCAACGTGCTGGCGACCTACGTCATCCTGTTCATTTTCTTCGGCGCCTTCCTGCACAAATCGGGGGCGGGCCGTTTCTTTATTGACCTGCCGATGGCGGCAGCCGGGCGTAGCACGGGCGGCCCGGCGAAAGTTGCGGTCGTCGCGTCCGCGTTATTCGGGTCGGTGTCAGGCAGTGCGATAGCAAATACGGTGTCGACCGGCGCTTTCACCATTCCCCTGATGAAACGAGCCGGATTCCGGCCTCACGTGGCCGGCGCTATCGAGCCGTCCGCGTCAATCGGCGGTATGTTCATGCCGCCGATCATGGGCGCCGGCGGCTTCCTGATGGCGGAACTGACCGAGACGCCGTACTCGCACATCATGCTGATCGCGATATTCCCGGCGCTCCTGTATTTCTATTCCGTATTTTGCATGATCCATTTCGAGGCCAAAAAGCACAATATCCGCGGCCTCGACGATCCGGACATGCCGCACTGGACCGAGGTGCTGAAGAAGGAGTGGTACTTCTCCTTACCGCTGGTGATCATTACGATACTGATGGTCATGGGGTATTCGCCCGGATTCTCGGCCTTCTGGGCGACCCTTTCCTGTATCGCTGTCAGCTGGGTGCGCAAGGACACGCGCATGGGTCCGAAGGAGATCTGGGAGGCCATTCAGACGGGCGCACGCAACACCCTGATCATCGGCGCAACCGTCGGTGTGATCGGCGTGATCGTCGGCACGATCTCGCTGACCGGTATCGGTCTGAAGTTCTCCGACATCATCATTTCAGCTGCCGATGGCAACTTGCTGATTGCTATTTTGCTGATCGCTCTGGCGTCACTGGTGCTTGGCATGGGCGTGCCGGTCACGGCCGCTTACCTGATCGTTGCCGTGCTGGCGGTGCCGCCGTTGATGGAAATGGGCGTTGTGCTCATTGCGGCACACATGATCGTCTACTGGTTCAGCCAGGACTCGAATATCACCCCACCTGTCTGCGTGGCCGCGTATGCCGGGGCTGCGGTCGCGGGCTCCGACCCGTGGAAAACCGGCTGGAC
>JAHEIO010000107.1 GCA_024639325.1 Gammaproteobacteria bacterium
GACTCCCGGCTGGCTTCCAGCAGAGCCTGAATGTGAGATACGTGCCAAAACCAGTTCCCGTCGAGCTGTTCCGCACCGCTGTTCAGCGCCGACAGGGCGCGCTTTTCAAGGTCCTCGAAACCTGGAAGACCGGCAAGCAGAAGGGTAATCCGAATGACGAGGGCCGCCGGGGATGGCATGGGACCGTCCGTAATCAAGTCCCTGGGAGGCTCCTCCGCAATCAGACTCGACTCACCCATGCGCCACCCTCCCTCGTAGAATCTTTTCCAGGCCTGAACCATGACGTCCCTTGCATCCCCGAAATCATCCGGGTTACCAGTCAACCTGGCCCACGCCCAGAGTCCTTTGGCCACATACGCATAGTCCTCGAGCGAGGCCCTGCCCAGTTGCCGCGTTCCGTCCACGGCCCTGTACAAGGCTTCGCCGTCCCATAACCTGGTCATGATGTAGTCGCGTATTCTCCGTGCATGCTCACGGTAATCGTCATTCCCGACCGCCGATGCCGCTTCGGAAAACGCCGCAAGCGCCAGGCCATTCCAACCCGCCAGCAGTTTCGTATCCACCGGCAGGACGCGCGAAGACCGGGCCAGATAGAGCTTCTCACGCGCGGATTCCAGCAGGTCAGCAACATCTGATTCGGATTC
The DNA here is from genome assembly GCA_024639325.1 of Gammaproteobacteria bacterium. Taxonomy (GTDB): domain Bacteria; phylum Pseudomonadota; class Gammaproteobacteria; order Arenicellales; family JAANXG01; genus JAHEKE01. Next base: position 645 of record JAHEIO010000107.1, read on the forward strand.
GCCCAGTTGCCCCGCGATCTCACGCAGTGGCAGGCCCTGTTTGGGGAGATGCCCCGCTTCGAATCCCAACGGACCGCGCAATGCCCATGCCAGCTCGGCGATCCGGAGTTCGTCTGCGTCCAGCACCCTAGAAAGTTCCGCCTGTTGCCACAGGTAGTAGCCGCCTTCCACATCCTTGTCATCGACCGCTGAAAAAGATGCGACCATGGCACCCGATTCTGCGGTCATTTCGCGCATCATGAATTGGAGCGTCCGGATCGCGACATCGGTATATCCGGGAACATCGAGCGTACTGCCGGCACGGAGATAGAGACTGGCCAGCTGTGCATTGTCGTAAAGCATCTTTTCGAAATGCGGCGTACCCCAGCCGGGCTCCGTCGAGTAGCGAAAAAATCCATCCCCGATATGGTCATACATGCCATTGTTCGCCATTCCATCCAGGGTTAGTTTGAGAAACGCCCCAAGCGCCTCATCTGATTTTTCGCGGTACCGTTCCATCAGAAACTCGAGTTGGGGCGCCATGGGAAACTTCATGGACTGCCCGAATCCGCCCTCGAGCGTGTCCGCGATGCTGACCGCCTGTGACAGCGCGGCGCTGGTCAGCGCATCCACGTTGATCCCGTCGAGCGTAGGCTCTCCAGGTCCCATTGCGGATTCCGCTTCCCTCGCGGCGAGTTTCATCAGATTTTGCCGGTCTTTCTCCCAAAGCGCCTGCAGCTTGGCGAGAACCTGTTTGAAACTGTCCTGCGGCATGTACAGAACCGCGTACAACGGGTGTCCCTCGGGGGTCAGGAATACGTTCAGCGGCCAGCCGGCCCGCCCCTGCGTCTTCTGCGCAAAATCGATCAACCGCGCATCCAACGCCGGTTCCAGTTCTCGGTCGACCTTCACGGGAATGAAATGTTCGTTCAATAACTCCGCTATGGCGGGATCTTTGTAGCTCTCCTTCTGCATAACGTGGCACCAATGACAGGAGAAATATCCGACAGAGATATAGAGCAGCTTCTCCTGCTCCCGGGCGAGATCGGCGGCTGCAGCATTCCAGTCCTGCCAGGCGACCGGATCGCTGCCGTGGAGGGCCAGGTAGGGAGACGGGTGGTCTTGAAGCTGGTTGGTCAGGGCAGAGGCTGCATAGCTGTGTAACAGCAGGCAGACCAGCACCAGGAACCGGCATCGGGACGGGGTCAATTTAAAACGAGCTTCCATAGGCGCCTGATGGGGAATATGGGCTATCCCTCCTCCGCCTCCGCCAGGTTCTGCCTCGTCTTGATGCGCCTTGAAAACCACAGACCGATCTCGAACAGTAACCAGACCGGCAGCGCCAGCAGCGTCTGGGAGAAGATGTCTGGCGGCGTCATCAGCATGCCAACGACAAATGCGGCAACGACGATATACGGTCTTTTAGTCGCAAGCGCTTCCGGTGTGGTCATTCCAGTGCGGACCATGATGACCGTCGCGATGGGCACCTCGAAGGCAACCCCGAACGCGAAAAAAAGTTTCAGCGAAAAGCCGAAGTAGGCATTGATGTCGGTCATCACGGCAACCCCCTCGGGTGCCGTGCTGGTGAAGAACAGAAAAATAATGGGAAACACCACGTAATAGGCGAACGCGATACCAAGGTAAAACAGAATCGTGCTCGACGTGATGACGGGCAGCACCAAAGATTTCTCATTTTCGTATAGACCAGGCGCCACGAATGCCCATATCTGGTAGAGGATATACGGCACGGTTACCGCCACGGCGGCGGCAAAGGCGAGCTTGAAGGGAACGAAAAACGGCCCGTGGGGCTCGGTGGATATCATCGTACTGCCTTCAGGAAGTACCGCCATCAGCGGTGCCGCGAAATATTCGTACAGGTCGTTGGCAAAAATCGCCATGGGGATGAACACGATCAAAACGGCACCCAGGCAATATAAAATGCGGTTTCGCAGCTCGACCAGGTGCGATATGAAGGTTTCCTTGGTTGACTCGTTTTCCATCGTGTAATAGGCCGGTCTAGGCCTCTTCTTTCTTGACCTTTTCGCTTTTTTTAGCGGATTTCTTAGTCTTTTTCGCCTTGCTGCCGGCCTTTCCCTTCGCCGGCGATCCGGCCTGCTTCGATTGCCCGGATTCATCTTTCTTTAGATTGGGCTCGGCCGTCTTTTTGACGGCGTGCACCGACGTGTCGTTCGAGGCTGTTTTTGACGCATTGCCCGGCACGGTGTCACCGTTACCGCCGGCTGCGGCAGCCGACCGGCTTATGCCAGCATCGCTCTCCGCCGACGGATTTGACTCATTGATCGCGGAAACGAGATCCACGCTTTCGGCTTCTTTCGAAATTTCCTCAACCGACCGCTTGATCTCGTGCTGGACCGAGCCCAGTTCCTTCTGAGTGCTTTGGAGATCGTTTTTCAGCTCCTGACCCGCCTGCTTTAGAGCGTTCAGTTCCTCCATGCGCAGCTCTTCATTGATGTTCGACTTGACGTCGTTCACCATTCTCTTCATTTTTCCAGCCCAGAGTCCCGCCTGGCGCGCGGCCCGGGGCAACCTTTCGGGGCCAAGGATCAGCAGAGCGATGACCGCGATAAGGCTCAGCTCCCAGAAGCCAATATCGAACATAGGGGCTTAAAGACTGGATTTACGCTTTGTTTTCTTCTGTCTTGACCTTTTCCACATTGGAAGAAGCGTCGCCTTCGACCGCTTCGCTCGTATCTCCTTCTATCTGTTTTTGCTCTCCACCTTCATCTTCCTTCATCGTCTTTTTGAATGTCTTTATTGCACCGCCGAGGTCCGTACCGATATTGCGCAATTTCTTCGTGCCAAACAATAAAACCACGATCAACAAGATGATCAGCAACTGCCAGATACTGATTCCACCCATGCCCATAAAATTTCTCCGATTAATTAATCAATCATCCCGGCCGGCTTTTTCTGCCAGACCGGATACGCCAAACCGTCTACTCAATTCCTGCATCACCTGCCGTGGACCCAATCCCTGGTAAGAAAGCATCACCATCGAATGAAACCAGAGATCTGCGGTTTCATAGATCAATCTATCGTTGTCGCCGGAGAGGGCCGCCGCTATGGTCTCGGCGGATTCTTCCTCCACTTTACTCGATATGGCTTCCAGCCCCTGTTCGAACAGCGCGGCAACATATGATTTTTCCGGGTCCCCGCCCTTGCGGGATTCGAGCACCTCCGACAGTTTGTCTAAAATGTCCATTTCTAAAGTATCATCTATCCACCATAAATGGTATCGGGGTCCTTCAACTGCGGTTCAATGTCCCTGAACCCGCCATCTTCCAGTCTCCGAAAAAAGCAGTTATGCCGGCCCGTATGGCAGGCGATGCCACCGATCTGCTCCACCTGGATCAATATCACGTCGTTGTCACAATCCGTCCTCAACTCTTGGACGATCTGTTCGTTGCCTGATTCTTCCCCCTTCCGCCACAGCCTATTGCGGGACCGCGACCAGTAAACCGCCTTGCCGCTGGTTGCGGTCAATGACAGCGCCTCCCGGTTCATCCATGCCACCATGAGGACCTTGCCGCTGCCCACCTCCTGGGCAATCGCCGGCACCAGTCCCCGTTCGTTCCATTTAATTTGTTCCAACCAGTCAGCAGTCATATCGTAACCATGTCAAAAAGCGCGTTTGCGGGCAGCAGTCCCGGGAATCGAACCGCCAAACATATGCCAGTATCGCGTCTCTTGTCTATTCGCGCACCTCGATGCCGGCTTCCGCCATGGCCCGTTTGGCCTGAGCAATGGTGTATTCACCGAAATGGAAGATACTGGCCGCAAGTACGGCGTCCGCACCGCCTTGTAGCACGCCTTCAACCAGGTGCGAGAGGTTGCCTACGCCACCGGAAGCGATGACCGGCACGGATACCGCATCGGCCATGGCCCGGGTCAATTCCAGGTCGAAACCGTCGCGTGTACCGTCCCGATCCATACTCGTCAGCAGGATCTCGCCGGCACCGAGGTCCACCATCGTTCGCCCCCATTCTATGGCGTCTCTCCCGGTCGGCCGCCTTCCGCCATGCGTATATACTTCCCAGGTTCGCCTTCCCTCGGAAGCCGACCGTTTGGCATCTATTGCGACGACGATGCATTGCGCCCCGAAGTGGCCGCTCGCCTCGCGGACGAATTCGGGACGGTGGATTGCGGCGGTATTGATGGAGACCTTGTCTGCACCTGCGTGCAGCATCGTGTAAATATCCTTGAGCACCCTTATCCCCCCGCCCACCGTTAGCGGAATGAACACCTGGCCGGCGACCTGTTCGACCACCGAGACCATCGTCTGCCTCTCGTCCGAGCTGGCGGTGATGTCCAGGAAGGTGATTTCATCCGCGCCCTGTTGATCGTACCTGGCAGCGACCTCGAGCGGGTCACCGGCGTCCCTGATGTCGACGAACCGTACACCCTTGACAACGCGACCCGCGTCTACGTCCAGACAGGGAATGATTCGTTTCGCAAGACCCAAGATCGTCAGGCGGACGCTTGAGGGTATTTGCGCACAAGTTCCAGGCCCTGAGCAAAATCGAGCGTCCCTTCGTATATCGCCCTGCCCGTAACCACACCGATGATACCCGAGTCTGCGATCTCACATACCGCTTTGACGTCGTCCAGACTGGTCAATCCACCGGCGGCAATAACGGGTATGCGGACGGCCTCCGCGAGCTCCCTGGTCGCTTCGATATTGACGCCGGTCAGCATGCCGTCACGAGCGATATCCGTGTACAGAATGGCTTCTACACCGTCGTTTTCGAACTGCTGGGCAAGATCGATCAGGTCGTGTTTGGACAGCTTCGACCAACCGTCGACAGCAATCTTTCCATCCTTTGCATCGAGGCCTACGATGATGTGCCTGGGGAACTCGACGCAGAGGTCGCTGACGAAATGGGGTTCATTTACGGCTTTGGTGCCTAGAATGACGTACTGAACGCCCGCATTCAGATATGCCTCCACCGTATCCTCGTCCCGTATGCCCCCGCCGAGCTGGATGGGCAGCTCCGGGAACTCCTCCGCGATCCGGTGCACCAGATCCGCGTTGACCGGCTCTCCAGCCACGGCGCCATCAAGATCCACGATATGCAGCCGTTCGGCGCCCGCCTCGACCCACCGCCGCGCCGCCCTGACCGGATCGTCGTCGAATATGGTGGTGTCTCCCATGTCGCCCTGGCGCAGTCGCACGCACTTGCCGTCTTTGATATCAATCGCAGGTATAAGTAGCATAGGTCTTCCCAGTGAATTGCTGGATTACGTTGCGGGTCGCCGGTCTACACCGAACCGTCCCACTCCACGAAATTCTTGATCAACTGCAAACCGGCGTTGTGGCTTTTTTCGGGATGGAACTGCACCCCGAAATAATTGTTTGCCCCCCCCGCGGCGGTAAATCGATCACCATACTCCGCTGTTGCGTATTCTTGAGTCCGATCGCCGGAATGGGCGCAGTAGCTATGTACGAAGTAAAACCGTTGACCCTGCGCTATGCCGCGCCACAGAGGGTGGGGCCGGGTCTGGGTCACGTTGTTCCATCCCATGTGCGGGACTTTGAGCCGCAAACCGGTTACCGGATCCGTGAATTCGCCGCCGCCGGCGCCGTCGAAGTGTCTTACCTTTCCATTCAACACGCCGATGCATTCAACACCTCCGCCTTCATCGCTGTACTCGTACATGGCCTGCAAACCCAGGCAGATACCGAGCAACGGCCGGTTGTCGAGCAGCCTTTCGAAAGTTTCCCTCAGGTCAAGGGAATCGAGCACCTTGAGGCACGTACCGATGGCCCCCTGCCCGGGCCACACCACGCGGTCGGCAAGCTCGAGTTCGGAGCGTTTCGCGGTTACCGATACACGGGTACGCTTGTCGGCGACCCGCTCAATGGCCTTGTAAACCGATCTCAGATTGCCGGTACCGAAATCGGCGACCGCGACGTGCGCCATCTGACTACAGCGTCCCCTTGGTGGATGGTATGGAATCGATCAAACGAGGATCACTCGCAACAGCCGCGCGCAGCGCGCGGCCGAATGCCTTGAAGATCGATTCGGCAATATGGTGTGCATTTCTCCCGCGCAGATTGTCGATATGCAAGGTGGCAAATGCATGATTGGCGAATCCCTGGAAAAACTCTCGGATCAGGTCCACGTCGAACTGGCCCACGCGGGCGCGCGGGTATGCGACGTTGTATTCCAGATCCGGTCTGCCGGAAAGATCGAGCACAACGCGGCTCAAGGCTTCGTCGAGCGGCACGTACGCGTGGCCGTAACGATTGATGCCTCGCTTGTCGCCGACGGCTTTTGATACAGCCTGACCAAACGCGATCCCGACGTCTTCGACGGTGTGGTGCGCGTCGATTGCCAGGTCCCCTTTAGCCGTAATCCTGATGTCGATCATGCCATGACGCGCGACCTGGTCCACCATGTGCTCCAGGAAAGGTATCCCGATGTCGATAGACGATGTGCCGTTCCCGTCGATATTGAGTTCGACGGCGATTTGTGTTTCGTTGGTGTTGCGCTCGATCTCTGTTGTTCGTGCGGACATGGTTAGGTTAGCGAGTGTGGACGATGGGATCGGTGAAGGGCTGACGTGAGCCGGGTATTTCGGTCAGATGTCAAATTGGTAACAACGCTGCCAGATCCAGATGGGCTCGAGGCGATAACATAAACCCTGCGAATGGTATCAAACAGAGTTATCATTTTGTACGGCCCGGGCGCAATATGCAACGTTACCGACATTGCCTGGGCGCCGATAGCAATTCGAGTAAAATACAGCCCAACATCCTCAGGATCACAGCAATGAATCTCTCGAAATTCCCTCGTGTCTCGCTGGCACATCTGCCCACGCCGCTCGAGCCCATGGAAAGGCTTTCCGCAGCGCTTGGCGGTCCGAGAATATACATCAAAAGGGACGACTGTACAGGTTTGGCTTCCGGGGGCAACAAGACACGCAAGCTCGAATTCCTGATGGCCGACGCCCTCGGCCAGGGGGCCGACACGGTGATTACCCAGGGGGCGGTGCAGTCCAATCATGTGCGGCAGACCCTGGCGGCAGCCGCACGGATGAATCTGGATTGCAAGGTTCTTCTGGAAAACCGCGTCCCCGATGCGGTGGAAACCTACAAGTCATCGGGCAATGTGCTGCTGGACGGCATCTTTGGCGCGGACATCCGGTATCGAGACAGCGGTACCGATATGGATACGGCCATGGAAGAGGTCGCCAGTTCCGTAACGGAGGCAGGCGGAAAACCTTACATCATACCCGGCGGCGGGTCCAATCGCATCGGCGCCCTGGGCTACGTCGACTGCGCCTGCGAACTGACCGACCAGACCAGCAATCTTGGGCTGTCCGTGACCAGAATCATCACCGCCACGGGGAGCGCTGGAACACAGGCCGGCCTGGTCGCCGGATTGACCGCGCTGAATTCCACAATCGAAACAATCGGTATCAGTGTAGGCGCCGATGAAAAGACGCAGATCGCCAAGGTGCATTCGTTGGCATCGGCGACGGCAAAGCATATCGGCTTCGAAGACGGCGTTGCCGAGTCGAAAATCCGGGTGCGTGACCAGTACATTGGAGACGGTTACGGCATCCCTACGGACGGTATGCTGGAGGCGGTACAGCTGTGCGCGCAGGTTGAAGGCATATTGCTCGACCCGGTATACGCCGGAAAGGCCATGGCCGGCCTAATCGCGATGATCAGATCGGGCGAGCTGTCCGCAGACGACACGATTGTATTCATCCATACCGGCGGCTCCGCGGCTTTGTTTGCCTATGACTGGTTCTTCAACGAACACATATCAAAACTCAAATAGCCGCAGCCGGCCCGGATCCGGAGCGATTCCTTCACCCGCTACCGGACGACCAGCACGCTGCAGGTGGCATGGCGCACAACCCTAGCGGCATTGGGGCCCAGCAGGAACTTCCGCAGCTCCGGTCTCCTTGCCTGAACGATGATGAGATCGGCATTGATCTGTTTGGAAACATCGAGTATGGATTCATAGATGTTTCCGTGGCCGACAATGTGCTGTGCTTTTATTTCGGCGGGAAACTTTTCTTTGACGAAATTCTTGAGTTGAGCCAGCGCGGCTTTGGACACTTTCTTCTCGAAGTCCTTCGGAAATTGCTGTGCGACTATGCTCATGCCGAAACTCGGTACCACGGTCATTATGTGCAGTTTCGCGTCGTGCTGCCGGCACAACTCTACGGCAACAGGGACCGATTTTGCCTGGGCTTTGGGATGCTCCAAATCGACGGTCAAAAGAATATTCTTGTACACGATGAGCCTCCTCAGGTCGCCGCCGTTGCGGCCCCGGCATCGGGCTCCGCGGAACGCCTGCGCCTGAACTGCAAAAATACGATCAACGCAAGCAATACTACCGCCGGAAGATAGAACACTTCCTTGGCAATACGATCATTCGGAACGGATACCGTTTCGATGACCACCGGGTCATCACCGTAGAAATCGAATTTGCGCCCCAGACCCTCGAACGGTGATCCCGGCAGCGGTTCCTCCATCGCGGCGACGCCGTCGTCGACGGCGACGAACAGGCCGTTGTTTTCCAGCCTGGCGGCACCGTCTGCCACCGGACCCATAGGAATCAGAATACTGGTTGAAATAATCCTGTCGGCTTTATTTATATCCGCACCCGTGACTTTTACCCTGAGGCTGTCGTCCGCGGGCTGAGCACCTGCCAACTCCACCACTTCCGCGCCCGGCCGGTCGTCGAAAGGCGGTGAGACCTGGTCCAGCCAGAACCCTGGCCGGAACAGGGTGAACGCGATCAGCAGCAACCCAACCGTTTCCCAGATGCGGTTACGAACGAAGAAATATCTTTGCGTTGCGGCCGCAAACAACATCATTGCAATTACCGCCACCACGAACACGAAAACCGCCTTGGCCGGGGAGACGTCGATCAGCAGCAGTTCCGTGTTGAACAGGAACAGGAACGGCAGCAGCGCTGTACGAATGTCGTAGGCAAAGCCCTGCAGGCCGGTCTTGATCGGATCGCCCCCGGAGATCGCCGCAGCCGCGAACGCGGCAAGTCCCACCGGCGGTGTGTCATCGGCGAGGATGCCGAAATAGAACACGAACAGGTGCACGGCAATAAGCGGCACGATGAGGCCGCTCTGTGCGCCCAGCGACACGATGACAGGCGCCATCAGCGAAGACACGACGATGTAATTCGCGGTGGTGGGCAGTCCCATGCCCAGGATCAGACTCATGATCGCCACCAGGATGAGCATGAACAACAGGCTGCCTCCTGATATGGCCTCGACGAAAGCACCGATGACCTGGTGCGCCCCGGTGAGGGATATGGTACCGATGATGATGCCGGCGGCGCCGGTTGCGATGGCGATGCCGATCATGTTGCGCGAGCCGGATATCATACCTGCTACCCAGTCACCGACGCCCTCCCTGAAGCCGGCGCCGATGTTACCCGAACCACGAAACAAGGCTTTCAACGGTCGATGGGTCAGGGCAACGATAATCATCGCAACGGTTGCCCAAAATGCGGCTAATGCCGGTGACAGGCGTTCGGGCGTCGGCAGAATACACCAGATCAGGATGACTATCGGAAGGATGTAGTACAGACCCGTCATTGCCGTTTCGCCGGCCTTGGGCAGCTCCAGTATGGGCGCGTCCGGGCTGTCGACGTGCAGGTCCTCACGCTTCGATGCCATCCATACCAGAATGAGATAGGCTACACCGCAGATGATTGCCACCGCTGTGAAAGACATGTCGGGGTAGGCCTGCTTTATCCAGCCCAGACCGTAGTACACCGCACCGAAAAGTACGGCTATAAGGATAAACCCGGTCAGGAATCCAATGAGCTTACCCATGAGGGTCAGGCTCGACGGCGGCTTTTTCAGGCCCTGAAGGTTCATTTTCATCGCCTCGAGGTGCACGATGTAAACCAGCGCGATATACGAAACCAAGGCCGGGACCAGGGCGTGTTTGAGGATATCGGTATAGGGTACGCCGGTAAACTCGGCAATGAGAAACGCCGCCGCCCCCATGACCGGCGGCGTCAGTTGGCCATTGGTCGAAGAAGCCACCTCAACCGCGCCCGCTTTTTCCGCCGAGAACCCGGTGCGTTTCATCAACGGGATAGTGAAGGTGCCGGTGGTCACGGTGTTGGCGATAGAGGACCCGGAGTACAGGCCGCTCATGGCGGACGCCACCACCGCCGCCTTGGCGGGACCGCCCCTGAAATGACCCAGCAGGGCGAATGCCAGCTTGATGAAATAGTTGCCGGCCCCGGCTTTCTCCAAAATGGCACCAAACAGCACGAACAGGAAAATCAGGCGCGCTGACACGCCCAGCGCCACGCCGAATACGCCCTCGTTCTGCATCCAGTAGTGCCACATCGCCTTACCATAGGACGCCCCCTTCCATCGTATGGCGTCCGGCATCCATTCGGCGGATCCGAAAAATACGTACATCACGAAAATGCTGCTGATGACCACCAGCGGCAGGCCCAGTGACCGAT
>JAHEIO010000108.1:0-4532 GCA_024639325.1 Gammaproteobacteria bacterium
CACGACTGCTCGCCGTAGTAGTCGGTGAAGAGCATGCCTTCGCTGGCGATGCGGTCGATGTTCGGCGTGTGGTAGCCCATCATACCCCGGGTGTAGGCGCTGATATTGGACCGGCCAATATCGTCGCCCCAGATCACCAGGATGTTGGGTTTGTCGGCGCCGTGTGCGATTGTCGCGAACGCGAAAACCACAACACTGGCTAAGAATCTATAAATTATGTTCATCAATTGTCTCCTCTTTGAGATAATTCTATGGAACCATTGATTGATCGCGGCGGGGGCGCCGCTCCTACAAATTTCGCTTGCGCGTGTTTCATCATCGTAGGAGATGTGCCCTCGCACCGATTCCTTAGCTCATTGCTTTCTTGATCTTTTCCATACGGGCCTTGTGGCTGGCCTTGACGTCCGCTATGGTTTTATCGATCTTGGCCTTGGCTTCCGCTTTGGCATCGGCAGCCTGCTTTTCCAGTTTCGCGACCTTGGCCTGCTGCTCGTTCTCGAGCTGCTCGATCTTCTGGCCGCCTTTCTCCATGGCGTCTTCCACTTTCTTTTTCAGCGCATCCTTTTTGGCCTGCAGCTTGGCTTTTGTCTCGTCGGAAGCCGCCTGCATTTCCGCATCCAGCTCGTCCATCTCGTCGTTCCAGGCCTGCACTTCCTGGGCGAACTGTTCGTCCTCGAAATCGGCCCGGGTGCGCCGGTACACCTCCCCGCCGAGCGCCTCCATGCGGGTGTCCAGAGGGGCGGTCCAGTACTCGTCGACTTCGGTAACGACGGCGGCCGTTCCGGCTTCCATCTTGTTGCCGACCATTTCCAGGAAATCGAGGCCAACCCCAACGTTGTCGAGATCACCCAGGGAGCCCAGCAGGCCGCCGCCGGCGGTGCCCACCATCAACCCCGCGGGACCCGCAAGGGCACCAATCAGGCCGCCGGTCAACATGCCCAGTGCGGTGCCGACCGGACCTTCATCATCGGACTCCTTGATCGTGGCCTTGCCGCCGGCATCCTTGGCGATGACGGCGATGCCGTACAACGTCAGGCTTTGTTCTGCATGCAGGGCATTGAAGGCACTTACGCCCTCGTAGGCCTTGGATTCATCGGGAAATACAACTACCACGTACTTACTCATCTCGTTTCTCCTTTGAGACTGATTTGTCTCGGTTGTGAACAGGACCTACTGCCAAATCTCCACAGAAATTCTGTTATTGCGAAGAAATGGCGGGCAGGTCCACATGGAAAAAGTTAATCTCTACAGCCCTGCTGTTTCACAGGCGCTGGTTGCCGCGGACTTGGCGATTCCGGTGAACTTGTTCGCGTTTTCGCGGCAGATCCCGGCCGCCTGTTCGGTCAGTTTTTCACAACCGGCACCAGCGCCCGCGCTCACGCGATTCGTCAATTCGTCTTTTTCTTTCAGCAGGTCCTTTGCCTCGTCCTTACAGATACCGATCTGCTCCCTCAAACCGAAAATCAGGGAGGCCTGGCATCCGGCATACGAAGCATCAACGAACGTTTTCGTCGCTGCATCCGCCCGGCAGGCATCAGCCGCGGCTTTGAGGCTGTCGAAGTATCCCTGCATGCAAAAGTTAGCCGCACCCGCCAGCGCGGACGGGTTCTGAAAAACCTTGGCTTTGACCATGCACTCCTGAACCGGGTCTGCATTTACGTTCATAGAAAATACGCTCAATAAAAGCAAACTCGCTACTGTCTTTTTCATGTGTTGACCTTTGTAAGTGTTTATCTTTGCAAGGAAACGCTGGTCAATTCAGTATTTCGTCATTGCGAACGAAGTGAAGCAATCCAGCACTGTTGTCATACAAGAACTTATGGATTGCTGCGTCCTGCCACGCTTCGCTCGCAGCTTCGGCACGCTCCTCTCGCAATGACACAATTAATCAGGGCTTCCTTAATCACAGTTGAAAATTTCACGGCATCTATCTCCTCACGGCAGTCGCGGTGGCGGCACCGGCGGTGGTTTACTGAGAAACCATCGCCCTCCCATCAGCGCCAGGTACAGGATATAGGCCGCGGACGAGGCGGCGCCCGCGACGTAGGTCATTGCGGCAGCCCGCAGCATCGAACTCACGCCTTTTTGCTCCTCGCTGTTCAGCAACTGCAGCCGGTCCAGTTGGGCAATCGCCCGCTTGCTGGCATCGAACTCAAGCGGAAGCGTGAGAAACTGAAATGCCAGTGCGCCGATATAACCGACCACCCCGACCTGTATGAGCAGCGGCGCACCGATAAACAAACCGGTAACGGCAGCCGGTATCCCGAAGCGGGCCGCTGCATTGACGAAAGGCGCAAGTGACGTACGGACGGCGAGCGGCCAGTACCCCGCCTTGTCCTGGATCGCATGGCCCGTTTCGTGCGCTGCCACGGCCATCGCCGCAACGCTCGGCACGCCGTAAACAGGTTCGGATAATTGAATCGTTTTATCCCTTGGATCGTAGTGATCGCTCAACTTGCCCTGCACAGCCCGCACCGCTACACGTCCCATGTCGTTGGTATGCAGAATGGCTTGTGCCGTCGCGGCCCCGGTCATGTTGGCCGAGTTCCTGATCGACCCCCACTTCTGATGCGTCGCGCGCAGCCTGTTCTGCACCACCAGCGACAACAGATAGCCCCCGCCCAGGATGAGCCAGAAGATATCCATGCGTCAATCGCCTCGAGCTGCGGCGGCCGGTTCGAGCGCCGGGAAGTCGTCGGGGGTAATGGTCTCCTGCTCGAGGAGCAGTTCGACACCGGCGTGAAGGTCTTTGTCCCGTTCCTCCAGGATCGACTTCGCCTGCGTGTAGGCACTGTCGATCAGTTGACGAATCGCGGTATCGATCTCCCGGGCGGTCTCCTCCGAGTAGTCTTTCTGCTTGATCCCGATAGCGCTGTCGCCGAGAAAACTCGATCGCTGCGCCTCCAGCACCGCCTGACCCAGCCCCGGCGCCATGCCATAGCGGGTCACGATCTGGCGGGCAATGTCCGTCGCCTTGGCCAAATCGTCGGCCGCGCCGGTGGTGATCTCTCCGAAAATCAGTTCCTCCGCGGCGCGGCCCGCCATCAGCACCACCATCCGGTTCGTCAATTCATCCGTGGTGATCAGAAACTTGTCCTCGGTCGGCCGCTGCATGGTGTAGCCGAGCGCACCGATCGAGCGCGGGATGATGGATATCTTGTGTACCGGGTCCATCCCCGGCAGCGAAGCGGCCGCGAGCGCGTGGCCCATCTCGTGATACGCCACCCGTTTGCGGTCTTTGGTGCTGAGCAGACGGGTCCGTTGCTCGGTGCCAGCGATGATGCGCTCCACTGCCCGGGTGAAATCTTCCATCTTCACCTGCTGACCGTCCCGCCGGGTGGCGACGATGGCCGCCTCGTTCACCAGGTTGGCCAGATCAGCGCCGGTGAAACCGACCGTGATCCCGGCAATCTTCTCGACGTCGATGTCCGGATCTTCCGTGACCTTCTTGAGATGGATTTTCAGAATCGCCTCGCGGCCGATGCGATCGGGACGGTCGACCACGATCTCGCGATCGAAACGGCCCGCCCGCTTCAATGCCGGATCCAGCACCTCGGGCCGGTTGGTCGCCGCCAGCAGCACGATGCCGGAGCGCGGGTCGAAGCCGTCGAGCTCGTTCAACAGCTGGTTCAGCGTCTGTTCCTTCTCGTCGTGACCGCCGTAGCCGCCGGCGGAGCGTGACTTGCCCAGCGAATCCAGCTCGTCGATGAATATAATGCAGGGCGCTACCTTGCGGGCCTGCGCGAACAAGTCCCGCACCCGCGCCGCCCCGACGCCGACGAACATCTCCACGAACTCGGATCCCGCAATCGAGAAGAACGGCACCGCCGCCTCGCCGGCCACCGCGCGGGCCAAAAGGGTCTTGCCCGTCCCCGGTGGACCGACCAGCAGGATGCCCTTGGGCATGCGGGCGCCCAAACGGCCAAACTTATCTTTGTCCTTGAGAAAGGACACAACTTCCTTGAGTTCCTGCTTCGCGGCATCCACACCGGCCACGTCCTCGAACGTCACCCCGGTCTCGTCCTCCACGTAGACCTTGGCCTTGGATTTGCCGATCTGGGCCATGCGGCCCATCCCGCCACCGCCCATGCGCTTCATCAGAAAGAACCAGATCCCCACGAAGAACACCGCGGGGAGGATGTAGGACAGCAGAGTCGAAAAGATCGTCTGCTCGGTGCCGCCGGTAAACTCGATGCCGTGGCGGGCCAGATCCCTGGCCACATCCGGGTCGACCCGGGTGGTGACGAACCGGTCGTGGTCGTTGATCGGGTCTTTCAGAGTGCCTTCAACGGTGCTCTCCTTCACCACCACATTCTCGACGCCACCGGTCTCGACCAGCTTCAAAAACTCGCTGTACTGCAGACGCTCGGTTGCTCCGTAACCCGCCAGAAAATTCTGCAGCAGAAGAAACAGGGCGACGGCGATCAATGCATAGGTCAGATTGAACTTCTTTTTGTTTTCTATGTTCAGTTTCATTTTATTTGCCCGGTCTGCTGCATGATGTCGTTATTGCGCAATCGGTTCGAATCGCG
>JAHEIO010000108.1:4632-9237 GCA_024639325.1 Gammaproteobacteria bacterium
TTCGAATCGCGGCGGGGACGCCGCTCCTACATATTTCGCATGGACGTTTTTCATCATTGTAGGAGGCGCGCCCTCGCGCCGATCATTTCGGGTTTTATCCGCCCGTCTTGACCTCGGTTAGCTCTTGATCAATTCTTGAATTGCATATTGAGCGCCATGTAGACCTGCATCTTGGCCTGCCCGCGACCGCGGTTGGCGATGGAGTACTGCGGTTCGAAGAACAGGTTGAACACGGTTTTGCCGCGCACCCAGACTTTCCCCAGCCCGACGCCGAGGGGCATGTTGTAGTTGTCGTTTTCGAAGTTGTAGACCCAGATCGGTGCGCCGCGAAGGTACCAGCCGTTCTTGAGCTGATAGAACGCGAACGGCTGCGCTGCGAACAGACTGACGTCGTCGCGGTCGCCGTCGCCGGCGAAGTCGGTCGAGTACGTCAAAAGACCGCCCCACTGGAATTTCGGCGAATTCGCGTTGAACAGGACCGCCGCGGCACCGAGCTGCCACTGTCCGGTTCCGGTCTCGTCCTTCGACGCGGTGGGCGCCACCAGCAGCGGGCCGGCGCCGACGCTCACCGCCGGGTTGCCCGTGTCGAACAGGTAGGCGGCGAACGCATCCAAATCACCCAGTCCGGTTACGTTGTCAGTCAGCGTCGGCACGCTTCTGTAGGGCAGACTGACGCGTAGAAGCCAGGTGCCGCCCTCGGTACTGATCGGCTTCGCATAGCGCAGGAAGAAATTGTCCGCGTCTTTGTCTTCCAGGTCGGTTAACTTCGAAACGTAGTAGTTCTGGATATTGAACGCCGTAATGTTCGCCAGGGGATTGTTCGCCTGGGCGGCATCCGAGCTCGCAGCCAAGCGCGGTGTCGAAACAAAAAAGAGCCCGGCAACCGCGAGGGGGATAATGACTGCTGCTCGCCGCAGATTCCTGCCGACTGCTGTTATCGCGCCAGTTTCATTTATATCCAAGTTGATTCTTCTTCGAGCCCGAACCCGCGCGTTGACGACGGATTGAGACTATGTGATTGTTAGAACGCTGGCATGTTAAACACCATGCATCGGAAGCGCTTAACATTTTGCGACAACATGCCGATCGCATCCGGTGGAGACTGACGGACCGAAAGATTGGCTAGACGGTCAGTATCGTGTCGCGCCCTCTATGCCTGTGGTCGACGGACCTCGCTGGGCGAACGCCCGCAATACTTGGTAAAGGCCCGCGTAAAGGCGGCGGCGTGATCATACCCAAGCGAAACCGCAATTTCAGTGATCGAGAAGTTGGTTTCGGTCAGTAGATGAACCGCCCGCCTGATCCGTTCCTCGGCGAGGATGTTTCGATAGCTTGCACCCTCGATCGTAAGCTCACGTTGCAGGGTACGCACGCCGATGCGCGAGTGCCGGGCAACACCTTCGATATCGGACAGCCCGGCGAGCAGGCGCATGCGCACGATCTCGGCAACCGATTCAGTCATCGAATTGGGCGGATGGACAATCATCAACCTGCGGAGGTCCGACAGCGTCATGGCGTCGCAAGCGGAAACCGGACTGGGGTTCGGTGCATTCAGGTCGCTCGCGGGAAAGGTAACACTTATTCCCGCCGGCTCATAAACAACCGGGATTTCGAGAAACTCCTCGAGATCCCGCTGATCTTGGTTGTTGACGTTATCGGTCCCGATCCGGCTGGGGTGCCAGAGTGACCCGGCATCAATGAACAAGGAAACCCTGATCATCCGGTAATGATATGAATTCAATCCCACCGAATCGGCGCGAGGGCGCGCCTCCTACAATGATGAAACACGTTCATGCATAATTTGTAGGAGCGGCGCCCCCGCCGCGATTCAAAATAACAGCGGCACCCATATTGAATTCGTAGGAGCGGCGCCCTCGCCGCGATTCAAAATAGCAGCAGCACCCATATTGAATTCGTAGGAGCGGCGCCCCCGCCGCGATCAATCATGAGATTCCTTAACATTTCACGACAAAAGCGCCACGCCCGATCCAACCCCTCTAATTTCTGGTAGCATCCGGCCCTCAAATAAAAATTCAGGACGCGTCATGGTACAAAACAACCTTGAATCACAAGTGGAGCAGAGCGCGGACGAAGTACGCGCCAACTGGGGTTGGCTCTTGTTCATGGGGGTGGCGCTGACCGTCCTGGGCATCATTGGCCTCTACATGGTCGGCACGTTGACCATTGTCAGCATTCTCTGGTTCGGGGTTCTCGTGATCGCGGGCGGTGCTTTGACCCTGATCGATGCCTTCCGGGCGGAGGGCTGGAAGGCCAAGCTGTGGGAGATCCTGATCGCGTTGGCTTACATCGTGGCCGGCATTGTCATGGTCATGAATCCCGGTACCAGCGCGGTTTGGTTCACCATGTTTATTGCCGCGTTCCTGCTGGTGTCGGGGATATTCCGGATTGTCATCGGCTTTCAGATACGCGGGGAGGTGAAGGGCTGGGGCTGGACGGTATTCGGCGGCGTCGCATCGATCGTGCTGGCGTTCATGATCTTCGCCCAGTGGCCGTATTCCGGGCTGTGGGTGATCGGGCTGTTCATCGCCATCGAGATGATCATGCAGGGCACCTCCATGATCTCGATTGCCATGGCGGCAAAGGCATCGAAGGACGCCCGGGCGGGCGCGTAGCTTTCGACGCTGAGTAAACCCGAAATGATTGGGACGGAAGCTGGGGCAGTCAATCGGCGCGAGGCGCGCCTCCTACAATGAGGCCACAAGCCGACGCGAACCTTGTAGGAGCCGCTAACGCGAACCTTGTAGGAGCGGCGCCCCGCCGCGATTCGAGAACAAACATGACCCGTATAGAAATTTGTAGGAGCGGCGCCCCCGCCGCGATTAAACTGGGGTACGCATTGACCACAACATGAATGAGAACGGCCTTCGCGACGGCGTGTTGACGCTGGCGGGTATTGCCCTGCTGCTGGCGATGCTGCGCATGTCCGCCGAAATCGTCGCGCCGATTCTGCTGGCATTGTTCATCGCCATCATTGCGGCCAGTCCCGTGGAGTGGCTGAAACAACGCGGGATCCCCAGCATCTGGTCGGTGATCATCGTCGTGGTTGCGGTGGTTGTTATCCTGGTTCTGGGCGCCTCGATGCTGGGCGGTACCTTTGTGCAGTTCAACGAGGCTCTGCCGGGTTACCAGTCACGGATGGATGAGCTGACCAATCGATTGTCGACCTGGCTCGCGGCGAAGGGCATAAATATAGACGATGTAGGCATTCTCGATGCCGTCGATCCCTCGGCGGTCATGGGATTTGCCAACAACCTGGTTGCGGGGATCGGCGACACATTGAGCAACGCCTTTCTGATCATATTCATCGTGTTGTTCATGCTGAGCGAGGCGTCAGGTTTTCCCAGGAAAATGGCCGCTATGGATAGCAGCGGTAAAAATCTGCAGTACATCGCAGACATCGTGCAGAGCGTGAATCGCTACGTTTCGGCCAAGACCGTGGTCAGCCTGGTCACCGGCATACTGATCTGGATCGGTCTGGAACTGGTCGGCCTCGATTTCGCCCCACTCTGGGGATTTCTGGCATTTCTGCTCAACTTCGTCCCCAATATCGGCTCGGTTCTCGCCGCCGTTCCCGCGGTACTGCTGGCGATGTTGCTGCTCGACCCAACCCAGATTCTCACCGTCATCGCCATCTACGTGGTGGTGAACATGGTAATCGGCAACGTCCTGGAACCGACGATCATGGGCAAACGCGTTGGGCTGTCGGTGCTGACGGTATTCCTGTCGCTGGTGTTCTGGGGCTGGATGTTTGGCGCGGTGGGAATGCTTCTCTCCGTTCCCCTGAGTATGGTGGTAAAATATGCGGCCATGGCGAATCCACGAACCCAGTGGTTGGCCGTGTTGATGGAACCCGCGCCGGCGGAAGCGCCGGATGACAGTGGTTCGGATGCTAAAAAAAAAGACTAGCGGGACTGATAATGACTGATGAAAGCCAGAATGCGGAGATCGAGATGCTGCGCAAGCAGCTCGACGAGATGAAACGCGAACGTGAAGCTGCCGCCGTTAGCTCTGTCGAGCCGGAACCGGACGAGGCGGCCGTGGAGGAAGAAGAAAAAACGACCAGCGCGGTAGATGAGATCATTGATGCGGTGGGCGGCGGGGACTTCGACCTTAGTGGGCATGTCAGGCAGTTTCTCGACACCGTCGACAACGATTTGAAAGGCGCCAAACCCAGTACATTATTAATGGTATTCGCCCTGGGTGTCCTCATCGGTCGTCTACGCTAGCCGCCTGGTGAAAAACGCGGGCCAACTATTTCGACAGAAAACACGGAGCAAAATAAATGTCTGAACCGATGCTCAAACTTCAGATCATCGCCAGGGCGGAATTCGCGCTGGCGGAGATCCGCGCCCGCCGGGCGGCCAGCCGCTCCGCATTCTTCGCCGTTGCTCTGGTCTTTCTGCTGCTGGGCCTGGCCATGATGACGCTGGCGGTTTACCACGCCTTGACGCCCCACCTGGGCCCGGCCGGGGCCGCCTTCACGGTCGCCCTGATCGACACGCTTATTGGCGTATTCGTCGTGCTTGCTGCGCGACGCGCGGGCCCCTCGGAAAACGAGGAGAAACTGGCGCGCGAGATCAGGGA
>JAHEIO010000108.1:9337-11106 GCA_024639325.1 Gammaproteobacteria bacterium
GAGCATCTGCAGGTTCAGCTGGCGCTGGGCGCCGCGGAAGGGCGCGACGCGTTCAACGCCAGGAAAAAAGAAATCGAGAGCGCCATCGCGCAGTTGAATGCCGAGCTGGACGCCGCCGATGCGGCTGAGGAGCGGGAAATGGCGGCCGAGTTCGACGCCGTGGTGGAAGCCTACGCTACACAGGCTGCAGCGCTGGAGGCGGAACTTGATGCCATGGAAGAGCAGTACGACGAAAAAGCCTGAACGTTAGAAGGATAAAAACCGGGTCTATGGAAACAGGGGCCCGGTCAATTTCTCGATTGCGCAAAACGCTGCGCAGACCAACACCACACCGACGCCGCCGGAGGCAAGCAAAAGGCCTGCGGCAAGCAGCGTCCCAAAACCCGGCGGCGGCAATGCGGCGCTCGCGAACCACAACCCCACACCCACCATCGCTAAAACAAATGTAACGACCGTCAGGCCGAAAACGAGACATTGGCGAATACACCCCGAAAAAAGCTGATTGTTCATGACACTACTTGGGACAATCTATGCCGGCGCTGTGTTCCATATTGAAGATTTATCTGTTTCGCTGACTACATCCTCCCTGATGCCAGCAAATTGCACTATACATCGGGTATCAGAAGACCAGCCGTGGTGTTGGCAATGATTATGTCATATACACAGTTGGGGAACCATCTGATCGATTGACGATTGTATATCGAACGGATCAAAATCGGCGCGAGGGCGCGCCTCTTACGATGATGAAACACGCCCATGGGAAATCTTGTCGACACAACATGTCTATTTCAAGGCGAGCCAGATACTGGATTACCTACACACCGGGAATGGCCATCTCCGTAATTGTAATTGTAGTAAGTGGAGCCTTGGGAGGACCGATTGCCGCGGCGATCGCGGCATTTGCATTGGTACCTACGTTCGCATTCGCATGCATTCTGTGTTTTATTGCCTTGCGCAAGTACATGCCCGCTACCGGAGGTCGCGCCGTAGCCCTCGGTTTGTGCCTGTATGTCGGGGCTGGTGCTATTGTTCTATTGGCGTTGAATACATTTGGCCCGTCCCAGATTATGTAGGAGATGCAGCCGTATCTGTCATCCCGTAATCTAGACTAAGCAGCTCACCGTGGTGGTCGGCATTATTCCTTTCATCCATATCATCCGGCCATACGGTACTTTTTGATCTGCTTGATGTCCGACCCCTCGCGCCGTATTGCACTGGAAAGATCCCAACGAATCTGCAGGTTCATCCAGTACTCGGGAGTATTCCCAAAAAATTTAGCTAATCGCAGTGCCGTGCCAGGTGTAATCCCACGGCGGCCGTTTACCAACTCGTTGATACGTTGGTATGGAACCCGGATCCCATCGGCCAGGTCGCGCTGTGAAAGCTGCATGGGGACAAGAAACTCTTCCAGCAACATCTCGCCTGGATGAGTAGGTTCGCGATGGCTTGATACTCTAAGCATTTGGTTTACCTTCAGTAGCTTCAGTGATAGTCGACAATTTCGACATCCTCTGCCCCGCCCTGTGACCATCGAAAGCAGATTCGATACCGTTCGTTGATCCGGATACTGTACTGACCATACCGCTCGCCTTTGAGCGCCTCCAGTCGATTACCAGGAGGGATCCGCAAGTCATTAAGTTCCGCTGCGGAATCAAGATGCTCGAACCGCCTGCCTGCAGCCCGCCATAAGTTATCAGGAAGACGTTTTCGGGCAACTTTTATGCGGCGTCCATTGAAGATGGCTTCCGTGGCTTCATCCTTGAATGACC
>JAHEIO010000034.1 GCA_024639325.1 Gammaproteobacteria bacterium
AATCCCCGGTAGCCGTTCGTTCATAACATCAATTCTTTGCGCCTTGGGACTTTGAGCGACGGATCGGACTGCATAGGGGATGACTTCACGCGCAATGCCCTTGAATTTTGCAGGCTCGAGTCGCGCCGCAAGATTCGCTTCCGCACCGATGATGGTGTAGTCCTTCCGCTCCTCGCTGCCGAAGTTCCCGACATTGCAATAACCCGTGTTGATGCCTATACGTGCCCTGAAGCTGATCAAATCGCCTAGTTCAATCGACAAGGTCGTCGGGATGGGGTTTGCGCCCGGTATTTCCTGGTAATTGTGCAGAACTTGGTTGCGCCCCGAATTTTGTTGAATACGCCCGAACACGTTGCGGGAGTAGTAGCCCCTGATCTCACTTATAATGGAGTCGAAGCTGGTGGCTTGTACCTGAAGGTTTTGATCTGAAAGATGACGCAGGCCCAACTAGATGGCTATAGGTACGGCCACGAGCCCAAGAATGATAATCGCTACCACCCAAAGAGAATGGTTCAACATCAACTTGCCAAATGAGTCCATTTCGCCTCCGGCGGTATTGGAATCGGTAATTTAGCCTGAAAGATTCGGCGTCCATGGCGGCCCAACTACTGCACCAGGAGCACCAAAATATAGGTGGCCACCAACAACGTTTCCTTTCCGTTCAGGTCACTTCGTATTCGGTGGCGTCCTCCGACTGAAACTGTGTTATCCGCCGACCACCGTACTTACGGTGTTGATTGCGACACGCCAATGCAGAAGTTCTTGCATGACAACATTTCTGGACTGCTTCACTTCGTTCGCAATGACCAAATACTGAATTAATCTGAGTTTCCCTGGAAATGTGATAACGTTGTTTGTTGCCGTGGATGAAGTGAGCTCCTATACACCGCTTGTCTCTAAAGCTGGAATCCTGAGACAATGTTGATCGAGTTTATCGCTTTATTCTAACTTTCAGCCAATCGTGCTTCAGAGTTGATGAGTGACTCGCACTCGACGGATTCGGGAATTGGGAAAGAACTCCAACCACGGAATACCGGAAAGTAGCAACAAGCGGAATGAGTCCGTAGGAGGTCGGCTGTTCCTCAGCCACGCAAGCGAAGATGCCGAGACGATCAAGGAGCTTGCGAATCAGCTGCGCACTGCGGGTGTCGACGTCTGGCTTGACCTCGACGAGATCAAGCCCGGTGACAATTGGATGGAGTGCCTGGAGGCGGGTCTCAGGGAATGCGACTCATTCGCGGTTTACGTGGGCCGTCTGGGTATCGCACGCTGGATTAATCGCGAGGTAAGGGTCGCGCTGGATCGCAACACCAAAGACCCAGAATTCCGGGTGATTCCCATCCTGGGTCCGGGCGCGGATCCCGAAGCCCTGCCAACCTTCCTAATACAGCACCAGTGGCTGGATCTGCGAGACGGAAAAACCGAGGCGTCGGATATAAAGAAACTGGTCGGCGCCATTCTCAGCCGGCCCGCTGAAGCGGTTTCACTGCTCGCTCCCGGCGAAGCGCCGTTCATTGGACTGGCCGCCTTTGACGTCGACCAAGCGCATTTGTTCTTTGGCCGTGATCGGGAAACGGAGGAACTCCTCGAACGCCTTCGCGTCGGGCCGTTTCTCGCCGTAGTCGGGGACTCCGGCAGCGGCAAATCCTCCCTGATCCGAGCGGGGCTCATTCCGGCGCTGCACAGCGGTGGATATATCGACGGCAATTCCATGGCGTATACCTGGCAAGTCGCCACCCTGCGGCCGGGCGGTGATCCCTTCCGCGAGCTGGCCAACGCCCTTATGGAACTTCAGCCGGAAATGGAGGCAGCTGAAAAGCTAAACACTCGCGAGGCTTGTGCCCAACGATTGGCTGAAGGAACGGATGGACTTGGCCGGTGTATCGGTACGCTTGTGGAGAGCGGGCAACGCACCCTCCTGGTCGTAGACCAGTTTGAGGAAATCTTCACCCATGTAGCCGATGTGAAGGTTCGTGAACGCTTTATCGAAACCTTGCTCGAGGTGGCAGATGTCAGCGGCGACCGGCCAGTCCACGTCGTCATCACGCTGCGCGCCGACTTCTACTCCGAGTGTTTCGACCATCCAAACCTGCCGCGCGCCATAGCGGCCAACCAGTACGCAGTGCGAGCGATCGAGCACGAACAATTGGTTGAAGTGATTGAAAAACCTGCGGCGATGGCGGGAGTAGAACTCGAACCAGGCCTGGTCGCGGCGATTCTTTCCGACTTGGGTCAAGGCGCCGGAAACCTGCCGCTGCTCGAGCACACCCTGCTCCAACTCTGGAACCTGCGGGTTAGCGAGATCCTGACACATAAGTCTTACGAATCCATTGGACGCGTCCAAGGCGCGCTCGAACATCACGCGGAAGAGGTGTTCAGCAGATTTTCCGGGGAAGAACAGAAACAGGCACGAAAATTACTGCTCGGCCTGGTCCAGCCCGGAAGGGAAACAGGAGCGACACGTCGGCGCGAACGAATCGAGCGGATACTGCCATCGGGAGCCAACGGTGAGAGCACCGCTATGGTCCTGCGGACACTTGTCGCACAGCGACTACTTACCGTAAGTACGTTCGAAGGGGAGGAAGAGGTCCAAATCGCCCACGAGGCGCTGTTGCGCGGTTGGCATCGCCTCAACGGCTGGTTGGAAGAAGATCGGGAGTTCTTATTTTGGCGGCAGAGAGCGAGTGCTGCCTTAGGAGCCTGGGAAGAATCCGGACGGGATCCTGGCGCACTCCTGCGGGGAGGCCCGCTGGTGGAGGCGCAACGTTGGTTCGCGGCGCGCGCCGACGATTTGACAGAAACGGGTAGAAAGTTCATCGAGGAGTCCGTAGCCAAAGCTGCGCGCGTATGGTGGTTGAAACGCACAGCGGTAGCCGCGATAAGCGTTTTGGCCATCGTGGCAATTGGCACCGCGATTATGGCGACCCTTTCTCAACGCCGGGCGGAACACAGCCTGCAGCTCGCCACCACCGCAGTAGACGAGATGCTGACCAAAGTGGGCAGCGAGACGCTACGTAACGTTCCGCAGATTGAAGATGTACGGGTTGAACTCCTCGTCAAAGCCCGCGCGCTGTACGAGCAGCTCACCGAGCAAAATCCCAACAATCCAAATTTGCGGCTGCAAGCGGCGCTTGCTCCCGCTCGCGTGGCCGACATCGATCGCCAGCTGGGGAAGCATGAGGCGGCGGTCCAGGGACTCCAAAATGCAATAGCGGGCCTGGAAAATCTGGCGGGAGAAGACCCCGGTAATCTTAAGTATCGGTACGAGTTGGCTAAGATCTACGACGAGATGGGTACGCTGACGGCAAGGTTTGCGACGATAATAGACGGCTCCAAACAAGCTGAGAGTTATTACGGGCGCGCCATCGATATGCATCAACGCCTTAACGAAGAGGATCCGAAAAATATTGAATTTCGACTGGCGTTCGCGGTTGCGCATCTCAACCGGGGAATTCTGCGCATGGAGAAACTGGCAGATCCGGAACGGGCCAAACAAGATTTGATCCAGGCGATCGATCTGGTTGAACCGTATTCGGAAAGTCCCGGGGAATGGCGCGAAGACATCCTGCAGCACCTTGCCCGCACCAACAACACCTTGGCGAACCTTTTGGCCGAGCTTAAAGACGAGTCCGAGGCAAAGACAAGATACGAACTGGCAGCAAAATCCTTTGCCGTCTTGTACAATACCCACCCCGAAAGCCGTGAGTATCGGGAGGAGCTGGCCAAGACCTATAACAACCTTGCAAGCCACCTCCTGTCGAGTGACAACGCGTCGAACGCTGTCCTGTTGCAGGACGCCGTGGCTTTCAATCGCAAAGCGCTGGACTTGTTCGAGGGCCTTGCCGAACCGCTACCCGGGCTGCGCGTGGAGCTGGCAAATGCCTACCACACCGAGGCGCTGGCCTTGCTGAGATCGGATAAAACAGCGGAAGCTATCGAACGTTTTCAAACCTCCGCGAGTACCCTGCAAGCCGTGCTCCGTCAATATCCGGATAACAGCGACTACCTTTTTCGCTACGCCGCGGCGCTTACCTATCTGGGTTACTACTACGCTACCGCGGAGCAACCAATCGAGACCGCAAAGATCCGTGAACTCATAGCGGATATTCTGCCACGGCTGCGTGCTGACCACCGGCGCATCATTGAAATCAACGGCCGCTACAAAGTGATACAGGGAACGCACTGATGCTGCGCAACCTCAACAGACCAAACCTAGTTTTGGAAGGAGATCGACATGCGTAAACCCCATGCACTTTCACTCTGGAGCTTGATTTACATTCTGATCGTGTGGTTTTCATCCTATGCAACCCCGCTCCTTGCCCATACGGAGGAAGAGTGTCTAACGGCGGAGTCCGCTCCTAGGGAAGAATGCCCGCCCGTAGAAACTGACATATTGGAGGCTCCGGGAATTGATATCGTTTTCAAGAGCAATACCGGATATATCGACAGCGCGTTCGTGCTCAACCAGTTGCGCGTCCGTTACGATTGGAATTTCGATGCCGACCGGCCCGACCGCGCGGAATTCATCTATGCCAAATGCACACCCTGTAATCCCGGTGGCATAAGCCCCGGTCCGGCGGACGATCTCGATTATCAGGAGTTCGAATTGACATTTGAACACGCCTTCAGCAATCGATTCTCTTTGTTTACCGAAATCCCGGTTCGCTCCATCGATCTCACACCACCCCCGGGGTCGCCTATTGGTAACTTCAGCAGCAGTGGCATCGGCGATGTCCGGGTGGGCTTCAAGTACGCCACGCTGGTGCGTCCGGATCGCTACCTGACACTCCAGGTGAGGGGCTATTTCCCTTCCGGGGACGCAGAACAAGCCCTGGGCACCGATCATTATTCGATCGAACCGGCGTTGTTGTACTACAAAAAGCTCAAAGGTCGCTGGTCAATGGAGTCTGAACTGCGCTGGTGGCACCCGATCGGGGGCACCGACTTCGCCGGCGACGTCCTGCGATTCGGAATCGGTGCGAGTCACGAAGGACGCGGTTCCGACGTGAGCTTTTCACCCGTCGCGGAGCTCGTGGGGTGGTACGTGCTGGATGGTTTCAAGACCGCACCACCGAGGCAGGATGCCTCCGGCGACACCATTGTCAATCTCAAGCTGGGCGCACGAATTCGGGCCTCCGGTCTTCCCGGCTCGCTGTATCTCGGCTACGGCGTAGCGCTGACCAATGACATCTGGTACGACAGTGTTTTTCGGATCGAATACCGGCACGCCTTCGGCAGATGATCGTAGTCAGCTTCTTTACTTGAAATGTGGGCTAGGAGCCTGTCCGACTATTCTGCCCGCTTTCGCAGCAGCTGCATGAATACTCGGACAGACTCCCAGCCCTGGGCCTTATGTATTTTTTCTATTAGGTTTCGCTAGAGCCGCCAGCAGCTTGAAATCGGTCAAGGCGGCGTAGAGCGCCCTGAGGAACCCTGTCTCGTCCGATCGGTGGTATTGGAATTTCATCGTTAAAGCACTGCCAAAGATTATGGCCACAAGGGTGAGCGCCGAACCGATGGACAAAGTCGACATACCGGTGACGCCCTGCCCAATAGTACAGCCAAAACCCACGACACCTCCGATGCCCATGAGCACGCCGCCAATGATGTGATTGCGCATATCGGCCACCGAGTGAAAACTCTCAAATCGAAAGCGACGGCTGATAAGCGCAAAGAGAAACGCTCCGGTGATGAGACCCAAGACGGTTGCGATACCAAAGTTGATTGTCGAGCCGGTATAGGTCATGAAATACTGCAGCGTGTTGCCGACGGGTAATACGAAACTCATTGATTCGACCGGCTGCGGTTCGAAGTCGTCGTTGCCGACGACGCCCGTGACATACCAGCACCCCACAATAATGGAACCGATAACCACTCCGGCGAGAATATTATCGAAACTCTTTCTGAAGTCACCATCTATGAATGCGTATGAGATAAAACCGATACCCACCGCTGCGGCGATGGCGATACGTAATGTATTGGAATTTTCAATGCCAAACACACCAGCAACAACCGCAACCGCACTTTGATCGGCGATGCCGTGTTCCTCGAGATTTAGCGGCACTCCCCATAGATAATCGTACGGGATAGAGTAAAGCAGGCCCCGAAAAGTCGCGTATGCGGTAAGACCGAGCACCAGCACGACCAGCAGAGATTTCATGTTGCCGCCGCCCAGTCGCACCAGCGAACGCTGCACACAACCCGAAGCAAGTGTCATGCCGATGCCAAAAGCGAATCCTCCGACAGCACACGCCAACCAGCTGAAGTTCGGCATCAACGAGGGAGCGCCGCTGAAATCGATTTTTCCCTGGAGATGAAGAATCTGAGTACCGACTATGGCCAAACCGATGGCCAGAAACCAGGCGCGCAGACGCCGCTTGTCGCCGAAATTTATCCAGTCGCTGACCGCGCCCATCGTGCAGAAGCTGGTTTTGTAAGCAATCGCGCCAAACAAGAGGGCAAGTATGAAACCCCACAGGGCAACGATATGAACTACGTTCATCTCTTCCATGGCAAATCTCACGAATAATGCAAATCGGGATGTTCTTTTGCCGACCGCTTTGTACACCATATTTGTCCATCTACCCTTGATTTAGGGCAAACATTGGCAAAATCTCCGCCTAATCGAACAAACCCCGGGCCACCCGCTGCGACGAGTTATCCCACAGGACCGCTTTCGAACGGCGTCATAGTGTGCTGGTGTGGGGCAAATGGCGCAGTAGGCAGCGTTTATGTTGTTACTGAGAATCCTTCCCGAAATCCGCACCGTATTGACCAATATATGTTGCGCGACACTGGTCCGCTTCGATGTTGCCAACCTGAGTCTTGAAATCGTTGCGGCGCCTTAGACAGAAACCTGCTGCGAGAAGCGGTTACACTCATGTACGAACAGAAAAGGACAGGGTCCTGGTAAGAAATGCTTCCTGGAGTCGATCGGAATGTAATTACTTATTCGATGAAGAGGCCCTGTCGCTGAAAATAAACAATGCCCTGATCTTGTCCCAGAAATCACCACCCAGCACGAAAAGGCTCACGAGAAAAATGAGGTCACCCCCGACGGCATACGGGAGTGGGTTCTGCCCCAAACCAGGGATGAGGGCGGTGAAATATGGAGACAGCCAGCCAAACAGAATCGGCACGCAAAACAACACCAAACCGATGTTGTAGCGAGTCCGGCTAACTTCCTTGGGCGGGCCATGCTTCTTCAAAAAACGTAAAAAACAATTTTTAATGTAAGCATATCCTGGTTTTCCCATGACCGCGATCGCAGCTACCCCGAGCACTTCGGCACCAATCAGTATGGCTCCCGATACGGAAGTGGTCATCGTTCCCGACAGGCCGAGGCTCGCCACCAATGGTACCCCGACAATCGGTAGGATAATGCTGAGCGCAAAAAGCAATACCCCCGCCTTGAGGCGCCAGCCTGCGACAGGTTGATCCTTAGCGTCCACCGCTTCGAAAATTTCAGTTCACCCGGTGGTGCCGAGTGGCAAAACGGTTAGAGCAATATCCCGACTTGCCGATGACTGGCCAATGACCTGAAAGCCGCCTCCGCTTTCCACGGTATAAGGTCTCTCCTCCCCCTGACTGTCTTCGAATGGAGCTTGATCCAAGAGGTAATTGTCTCTTCAAAGGAACGATCAGCCGAATCCTCGAGCCAGCACGATTGTCACGACTACCATAAGGGTAAGAAGGGTTGCGAGTTGATGTAGTCTTAGGTTCTTACACAAAGCAAGCGCCGAGAATATCGCAAACTCGATCACATACTGTGCAGTAGATATTGACGATCCCTGGCCGAGCGCATAGTCCGCGCCGATGGTCCACAACATCAGCAAAGCCAATAACCCAAAGAAATAGGGAGATACGCTAAAATAGCGTGCGAGGGAGGCCACCGAATCGCCCTTCGCAGATTCCGCGATGAGCACGGCAGACGCTAAAAACAACAACACCGGCCCGAAAATCATGTACAGAAATCCCGTGAAACGCCAGTCGTCTATGGCTATGATCAACACCGTGTGCCAGAACAAGTCAAAATGACTAAATAGAACTAGAGCCATCCAGGCGATCGGTAGCCAATGAAAATCCTGGTAGGGTGCCTGGACGATAGTGCCAAAGCCTCCCAGTACGCTGGCGATGCCGATACTCAGTATCATCACAAACATCATTGCGACGAGGAACGAATCGGTGAGCTCCATAGTATCAACCTATCTCGTTTTCGGCCGGTGCCCGCCACTCAAAAAGCGCCGACAACACCGTGGCGATGGAAAACAGACATCGAGTATTGGAAATGACACATTGCGGCCGTTTCACTTCGCGTGCGATCATTATGCACTGGAGGACAAAAAACTCACTGGATTTTAGTGAAACTGCAACGTGAAAATCAATTATTGAAACGGCGCCTGGCGGCATTCTCCAAAGAGGCCTCCAAGAACGACGTGCTGTTGAAACGCTCGCTCGAGCGGGAAATGAATCTTCTGGAGGCGGTATCTCTCGACGAACTGCTGCACTTACTGGTACACGGACTGGCGGATTCGTATGGTCTCGAATCAGTTTCGCTGGCCCTGTGTGATCCGGACCACAATATTCGTCACCTCCTACCCAGCGAAGACGCTGCGAAGAATACCATGAAAGGTGTGATTTTTATGAACTCATTGGACAACCTGCCGCCTCGGTTAGCTTCATTTACTCAACCCTGGCTGGGGCCATATAGATGCGAGGATCATCGATCCATCTTTGTAGACGTCAAGAACCTTGGCAGCGTCGCGTTGATTCCGCTCATCCGGCACGACAGGCTGTTCGGCAGTCTCAATTTCGGCAGCAGCGATCCGGCCCGATTCACTCAACAGCACGCCACTGACTTTCTTCACCGGCTGGGCGCCATCGCATCGTTTTGTCTGGAGAACGCGATAAACCGTGCGCGGCTGATTCGAACCGGTCTCACAGACGTGTTGACAGGTTGGTACAATCGCCGCTACCTCGAGGATCGCATGCGCGGCGAACTCGCCAGAGCCCAGCGCAATCAACAACCCCTGGTATGCCTGCTTTTGGACATCGACCACTTCAAGCGAGTCAACGATTCACATGGCCATCTGGCCGGCGATACCGTACTTCGCGAAATCGCGAATCGCGTCGCAAGCAAGCTCAGAACCAGCGACGTGGCGGCCCGCTTTGGCGGTGATGAGCTCGCGATCTTGCTACCCAATACCAAGACAGATGAAGCGCGGCATCTAGCTGAACGCATCCGTAAAACCGTTTCCGATTCACCAATCGAGGTGCGGGATGGACTCGAGGTTGTTTTTACGTTGTGCATAGGTATTGCGGGCCTGATTCCGAAACGCACCATGGCCGATTTCGATCTAATGCGTGAGCGACTGCTCGAACGGGCCGACGTCGCGCTGTACCGCGCCAAATCGGCGGGACGTAACCGCGTTGAGCTGTACCCGGGATACGAATGCGGGTCTTAGTTACAATCCAGTAGGATTGCGTTCAAGCGACCCGATGTATCCGTCCACGGTGGCGAGAAACTTAACGGCAGCACCGGCAATTGCAGCTATAATCCAACCTCAATCGGTCAAACGGCTCTCCTGGAGCCCCTTACATACCGCTTCGATCGGGTCCGCGGGCATCGTGCTTGTACGCTCTGTAGCGGTTATCGCACCTTAGGAGAAATCATGGGCAGGAAACTTTACGTGGGGAATTTACCGTTCTCAGCCGACCAGCAGACTCTACAAGATACGTTTAGCCGGTGCGGCACGGTCGATTCGGTCAACTTGATTACAGATCGCGACACGGGCCGGAGCAAGGGCTTTGCCTTCGTCGAAATGTCGAGCAACGACGAGGGTCGGAAGGCCATCCAGGAGCTCAATGGTTCCAGCCTCGACGGCCGGGAAATCAAAGTCAATGAAGCCAAGCCCAAGGTTCCCCGGCACGACCGCCGTGGTGGCGGTGGTCCCGGCGGCGGCTATGGTGGCGGCGGCCGCGGCGGTCGTGGCTACGGTGGCGGTGGCGATCGCGGCAATCGCTGAGCAAACTTAGCGTTGGTATCGCTTTGGGTGCATTATTATTTGCACGCAGACGACCTAACGGGCGTAATAACGAAGGAGGATCGAAATGGCAAAGAGTAAACACACTTTCGCGAAACGACAACGCGAGATGGAAAAAAAGCTGAAAGCGGAGGAAAAGCGAGCCCGCCGCCAAAAGAAAAAAGAAGAATCCGATGCCGCGACGGATACTCCGGATGAGGACGAAAGCACAGCGGAAGCAGGCGAAGTGGCGGATGCCCCAAGTGGTCAAGGAGATCCGGTATCGAGCCGGGAATAGGCCGCGTATACTGGTGACCTTTGTTGCCAATCAACACGTCCATGTTCCCAGATCCCGCGACATATTTTCGGTCCATGTGCCGGCGGGTTTTGATGTTGCGGACAACCACATAGTACGGCTAGCGGAGGCGGGGTACACTAGCCCGCGAAGGTAATCGCCAAAGGCTGTCCCAGTCCTCATCTTTGATCTAGGTCAAGGGTGGTCCGGCGCCTTCCTCGTAGTATTATTTTTTGATCAAGTTCAGAGGGGCCGACGCGTATGCGCCGTAAGCCAAGAAGAATACTCGCGGGAAGCCTGATCGCTCTAGGCGGCCTGATGTTATGGCTGGCACCAGAGGCATCAAAGCTTGGATTATTGCTTTTGCTGCTCGCCGCCGCCGTCGAGATCATCGGAATCTATCTCGAGCACAAAGACGCGCGATAGCACTATTTACGTCTAACAATCAAACAGACTCAGCCCGGGCGGCCGTCGCAATTAACCGCTCCGTTATTTGACTCGGATCCGGTCCGATAGCCATGGCGGCGTCAAATGTGTCAAGTCGCGCCAAATAGAAAGCTTTCACACAGTCGTGAGTTATGATGTCAGAAGGTCTTGAATTCGGTAGAAGAGGATAATTACATGAAAAACACGCCACTCAAACTGACTCCAAGCAGCTTGGCTTTTGGGATTGCGGTTGCATTGGCAGTATTTGCAAATGCCGCGTGGGCTGGGAAAGACGGTCGTGAAGCGATTATTCTCGATGATGAGAGCCGTGCTTTTGTTGTACAAGAGATGCAGCAGTTCGTGAACGGGCTTCGACAGGCGCTCATCGCATTGTCCCAAGACGATATGAAAAGCGTTTCGGCAGCGGTGCGTCCATTGGGAATGCAGGGCATGTCCAGCGCGCCTCCGAACCTGATGAGCTCTGTTCCAGAGGGATTCAGGCAGATTGGCATGCCAATTCACATGGCTTTTGACAAGATAGCCGATGCTGCGGAAACAGGGGCTACAACGAAAGAGATTCTGACCAGTCTTGGCGCGGCAATGGATCGCTGTGTTGCCTGCCACGCTGCTTATCGAATCGTATCCCGCTAACCCGCTTTTGATGAAACCAGCAAGCCACGGGCATGCTTGGCATGGGCGATACAAACGAGAAAATCATTGGGTCATTTTTGCAGGGAGCCAGGTGGCCAGCTCTGGGAATGCGGTAAGCAGGACGATTGCGATCATCAGTAGCAAGAAGAAAGGCATCGCATACAGCGAGATGCTCAGTATGTTGATTTTCGTAAGTCCCTGGATTACGAATAGATTAAAACCTACGGGTGGCGTAATTTGAGACATCTCCACAACCAGTACGACGTAGATTCCGAACCACAACAAATCGATGTTGCTGCGTTCAATCATCGGCAACACGATGGACGTCGTTAATACGACAATTGAGATGCCATCGAGAAAACAACCAAGCACCATGAAGAACAGGGTCAGCGCTATGATCAGCATAGCGGGTGTAAGACCCAATTCAGAGATTTGTTCAGCCAGCAATCGGGGAATGCCTGTGAAACCCATTGCCAGACTCAGAAACGCGGCGCCCGCGATAATGAAGGTAATCATGCATGAGGTGCGGGTCGCACCCAGAAGACTGGATTTAAAATTCTCGACGTTCAGATTACCGGTAACCAGCGATAGGAACAGCGCGCCGAATACGCCGAGAGCCGCGGCCTCTGTGGCTGTCGCCCAGCCGGCATAAATCGAACCCAATACGAAGAAAACAAGCCCCAAAACCGGAAACAGGCGGCGGGTCTGATAAAGTTTCTGCAAGAAAGATAAGTCCGGGGTGTCGTCTTTGGGTAGTTTTTCAGCATTGAAGATCGCCCAGATCGCGGTGTAACCCATGAACAGCACCACCAGCATCGCGCCCGGAACCACCCCTGCGATAAACAGCCGGGAGATAGAAACCTCCGCGGATACCCCGTATACAATGAGAATGATCGACGGCGGTATCAAAAATCCCAATGTTCCCGAGCCAGCCAGTGTGCCTATCATCATCTGGAGCGGATAATGCCGTTTATTCAATTCCGGAAAAGTCATTCGGCCGATGGTGGCGGCGGTGGCGGCAGAGGAACCCGAAACTGCGGCGAAAACGGAGCAACCCAGGATGTTTACATGGAGTAAACGGCCGGGAATTTTCCGCAGCCACGGCGCCAAACCGTAAAACAAGTCTTCCGACAGCCTGGTACGAAATAATATCTCAC
Organism: Gammaproteobacteria bacterium; assembly: GCA_024639325.1. Lineage (GTDB taxonomy): Bacteria > Pseudomonadota > Gammaproteobacteria > Arenicellales > JAANXG01 > JAHEKE01. The sequence goes on from JAHEIO010000034.1 coordinate 12,552, forward strand.
CCATCCATATGAACAACGGCAATGCCGCGAGCGTCCACGTTGCGGATGCGCCCCAGGTACTCGTTGCAAAAAGCAGGCCGATGTTGCTGTTGCCGTTCAACGTCAGGGCAATGAAGGCGACGAGAAACAAAGTGCCGGCAACCCAGATCCCGCTCAACAATGCGCCAAATAGCACAGCGCACAAGATTATCACCAGATTTGCAATCTCCACGGGGCGGGCTAGTCCTCGAGCTCGACAAAGGAGGGGGTATGTCCTTGCAGAGAACTGATGATGTCGTCCATCAGTGCAATGAAAAACAGCACCGCACCAAACGCCATTGGCAGCTGGGGGATCCACAGTGGAATTGCAATGTAGCCCTGGGACAACTCAGCAAATTGCCAGGACTCGTAGACGAGGTAGCAAAGATGGTACGCGCCGTATCCCGTAATCAGTGTGAAAACAAACAGCGCCGCATAGGTCAGCTTTCTCTGAAATGATGAGGACAGCCGGTGAACGAGCAAGGTCACCCGGATGTGACCGCCATGCCGGAAAGTGTAAGCAAGCGCGAGAAATGACGCCGCAGCCAGCAAATAACCCGAAAAATCTTCCGTGGATGGGATGATGATCCCAATCCACCGACCGGCTATCTGGGCCAGGACCATCAAGGTTATGAATACGATACAGGCACCGGCAACGATGCCGGCGCCGTTATAGACCTTATCAAGCTTGGATCGCACTGATAAAGATCTTGTCTACGATCGTCTATCGATAAGCGGAGAGAATTTCCTTGCCCGCTTCACCGGCTTCCGCAGCCCATTCCTCACCCATGATCTCACCAATGGCTTTCAAGTCAGCCTTGAGCTGCTCACTGGGTTGTGCAACCGCGATACCGTTTTCCGCCAGCGTAGCGGTTTTAGCGGCAGTTTCAGCCCGCGCCATTTCCCATCCCCGGTTTTCTGCTGCGGCTGCGGCCTCCATCACGGCTTTTTGCTGATCATCATCCAGACGCTTGAACGCGCGTGCGTTGACAATCACCATGTTCTTGGGAATCCAGGCCTGGGTATCCGTGTAATTCGTAACGTAGTCCCACGACTGGCTGCTTACGCCGGTGCTTGGGGAGGTAACCATCGCATTGATGATGCCGGTCGAGAATGCTTGCGGAATTTCCGGGGTCTGCACCGTTGTCGGGGTCGCTTTGAGCAGCACTGCCAGCCGGGAGGTCGTTGGACTGTAGGCGCGCATCTTCAGTCCCTCGAGATCCGCGGCTGAGGATATTGGTTTTTTCGTGTAAAAACCCTGCGGCGGCCAGGGCACGGCATACAAGAGTTTCAGTCCATCTTTTTCCAGCGCTTGATCGACGCTTGGGCGGGTCGCAGCCCACAGTTTGCCGGCGCTTTCGAAATCAGAGGCGAGAAAAGGAATATTGTCCGCCTTGAAAACCGGGTTGTCGTTACCCAGCAAACCCATGAACATCTCACCAATGGGCACCTGCCCGGTTCGTACTGCTCGATGAATCTCGGGGTGCTTGATCAACGAAGCCCCGGAATGAACGACGATATTCAATTCTCCGTTGGTCGCCTTGCTGACGTCTTCGGCAAACTGCCGAACATTTTTCGTGTGATGGACCCCATCACTGTAGGGCGTTGGCATATCCCATTTGGTTTCGGCATGGCTGGCGCCAACCAGCAGTCCGAAACCCGCCAGCACGGCCGTAAAAGACTTGAGTATGAACATTGCGGAACCTCCGGTGAGTTGATCGGTAACGGGGCATGCAGGTACGTAAAACATGTTTTATATGCTTCACGAACAATTCGCAACCAAAATCGGGATTTACGTGCCGGGAAAATCTCAGGAACACAATATTTGGGAGGAAATCCAGGGACGATTCCCGGGACGCAATAGCGAATCAAAAAAGAGTGAAGGAAAGTTCAGAAACCTGATCAATTCTGTACTTCGTCATTGCGAATTCACTATTTAGTCATTGCGAACGAAGTGAAGCAATCCAGCACGATTGCAATACAAGAACGCCTGGATTGCCGCGTCCTGCCAGGCTTCGGCACGCTCCACGCGATGACACACTCAACCGGAGCTTATTTAAGTATTGTGTCTCCGCAATTCAAGGCCGGCCGGGGCCGGCCTTGCTTGTTTATGCTACCTGGGCTGATTCAGTCAGTCCGGGTTATCACGACTTTAGCGACCGAATCGGTCCAGCCGTGTACCGCCGGAACCAGATCAACACCGCCCAAGATACCCAGGTGACTGTTGATGACCCCGCCTTCGGCCAGTGTCGGATCGCTGGTACCGGTTCCGAGATCGTCTGACATCTCCCCGACCAAGGCCTGACAGGGGGGGACGATGTCTGCAAAGTCTTCGGTGTTCATCTCGGTCCCGGCGTCATAGGCGCCGATGGAAACCGTCACGCTGTCACCGACTTTTTTTGGCAGGCGCTGAGCATCGAGCCCGGTGAAACCGTCGTTGGTGCAGATCAACATCGATACGAAGGACAGGTACTTGGCGGGTGGCGAGGCATGAATCTCGAATTCGAGTGTCGCGCCTGACCCGCCGCCGTGGAAGATCGGTCTCTCGCCAACCATGGATTCGAACACATGCTTGTCGGCGGCCAATGCCTCGGCGAGGGGCGTCACGTTGCCGTTTTCCGCGATCTCTTGCACTTCGACGCTCGCGGGTTCGCCGACCTCGAAGACGTCCAGCGGCCTTCTGTGCGTTGCCACCACGGGCGGCGTGAAAGGCTGGCCACTTGTCAAATTGTTTATGGTGACATTGTAAGTCTTGATCGCTGGTGCGGCATGGCTGTTCATAACCCCGAACGAAGACATCAAAGCGACGGCGGCGGTAATCGTGTTCAATTTGCGTATTTTCCCAATCATATCTATCTGTCTCCTAAACGCAGTGCATTAATTTCAAGTACCGGACACAACAGGACACGGTACCTTCGGAGGACTCGATACCAGAGTCCGCGTGCGTGCCACTTTAGGAAAGAGATGTCACGAATCGGTCACGAAAGTTTCAAGTTTTCGTCTCATGAACACTGGGCCGTATCGCAGCTTGGTCCGCGGGATTCGGATGGTGTGCGGCGAATCGTGACGCTTTCGTGATATCTGGTTGCTACGCTCCCACCATGAAACGATGGGGGTCCATAGCCGCGGCGTATAGAACGGGGTAAGCTAATCACCGTCATGCCCAAAAGTATCCTTGTTATCGAAGACAACAACGACATCGCGAACCTCGTGATGATCAACCTGCGAGGCAAGCATATGCGCGTCGACCACGCTGCGAACGGCGAGGCTGGCCTCGAAATGGCGCTGACCGGGAACTACGACCTGGTGATACTCGATCTGATGCTGCCCGGTGTGGACGGCATGGACATTTGCCGGACGATGCGGCGCAAAGAGCTCTACACGCCGGTATTGATGCTGACGGCGAAGACCTCTGAGCTGGACCGGGTTCTGGGGCTGGAGGTTGGCGCCGACGATTATTTGACGAAACCGTTTGGGGTACCCGAACTGGTGGCCCGGGTAACCGCGATCCTGCGCAGGGCGTGCGAATATCAGTCGCAGCCGGCGGCGGACAACCCTGCTTCGTTGGAGTTCGATGGCCTGTCTGTAGATCCCGGCAAGCGGCAGGTGCTGGTTGGTGACAGCAATACTGAACTGACCGCCAGGGAGTTCGATCTGTTGTGGCATTTTGCACTCAATCCGGGCCGGGTGTTTACCCGGGCGCAGCTGCTGGACAGCGTTTGGGGTTATGGCCACGACGGATACGAGCACACCGTGAATTCGCACATCAATCGCCTGCGCGCAAAAATCGAGACCGATCCGGCTAACCCCCGTTACGTTATTACCGTCTGGGGTGTCGGTTACAAATTCTCCGGCGACGATTCCAGGAGGGAGGTAAAATAATGTTCCGGACACTTTACAGCCGGCTGGCCCTCACCCTGTTCGTCCTGCTGTGCATTGTCGGGGTGATCCTGATTCAACTGATTGGTCATTCCAGCGCCCTCTATCAGCAGGAAGTCGCGCAAAAGTTGAACCGCGAATTGGCGGAGCACATCGTCGCCGAGCAGCCGCTGATCCAGAACCAGCGGGTCAACGACCAGGCGCTGGATCGCCTGCTGCACCAGCTGATGGTGATCAATCCCAGTATCGAGTTATACCTTCTCGACCAACAGGGACTGCTGCTCGGTTATTTGGCGCCGGAAGGCAAGGTCAAGAGGGCCCGGGTCGCGCTGGAACCGGTCAGGCAGTATTTGGATCAAAACGCCCGGTTTCCAATCGAGGGTGACGATCCGCGCAATCCCGATGGCCGCAAGGTGTTTTCAGCAGCTGAGATCGTCAATGAAGACGGCCTGCAGGGCTACCTGTATATCGTCCTTGGCGGCGAGCAGTACGACAACGTCGTGCAGATGTTGAAAAACAGTTACATTCTGGAGTCCTCACTGGTTGTATTACTCGCCGCGTTGGCAGCGGCGCTGATTTGCGGATTGATCGTATTTGCATTGCTGACCCGCAGATTGCGAGTGCTGGGCAGCGTGATGCGCAGTTATGCCCGACAAGATCACGATGGAGATGCGGCGATAACTTTCCCGGACACGGAAAAAGTCAACGATGAGATCGACGAGTTGGGCGCACACTTCAAAGTCATGGCGGAGAAGATCAATGCGCAGATCCGCGAGCTGCAGAAAATGGACAACCTGCGGCGTGAAATGGTCGCCAATGTCTCGCACGATCTACGCACTCCCTTGACCACAATGCGCGGCTATCTGGAGACGCTGCTGCTGAAACGTGGAACGTTGACCCAACAGGAACAGGAACAGTACCTTAAAACCGCCTTGCGCCACAGTCAGCGTCTCGGCCAACTGGTGGAAGAGCTGTTCGAACTGGCCCGGCTGGACTCTTGCCAATCGGTCCTTTACTCGGAACCGTTTTCAATGGGCGAGCTGGTGCAGGACGTTAGCCAGGCATTTCGGCTGCGCGCGCAGGAAAAATCGATTGAGCTGGAGGTCAGGCTGAATCCGAGTGTGCCGTTGATTTACGGCGACATCGCGATGATGCAGCGCGTGCTGGAGAATCTGCTGGAAAACGGGCTGCGCCATACACCGCCGGGTGGCCGCATCACTATCGGTGTTGACGTCGACTCCACCAACGTCGTGGTTAGGGTTAGCGATAGCGGCAGCGGCATCCCGGCTGCGGACGTACCGCGGATTTTCGAGCGTTTCTATCAGCAGGACGTCAACCGCTCGGGCAACAACGGTGCCGGCCTCGGTCTGGCCATCGCACAACGGATAATCGACCTGCACGGCAGCGCCATCGTGGTTAACAGTGAGCTCAATCGGGGCACTACGTTTTCTTTTCAACTGCCGGCGACGCCCGCCGGCTAGCCCGCATTTCTCATCAGACCGGCGATCAGACAATTCCGGGGGCGTCGTCTTTGTCAATAGCCTGTTGTTCGCTGTCTTTGAAGGCGCTGACCTGATCCGCCACTGCCGACACGTCCTCGAACTGGGCTATGTGTACCACGGCATCGCCCTCGTTGACCAGAGGCAAATGAGTGCGGCCTATGACGACACCGGATGTGGTTGCCTTGATGTCGGTTTGCGTTTGCCCAAACGGATCCGCAACCGCACCAAGAATATCCCCCTTACTGACGTTGGTGCCGAGTTTCGTATTGTTCAACAACACACCGCTAATGGGTGCCCGCACCCAGGCACTGGACTGGGCCGCGAAAAATTTTTTCGGTGTTTTACGACGCCGCTTCGTTGTCAGCATGCCGAGTGCATACATAACGTTGTTGATACCGCGAAGCCCTGCCCGGATACAGACTTCATCGAAGCGCAGGGCTTCGCCCGCCTCGTAGATCATGATCGGAATACCGAGGTCGCAGGCAGCCTGGCGTAACGAACCGTCTCGCAGTTTCGAATTGATGATGATGGGGACGCCAAACGCATGGGCCAGTTCCCTGGTGTTCTTATCGTCGAGATCCGCACGAATTTGAGGCACATTGTCACGATGCAAGGCGCCGGTGTGCAGGTCGATGGCGTGGGTCGCGTGTGCGACCACTTCGGTCATCAATAATTTCGCAAGGCGGCTTGCCAGGGATCCTTTTTCGGAGCCTGGGAACGAGCGGTTCAGATCGCGCCGGTCGGGGAGATAGCGGGAATGGTGAATCACCCCATAAACATTTACGATTGGGATGGCGATCAGGGTTCCGCGAATACGGCTCAAATTGGGCTGAATCATCAAGCGGCGGATGATTTCCACGCCGTTCAACTCGTCACCGTGAATCGCCGCACAGACAAACAGGCAGGGTCCATCGCGCCTGCCGCGCAACACATACACCGGCATTTCCATCGGCGTATGGGTGTAGAGTTGCGGAATCGGGAGATCGAGCATGACCCGCGTGCCCGGCTCGATTATTTCGCCGGCAATCTCGACTGTTGCGGTCATCGGTTAACCTTGGCCACGGGTGCGCGTTCTTTTGGGTTTCGCGTTTGTTTCCAAAAACTGGATGATCATGTCGGCAACGTCCTTTCCCGTGGCCTTTTCGATGCCTTCCAGACCCGGTGATGAGTTCACCTCCATGACCACCGGTCCGTGGCTGGATCGAAGAATGTCGACTCCGGCGACGTTTAATCCCATTCTCTTGGCGGAACGCACGGCGGTGGAGCGCTCTTCGGGCGTCAGTTTTATCAACGACGCGGTGCCGCCACGATGCAGGTTGGATCGAAATTCACCCTCTGCGGCTTTGCGCATCATGGCGGCAACAATCTTGCCGCCGATGACGAAGGCTCGAATATCGGCGCCGCCGGCCTCCTTGATGAACTCCTGCACCAGAAAATTCGCTTTGAGCTGGCGAAAGGCATCGATGATGGTCTCCGCGGCTTTTTGCGTCTCTGCAAGCACGATGCCTTTTCCCTGCGTGCCCTCGAGTACCTTGACCACCAGCGGGGCGCCATTGACCAGCTGGATCAAATCATTGGTGTTCTTGGTGGAGTGGGCGAAGCCGGTTAACGGCAGACCAACGCCGGCACGCGCCAGGATTTGCAGTGAGCGCAGCTTGTCCCGAGAACGGGTGATGGCTACCGACTCATTCAACGGATAGCTGCCCATCATTTCGAATTGACGAAGGACGGCACAGCCGTAAAACGTCACCGAGGCGCCGATGCGGGGTATGACGGCATCGAAGAATGGCAGCTCCTGCCCGCCGAGATGCACGCTGGGGCTATGAGACGCGATATCCATATAGCAATTCAGCGTGTGTACGTACTCGATCTCATGGCCCCTTGCCCGGGCCGCCTCGACCAGGCGTCGGTTCGAGTACAGTCGATCTTTGGCTCGTGTAAGTAGCGCAATTCGCATGATTTTAGCTCCTGTCTTTCCTAAGGTTTGATTTGAAACTGCGTTTGCCGACGAGATACGAAGCGCCGGCATTGACAACGAATCGTTTCCGCAGCGCGGTGCGTCCGAGGAGCATGCGAAATCGCATGGTGTCCCGATCGGTCAGCGTCGCCTCGATGCGCCATTTCGTATCACCGACGACCACCGTTGTTTCGATCACGTACCGCATCTCACGATGGCCGCCGGAGTCGGTAACGATGCGTTGATCGAGTACCGGGGCGACGCAGACTAGTTCGATGTCGGTTCGTTTCTGCAATGGGTGAATGCCAAAACGCACCAGGCTTTGATTCTGGTCCGGTTCGATAAAAAACGCGTGGAGGGCCGACGTTCGCGCACCGGTGTCGACTTTGCACTTGATACGTTTGATGCCGAGGTCGGGCAGCGACACCCACTCACGCCATCCCAGCGCCGGCAGGGATGTCATGATTTCGAGACCGCTGCGACATTGGATGTCGACTGATCCTCCGCGTCCCTGTTTGGTTCTGAAGAATCAGACACCAATTCCCTGAAACCGCTTCGCAAATGCAGGTCGCGCTGCGGAAAGGGAATCTCGATACCGTATTTATTGAGCGCCGTTTCTACCGCCCAGGTATAGGCGGCTTGCACGGCGCCGGGACGCTTCACCGCCTCGGGTTTCAGCCAAACGACGAGTTCGAAGTTGAGGCTGCTGTCACCAAATTCCACCAGCCACACCTGCGGGCTTCGTTCGGCGGGCGAGGTCAATGTATACGGAACCGCGTTGGCTGCCTCGAGTGCGGCCTTTTTTACGGTGTCTTTATCCGTTCCGTAGGCTACCCCAAAGGGCACGCGCAGGCGGCGAAACGCCTCGCGCAGCGTCCAGTTGATGACGCGACCACTGACGAATTCGGAATTTGGCACCAGTATATCGATATTGTCGTTCGTCGTGATCAACGTACTTCGAATATTGATCTCTCGCACCTCGCCGGTCACTCCCGATTCCAGGTCGACAAAATCACCCACCTTGAGGCTTTTTTCGAACAGTATGATCAGGCCGGCTACGAAATTGCTGAATATCGCCTGCAGGCCGAATCCCAGGCCCACACCCAGTGCGCTGACGAACAACGCAAGTTTCGTGAAGTCGAGCCCTATGGATGACAAACCGACAAAAATACCGAGCGTCAGAATCGCATAATGGAATAGCCGTCCGACCGTATACAGCGAAGCGCGGTTCATCACCTGGCTGCGCTGGGCCACGCGGTCGAGACCGTGACGCACGATCTTGGAGACCCACCAGGCAATAGCCAGAATCATCAGGATGCGAAACAATCCCAGTAACGTGACCGGCGTTTCGTTGATGGTGAACAAACTGCCGGTGGTAATCTGCGCAACGGCGGCCCAGAAATGGCCCAGAGTATTTTTGAATTGCGCCAGCCATACAGCGAGCGTACCTTCTTCTTGCGCGACGCGTCCGGCGGCAAGATCGGCCAGCATCTGACCCGTCGCCAGGTGCTCACGCAGCGTGGCAAGGGCCGCAAGTGTTTCGTCGGCCTGTTCGACGCGTCTGCGGTGATCGTTTGCCAGGATGGGATCCTGATCCCGGGCGAGCGACAGTTGCGCCTCGGCGGACTCGCGTTCGTTGTCGGTTCCGCGGCGCCAGGTCAGACGGAGTTTATCCGTTTCTTTGAGCAGCTCTTTCAGTTCTCTGAGTGAATCAGTCAAACTGATGTTGTCGCCGGCTTCAGCTTCGGGGCTGAACCGGCTGGTAAGCGCGACGGCGACATGCGCCTTCGACCGCGCCAGTTCGGCGGAGGCGATGCGTACGTCGAAGTCGACCAGCCTTTGCCTGAAACGTCTGGCCTGCGCGTGCTCCTCCGGTGTTTCCGCTATTCCGGCGCCTCGCAGCCGGTAGAAGGCGGCTTCATCCTGTAGTCGCTCCACCTCGGCTTGTTTGAACTCATACCGTTTTTCATAGGCCTCGACGTCTTTGCTATTGGCCGTCAGCCGCTTCGTCGCCGTATTGAGCACGTCGCGAAGCGCGGTCAGTTGTTCTTCTTTTCCCTGTAGCTGCGGTTTGAGCAGGCGCACCTCTTCTCCGGCGAGCGCCAGGCGCAGGCGATCACGAATGATGCTGAGTCCCTTGGCCAGCCGGGACGGTGCCCGGTTGCCCAGTTCAAAATACGCGGCTTTCAGGTCGTCCAGCTTCTTGCGAGCCCGCTTTATGGCGGTTTCTCGATGCGTGATCTCTTCTCGCTCGATTTCCACTTCCAGCTGCAGGTCCCGAATTTGACTGACGAGATCGAGCACCGTGGCCACGCTGTAATGTTCCGCCGCTACCGGACTCTCGAAGTTTTGAGCAGGGTTACGGTTTTTCAGCGCGAAATAAATATCGAGGCTTTGTTTGATCTCGTCCGCGATATTGGTCGTCTCTTCGAAAGTGGATGAGGATTGGGCTTCCAGGCTCGATTGCAGGCGGGTTTTGAATACTTCGATTCTGTCGGGAAGCGTTTCGCCGGCATTTTCAAAGTACGCCCACCAGTCGTTCGCCAGCGCGTAGGGGTCGGGTGGCGGACTGTCGACGACGGCCGCAGGCTCTTGCGCCTGTCCGCTGAGAGCCAGCGTCAGCGCGATAACGCCGAGAACTTTTACAAGCCAATCCATGGAATCCCGGCGGTCGATCACAACCACTTCATTCGTTTGAACACTACGAGCAAGGAAAAAGCGACGGTTACCATGACCAGCAGCACGACAAAGTAGGAGTATTTATAGTGCAGCTCCGGAATATATTCGAAGTTCATGCCGTACAGCCCGGCAAGAAATCCAAGCGGGATGAAAATGACGGTGATAATGGTGAGCACCTTGACGATATTGTTTAATCTGTGCGACGCCAGCGAGATGTACCCGTCCTGCAAATCGGAGATCAGCTCGTGGTACAGGCTGGCCAGGCTGGTGGCGCGTTCCAATTGCTCGTAAACATCGATTACTTCGTGCTTGCGCTCGACACTGACAGCCGGCCACGCGGCGCTTTTCAACTGACTGAATACTTCGGTGTGGTACGCCATGATGCGGCGCATTTTTTTAAGGTTGGTTTTGTGTTCGATCAGCTCGAACAAGAGCGTATCCTTGGGCTCGGCGATCATTTCCTGTTCGATCTCGTCGAGCCGCTTTTCCAGATCAAGAAGTATAGGGATGTAGCGATTGACCACAAACCGGGTCAGTCGAACCGCCTGGACGTCAGGTTGATGATCGATGGACGTCTGGTCGTTGTCGCGGTGTGTTTCGATCATTTCGGTCCAGAGCTTATCGATACTGACCGATGGACCGGTATGCCGGGTGAGCAAAAACCGCTCCCCGATAAAAATGGCGATCTGTATGGTGGCGAATTCCATCGTGGTTGTATCCGCGCTCAATCCCTTCAATAAGATGAAAGTGTGATCGCCAAAGGCTTCGATCTTTGCCGGATGGCGGTTGCGTTGCGCATCCGTTATGGCCAGAGGGTGCAGACCAAATACATTGTTCATTGTTTCAGTCTCGGCGACCGGATCCTCCTCGTAGAAATCGACCCAAATATACAAACTTGGATTATTCAGCCAGGCATGGATCTGCTCTTCGCCGCCCTCCGTTTGGCTTTTCTGCTCCGCATCGTACAAAAGGGTTCGGATCATGGGTTCGTCTCCTCTTCTTGTTCCAGTTTCTCGATTTTACCCTTATTCGAGGTTCTGGATTTAACCCTTATCGAACGCGGCCGGCCGCTCTGCATCGATATCCTGGTAATTGTCCGGAGGGTGGACAGCAGCTTTTTGCACCCGGCGCTCCGCCATCTCCGTAACCACCAGCCGATAATCGTTCTCGATGATTTCATCGTTCAATGCGGGGACGCGGCCGAGTCGATACATAAACAGCCCAGATAGCGTATTGGCATTGACGTCGCTTGCTCGCTGCAACCCGGTGATACGCGCAAGGTCCGACAATGGCGTCAACCCGTGGGCGATCCAGCCGTCATCTGATTCCAACACGGGGTATTCGGGGAGTCGCGCATCCAGCTCATCAGATATTTCACCGACAATTTCCTCCAACAGATCTTCCATGGTGACGATACCGGTGAACACACCGTATTCGTCGACGACACACGCGATGTGCGTCCGGGCGCTGCGCATCGATTCAAAAACATTTGAAACGGGAGATGTTTCAGGAATAACAAGCGGATCACGCAGGTAGCGCTGCAAATTCTGCCAGGGTCGTGTCTCATCATTGAGCACGGCTTGATACAGATCCTTGATCAACAAAACGCCAACCAGGTTATCCTGATCCCCGTCTACAACCGGAAGCCGCGAGTGCTGAGTCTTGAGCATGATTTCGATATGCTCCTCGGCCGAGTTTCTGAGGTTTAGAACGTCGACCTCCGGCCGGGAAATCATGATGCGTTCCACTGCACGCTGATCGAACTCGAAAAGATTGTGCAATATTTCGGCCTTCTCTATTTCCAATTCGCCATGTTTGGAGGAGGTATCTATCAATCCACGCAGCTCGTCGTTGGTGAGCACTTCATCATGGCCGGTCGAGTAGATTCCCAGCCATTTCAAGATGGCACCGGAAGCCCGGTTGAGGGCCCAATTGAGCGGATAAAACAGCAGGTAGAACCCGCGCAGAAGATACGCGGTTCCCACCGCTACCGGCTCCGCGCGACGGATGGCGAAAGTTTTGGGAACCTGCTCGCCTATGACGATGTGCAGGGATGAGAAAATAAGAAACCCAAGCAGGAAAGAAACGGTATGCAACAGCCGGTCTCCCAAGCCCAGTTTATGGAAGAGAGGTTCTAGCAGGGCGGCGACCGCCGGCTCCCCGATCCAACCCAAACCGAGCGAGGCCATGGTAATGCCGAGTTGGCAGGCGGCCAGATAGGGTTCCAGCTCCTGGTGAATTCTTATCGTTAAACGCGCCGCCCGACTGCCATGATCAGCGCGGCTCTGAATACGAAAACCACGGGATTTGACCAGCGCGAATTCGGCGGCGACAAAAAAGCCGTTGGCCGCGAGCAGCAATACTATGAGAACGACGGTGATTGTGATGTCTTGCAAGTGAACAATACGCAACCAGTAGTGGTGATATTCAAGACTCTTTCCACCGCAGGAAAGTCACTTCACTCGGAATCGAAGTAATCGATCACTTGTTTGATCAGATCCAGTCTCGCGCTTCGTCTGGGATAAACCGCAAACGCGCTTCGTTCGATCACGGGCGCATCTTGCACCCGATAGAGCCGGCCGCTCGCAAGCAGCGGGGCCACGGTCTGCTCGGCGAGGTAAGCCGCGCCGCCGCAGGCCAGCATGAAGTTGAGCGCGATCGCACCCTGGGAGATCCGTTGCGCCGGTGCCGGTGCGTCCGGGAAATGGCGGGCATGTTGCAGCGCGTGAATGTTCCCCCAGTCCACCATGATGTAATCGGTCAATGCGTCTTGGGCCGATTGGTTTGACACGGTCGAGACCATGATCAGGGAGATGTTGGCGATCTGATCGATCATGAACTCTTCCAGTTGCGGCGGTTCGTAAACGAATACCACGTCCAACACGCCGTCGATCATGCGTCGCATGAGCCGATCGTGTCCGTATGCTTCCAGGATAAGGGCGAGTTCCGGATGGGCATTGTGTACGCGGTGCGACCACCCCTGTAAGCGGACATCCCACAGACTGACGACACCGCCCACGGCCAGCTGCGCTTGCGCCTGTTCGGCCAGGGCAACGTCCTGACGCGCCTTGCGCCACAGCGCCAGCATGTGTTCGGCATGCCGCAGCAGGCGTCGTCCTTCGGGTGTGGGATGAATATCGCGGCGCTGTCTGTCCAGCAGGGTGACGCCCAGGTTTTCTTCGAGCTTTTTGATACGTGCGCTGACCGCGGATTGCGTGATGAAGAGCTCTTCCGCGGCCTTGCCGAAATGCCGGGTTCGGTTGACTTCCAGCAGCGTTCTAAAGGTTTCAATGTCCAATGCCCTACTCCGTTTGGATAATTTTTATGAATTATATCAGGGCTTTTAATCTTATATTTTCATCTCCTCAAGCGGTGCAGGCAAGAAGAAGTCACATGAGTTGCCGGCACCGCTGGGTGACTTTTTACGCCTGGCGCTGGTCTGGGCTTGGGGGGTGACCACATTATCTTGCCGCTGTAGAGAGCGCGAGGAAGATCATTCAACAAATTTATTTGATCAAACAAAGCAATATTATTTGTTTTATTAATCGAACGGACGGCTATATCGTACGCACCCGATTCAATGTTCGAGGTGCGTATCGATGTCAATTAGTGGATCCGGTGTGGTTATCAGCCATGAGATTTACGCCGGCACGTCCTACTCAGACGAAGATCTGGCGGCCATAGCGCGAGAGCGCGGTCCGTCGTCCGAAGACGCCGTGGCAGCCCTGTTGCGCCGTTATGAGAGAACGATCTACCGTGCCTGCGCATCTTATTTGCGCAACGCGGATCTGGCTGAGGATGCGAGCCAGGGTGTACTGTTACGGATCTACCGGGGAATCAATCGCTTTCAGGGACGGTCGAGTTTTCGCACATGGGTGTATCGCATTGTGCGCAATGAATGCTACAGCGTGGCAGCGCATCATGCGCGCCACCGCGTCTGCGAAAGTCTGGACGAAACCGTAGTTTTGAACCACACGGTCGATGTGCTCGATTTTACCAAGCAGGTGGAAACCAGCAATGACGTGCAGATCGCATTGCGACGGCTGACATCAAAAGACCGGGAGATAATCAAGCTGCGTTTCTTTCAGGATCTGTCGATCAAAACAATTGCCGTCCAGCTGGACACGAGTCTGAGTGGTGCAAAAATGCGCTTGTACCGCGCCATTGCAAGATTCGAGAAAGCTTACATGCTTCTCGAGGCGGACGAACCCCTCTCGGCCGCAGGCTAGCCTGCAATTCTCACCAGGCGGCCGTGGGTGCTTTTTAAACTGCGCTTTCGGGCGGGCCCGAATCAATGAAATCTTTGATGGGCACGTCAGCAACGGGAGAGGTCGGCACCCGTTGCTAACCGTGCGTCCGACAAGCGTATTCAGTTCGGCAAATTCAACAGGATCATAAATAATTTGTTTAACAACCACGACCCTAGGGGCGCAATACGCGGGTTAATCGAATAACTATCTGGCGGACGTGACTTTCGGACCGGTGGGGAGGGTCTAATCACCACAGCGAACGACGGTTTCGAAGTCGTTGTGCTTTCAGCTCATTGGAGAATCCTAAAAATGAAGGTTTCAATGACCCATCCGGCATTCACCCTGATCGTACTCCCAAGACGCGTTGTCGCCGCGCCGGCGGCCCCGGCAGACGACCACACCACCCAGCTTCTTAAGATCCGATGTCAGTCAGGCTGCTGCACGGTCAACTAAACGACCTCGACATACGGTTGTTGAGGATTTTTCGCGCGATTGTCGAATGCGGAGGCATGACGGCCGCGGAACTGGAGTTGAACATAAGCCCGTCGGCAATCAGCCGCCATTTGAAGGATCTGGAGATCCGGCTTGGCGGCCTCAATCTCTGTCGCCGCGGGCGCGCCGGCTTCGCCGTTACCGACGAAGGTCAAAAGATCTACGACGCCACATTGCGGCTGCAAGCCGCCATGGATTCATTTCGGTCCGAGGTGAATGATCTTCACCAGCGGATCACGGGCAACTTGACGATGGCCATGGGGGACAAAACCATGACCAACCCCAAGGCCCGTGTTGCCCAAGCGATGCGTTCGTTCGCCAGCCGGGCGCCGGAAGTGACGCTGGAGATGCATGTACACCCGCTGAACCTGATTGAGCCTAGGGTGATAGATGGGACTTTTCAAATCGGCATCGTCCCCTCTCACCGAACCTCGAGAAGCCTAGATTATTTTCCTCTGTTCACGGAAAACATGAACCTCTACTGCGCGCCGTCGCACCCGCTTCATGATACCGACCACGCAAACCTCGATTGGAATGACATTCGCGAGCACGACTATGCGGGGCTCGGATATCATTCACCCAACATGGAGCTATCCCAGAAAGTCAACCTTAAACGCAAGGCGACCGCATACGATCAAGAGGCGATTCTGACGCTGATTTCATCCGGCTGTTACATTGGGTTCCTGCCGAGTCACTACGCCGATTCGTTCGTCAAGAGCGGCCGAATACGCAGAATCGACAACGATCTGTTCCGATACGGCGTCCAGTACAGCGGCATAATGAGGCGGGCACCGGAACCATCGCGCGGCGTGCAGACCATGATGGATTGTCTGGTGAAGGTCCACGGTCTCGAGATTTCGGAACGGCGCCGACCGCCGCTGCAATGCGCGGCCGTCGTACGCTGACCAAACTAATTGGAATCCTGCTTCCGCCGCCGCACCCATGACGGAAGCCGTGTGGATCATATTCGCGTTTGTCCTCGGACTGACGCTAAGGCACATTGGACTGCCGCCGCTGATCGGCTATCTCGCCGCGGGATTTGCGCTGAACGCTCTGGGTGTGTACACCGGCCAGCCATTGGACGGCGGTACCGCGCTGGAACATATCGCGCATCTCGGCGTCATGCTGCTGCTTTTCACCGTCGGCCTCAAATTGAGGCTGCGCAGCGTCATCCAACCGGAAGTCATGGGCAGCAGTCTGGTGCACGCGGCGTTGACCTGCATGATACTCACACCGGTGTTCATGCTGTTTGGTTTGGATTGGCAGAGCGCAGCGTTCTTGGCCGTGGCGTTGAGTTTTTCGAGCACCGTGGTCGCGGCGAAAGTGCTGGAGGAAAAACGGGAACTGCGCGCCTTCTACGGCCGGGTGGCCATTGGAATACTGATCATACAGGATCTGGTGGCGCTGGCGGTATTGAGCCTGGCTGGCGGTCACACCCCGTCGCTGCTGGCATTTCTGGTGCTGGCGCTGCCGGTTGCCCGCCCCATCATTCATCGCCTGGTCGACGTCAGCGGCCACGACGAGCTGCTGGTCGTGTTCGGCCTGCTCCTGGCGCTGGTGGTGGGCGGTCTCGGATTCGAGACGGTCGGCTTGAGCCCCGAGTTGGGGGCGCTTCTGCTCGGCGCCCTGTTGGCCAATCACTCACGCGCACAGGAAGTCGCCAAGGCGCTGTGGGGCATAAAGGAAGTGTTCCTGATAGGATTTTTCCTCAACATCGGCATGACCGAACTGCCGACGGTCGAGGCCCTCGGGATAGCGCTGCTGCTGGCGCTGATTCTCCCGCTCAAAGCGCTGATGTTTTTTCTACTGTTGATTCGCTTCAAACTGCGCGCGCGAAGCGCTTTTCTGGCCAGTCTCAGCCTGATGAGCTACAGCGAATTCGGGCTGATCGTGGCCAGCTTGGTCATTCCAGACTGGACCGTGGTGCTGGCGTTGGCGGTAGCCATCTCATTCGTCGTCGCCGCGCCGCTCAACCGCCTGTCTCAGATGCTGTACGAGCGTTATGAAGCGGCGCTGATGAAGTGGGAATTGGATGAGCGGCACCGTGACGAGCAGCCGGTATCACTGGGTGTGGCCGAGGTGCTGGTGATCGGCATGGGGCGTTTGGGCGCAGCCGCCTACGATTCCCTCCGTGCCGACAACGAGCGCATCGTCGGTCTGGATACCGACCCTGGCAAGGTTCAGCAGAATCTGCAGGAAGGACGGCGGGTCCTTTATGCTGATGCGGAGGACCCGTCATTCTGGCAGGGCCTCAACACGGATCACTTGAGGGCGGTAATACTGAGCATGAACGATAGCGTTTCGAAGGAGAATGTGTCCAGCCAGCTTCGTAAACGAGGCTTCGACGGGGTCATCGTGACGAGTTGTCTGTACGACGATGAGGCCGATTCGATAAAACGGGCGGGCGCCGATGCGGTGTTTCTGGTCTATGCCGACGCCGGCATCGGTTTGGCAGAACACGTACGGCAAGCGCTCTACGATGATGCTCCGCAACACGCTGGGCTCTAGCCCGCATTCATCTAGCTCGAAAGCCGGTGTGTGACTCGAACACCCTGGCGGCAGTCTATACACCAAGCTCCCGCCATAAATCGCCCGTTCAAGCGTTGAGCATGGCGATAAAAGACGCCGCGTGGGCGCGATTATCGAGGATGAAGCACAACCAACGAGGTTACACCGTGGGTTGCAACGAGGTTTGCATAGAACAACGCCGAGGGGTTACATGAGTCCATGCTGAAAAGAATCCTACTGCCGACGATTATACTGGTGCTTGTCTACGGTTTCTGGGTGAGCCCGAACTTCAAAACCATTTCCGCGGGGGTGGCCATTTTTCTCTTCGGCATGCTGGCCCTGGAAGAGGGCTTCCGCGCCTTCACCGGGGGAACGCTGGAAAAGATGCTGCGGCGCACCACGTCAAGCACCGCAAAGAGCCTGCTGTTCGGCATCGTCAGCACGACGGTGATGCAGTCCAGTTCGCTGGTCTCCGTGATTGCCATCTCCTTTCTCAGCGCCGGGCTCATCACCCTCGCCGCCGGCATCGGCATCATTTTCGGAGCCAACCTGGGCACCACGACGGGTGCCTGGCTGATCGCCGGCTTCGGTCTCAAGGTCAACATAGCCGCCTATGCCATGCCGATGCTGGTCGTCGGCGTGATTCTGATTTTCCAATCCTCGAAAGCGCTGAAGGGGATCGGTTACATACTGGCAGGACTGGGATTTCTGTTTCTCGGCATTCACTACATGAAGGACGGCTTCGAGGCCTTCAAGGATACGATCAATCTGGCCGAGTACGCGGTTGGCGGATATCCCGGAGTTCTGCTGTTCACGACCATCGGCATCTTGGCCACCGTCGTAATGCAGTCCAGCCATGCCACTTTGGTGTTGACCATCACCGCACTCGCGGCCGGCCAGATTACCTATGAGAACGCGCTTGCGCTGGCTATCGGCGCGAACGTAGGCACGACCATCACGGCGATTCTGGGGGCAATGAGCGCCAACGAGAACGGTAAACGGCTGGCCGGGGCGCACCTCATATTCAACGGCGTGACCGGCGCAATCGCCATTATTTTCATCTATCAACTGGTCGCACTGGTGAATGGCCTCTCGTCGGCGATTGGTATTGCGGACGACGACTACACGCTGAAGCTGGCCGTTTTCCACTCGGTGTTCAATCTGCTGGGCATCGTGGTGATGTTGCCGCTGCTGAATTTCCTGGTGACCTTTCTGGAGAAATACATCCCAGAGAAAAAACCCGAAGTCGACCAGCCGCTGTACCTGTCCGGCGCTTCCGCGGAATTTCCAGGCACCGCGGTGGAGGCGGTCCGCATGGAGACCCAGCGGGTGTACGAGGCCGCGCTGCGTATCATCATCGACGCACTTGGCATGAAGAAGGCGCAGGTACTCTCCGACGCCGATCTGGACCAGGTGGTCGCGGCACAGGGTCAGATCCACAAATTCGATATCGACGCGATGTACGAAAGACACATCAAGGGCATCTACAGCGCGATCGTAGCCTTTATCAGCGAGACCGCGTTTTCTCGCAAGGAAGAGTCGTCCGCCCAACTGCAGTGGCTCAGGGAGGCCAACACCCACCTGGTGGAGGCGATCAAGGATACCGAACAGCTGCAGGAGAACCTCATTCACTATGTCGGGTCCGAAAACGAGAAAATGCGCGAGGTCTACAACCGGATCCGCAGTGGCATCGCGTTCATCATACGCGATCTGGAGGAAACACGGGGGTCGGGCGGGGGAATGATGGACGTGCTCAAACTTGATTCGCTGAAACTTTGGGTGGAGTCGGAGCAGAACCAGCTCAACCTCGTTATAACCGAGCTGGTCGCCAAAAGCGCCATCACGCCCTCCATGGGATCCTCGCTGGTCAACGACAGCGTGTTTGCGCGCGACATCGAGATAAACCTGATCCGGGCCGCCCAGGTATTGTTCGCGGCCTCCTATGAGAACGTGGTCCAGCTGGCCCAGGACGTCATGCTGGACAAAAGCGATGTCAACCGGGTCGAACATCAGGCCGCCGCGAGCAATTAGAATGTGTACACATAAAGTGGAGAACTTTGAATGAAAAGAAATAAACTGCTGAAGACGCTGGCCGAGTTTTTTGATAAAGAGGAGCAAAAAAAGCAAAAACACCACGACGAACTGGAGAAGCTGCTGCATGAACTAAAGGAGAAAGAAGCCAAGCTTGAGGTAAAACTACGGGAGGAGAAAAACGAGCAGAAAAGGAAGCGCCTGGACGAGGAGCTCAAGATCGTCAAGGCTCAGCACGCAAAGGGGATCAAGACCCTGCAGAGCCTCGAAATATAGCGACCTCGCCGGTGCTGGGGAAATTGCGACGCAGGTGGATCGATGATTCTTTTACGAGGCCGCCTCGGTCCCGCCGCCGTGTCATTACCGAACCGACCACGAGTCAAGTCAGGCAGGTTGAAGATCCAGCCTGCCTGTTGAGAAATGCGGACTAGGAGCCTGTCCGAGAGCTCTGCCCCCAGTTGGCGCATGAATAATCGCACAGGCTCACGGCGTTGAGTTAATTGACCCGCGAATCAGGCATCGACATGGCGCAGTCACAAGCGGCGATTTCAGATACCATTATCGAACAGATCATTGCATTGGTGCACGAGCGCCTGCCCGTGCGGGCGTCCACCGTCGATCGTTTCATTAGGCTTTACTACCTCGGCACACCGGTCAAGGATCTGCAGAGGACGCAGATTCGAGACCTTTACGGCGCGTCGGTCTCCCACTGGAATCTGGCCCGCAAACACAAGGCCGGCACTGAGGCGAAGGTCCACGTCTACAATCCCCGGCTTGACGAGCACGGGTGGCAGTCAACTCATACCATTGTCGAGGTGGTTGCCGATGACCTTCCTTTTCTGGTGGACTCGGTCCGTATGGCGATCAATCGCTGTGGACTGACCATTCACATGACGATCCATCCAGTCATATATGTCAGCCGTGACGGCGAGAGCTACCCGACCGAAGTTCCAGAAGGAAACTCCACCGGTACAGATGCCGATTGGAAATCCTTCATGCATTTCGAAATCGACCGACGAACCGATTGCGCGGTGCTCGATCTGTTAAGAAGGGATATTGAGGATGCACTGCGAGACGTGCGCACCGTGGTATCGGATTTCGGCGCGATGCGCGAACGTCTGGACACGCTGCTTGCGGAGCTCGATGCCAGGCCGCCGCCGCTGGATCGTGAGGAAATGGCCGAAGGGCGCGCGTTTCTGCAATGGTTGAGGGATGGGCACTTTATATTTCTGGGCTACCGCGAACATTCACTTATCGATATTGCCGACGAGGACGTGTTACGGATCCTTCCGGGATCTGCCTTGGGCATCTTGCGAAAAACCGACGGCGAGGAAGACACCAATCAGACATGCAAGAGCTTTGCCGCTCTGACGCCGGAGGCCCGCAGCTTGGCTCGCAAGCCCGAACTGCTGGTCATTACCCGCTCCGGCTCCAAGTCCACTGTTCACCGAACCGGATACATGGATTACGTCGGCGTTAAACAAATCGACGACGGCGGCCGGGTTATCGGAGAACGACGTTTTCTCGGTCTTTACACCGACAGCGCCTACACCAGCAACACTCGAACCATACCGCTGCTGCGCCGCAAGATTGACAACGTGATCAGGCGCAGCAGTTACCACGAGCACAGTCACGCCGCACGCGCGCTGGTCAATATTCTAGAGACATTTCCCCGCAATGAGCTGTTTCAGATCGGCGAAGACGAGCTATTGAACACGGCCCTCGGCATTCTACAGCTACAGGAACGGCAAAAGACGACGGTGTTCATTCGACGCGATCCCTACGGTCGTTTTTTCTCCTGCCTCGTCTATCTTCCGCGAGATCACATGAGCACCGACGTGAGGCAGCGCATCGGGGAGATCCTGGAGGAGGCTCTCGACGGCGAGTGCGTAAATTTCTCGGTCCAGATCACCGAATCCGTGCTGGCGCGGGTGCACTTCGTTATCCACATCGACCCGGCTGCGTCAACGGATTACGACCCGGACGAGATTGAGTCACGCATTGCGGCGGCAACCCGGCCCTGGCTCGATCACATGTTTGCGGCCTTGCTGGAACACTACGGTGAGGAAGAGGGGACACGACGGTTTCGTATCTATGGTAAAGGCTTTCGCGCGGACTACCGTGAATTCTATTCCCCCCAGGTTGCCGTGCATGATACGCAAAATATGGAGCTGCTGAAGGAGACTGGTGACATCGCCATGGCGTTGTATCGACCACTGGAAACAGCGGACAACATTTTGCGCTTCAAGTTATTGCATCACGGCCGTCCCGTTCCGCTATCCGAAACATTGCCGATGTTGGAAAACATGGGGCTGAATGTGATAGACGAGCAACCGAGCAAAATTGCATTGCCAAACGGAGAACTGATCTGGATTCACGACTTTGGCATGGAGCATTCAGAGCAGGATCTGGATCCGGATCACTTGAAATACATTTTTCAGGACGCGTTTGCACGCGTATTCCGGGGTGAGGTATCGAACGATGGATTTAACCGGCTCACGATGCGCGCCCAACTCGACTGGCGAAAGGTGGTTATTTTACGCGCTTACTGTAAATATCTCCGGCAGGTACGGGGCACCTTCAGCCAGGAATACATGGAACGGGCTTTGGTCTGCAATCCCCACTGCGCGCGGCTCCTGGTAGAGTTGTTTGAGTCGCGCTTCGATCCTGATCGGGCCGAGCCCCGCGCGGCGGCCATCGAACAGATCGGGTTGCGCCTCGGCGCGGCGCTGGAGGACGTCGTCAACCTGGACGAGGACCGGATAATTAGAGACTTCAGGGGAGCCATAAGCGCCACGCTGCGGACCAACTACTATCAACCGGAATCAGACGGGGCTGCCAAGAGTTACGTCTCGTTCAAGCTCCACCCAGCGGACGTTCCCGGAATGCCCGAACCCCGGCCGTTGTATGAAATCTTCGTCTACTCCCCGCGAGTCGAGGGAGTGCACTTGAGGGGCGGAAGCGTAGCCCGTGGCGGTCTTCGTTGGTCGGATCGCCAGGAAGATTTTCGTACCGAAGTGCGTGGGTTGATCAAAGCGCAGATGGTCAAGAACGCCGTCATCGTGCCGGTGGGATCCAAGGGCGGATTCGTACCGAAGCGCCTCACCACCGACGGCGGAAGGGAACGGATCCTCGCCGAGGGCATGGCGTGCTACCGGATTTTCATCAGCGGACTGCTCGATCTCACGGACAACCTGGTTGGCGACGAAGTCGTCCCGCCTCATCATATGGTCCGCCATGACAGCGACGACCCCTATCTGGTCGTTGCGGCTGACAAGGGCACGGCGACCTTCTCGGACGCCGCCAACGAGCTGGCCGCAACCTATGGATTCTGGCTGGGCGATGCCTTCGCGTCCGGAGGTTCGGCGGGATACGACCACAAGGCGATGGGCATCACGGCGCGCGGCGCCTGGGAATCCGTCAAACGGCACTTTCGGGAACTTGGCCTTGATACCCAGAGCCAAGAATTTTCTATCGTGGCCATCGGTGACATGAGCGGCGACGTGTTTGGTAACGGCATGTTGCTGTCGCGTCACATCAAGCTTGCGGGGGCGTTCAATCACGAGCATATATTCCTCGACCCCAATCCGGATTGCGCACGATCTATGGCCGAACGCGAACGCCTGTTTCGCCTGCCCCGTTCGAGTTGGGAGGACTACAACCGCGAGGCCATCTCCCCAGGCGGCGGGATATACCGCCGCAGCGCGAAATCGATCCCGATATCCGACGAGGTAGGGGCGCTATTGAAAATCGACGCCACGAAGGCGACGCCCAATGAACTCATCCGGGCGCTGCTCATGGCGCCCGTGGACCTGATTTGGAACGGCGGCATCGGCACCTACGTCAAGGGATGGGCGGAACAAGACGGAGACATCGGTGATCGCTCCAACGACGCGGTGCGGATCAAAGCGGGCGAACTGCGCTGCCGTGTTGTCGGGGAGGGGGGTAATCTGGGATTCACGCAGTTGGGCCGCATCGAATTCGCGCGCCGTGAAGGGCGAATTTATACCGACGCGATCGACAATTCCGGCGGGGTTGATTGTTCAGACCATGAGGTCAACATCAAGATACTGCTGAACGCCGTGGTCAATGCCGGCGACATGACCGTTAAACAGCGCAACGACCTGCTTGTGCGCATGACCGATGAGGTGGCGGAGCTGGTACTGAAGAACAATTACCTGCAGACCCAGGCGCTCAGCCTCGCCAGCTTCCAGGCCAAGCGCATGCTGGAGGT
This sequence comes from Gammaproteobacteria bacterium, assembly GCA_024639325.1. Classification (GTDB taxonomy): domain Bacteria; phylum Pseudomonadota; class Gammaproteobacteria; order Arenicellales; family JAANXG01; genus JAHEKE01. The sequence continues at coordinate 36,102 of JAHEIO010000034.1, forward strand.
GCACGGCCGCATGCTGCGCGATCTGGAGCAAATGGGCAAACTCGACAGAACTATTGAATTCCTGCCCACCGACGATATGCTGCTCGAGCGCAAGAACGCTGGGGAGGGCCTGACTCCGCCCGAGTTGGCCCTGCTACTCGCCTACGTTAAAATAAGCCTCTGCGAACGTCTGCTTGCCTCCGAGCTGCCGGACGAGCCGTATATGGCGCGGACGTTGGCGAACTATTTTCCTTCACCCATGCGCACCGCCTTTCCGGCCGCCATGGCCAACCATCGTCTCCGCCGCGAAATCGTCACCACGGAGTTCGTGAATGGCATGATCAATCGGGCGGGGATCAGCTTTGTCTTTCGCATGCGCCAGGAAACCGGCGCCACGGATGCGGATCTTTCCCGCGCGTACGTCATCGCTAGAGAAATTTTCGCGCTGCCAGGGCTGTGGATCCAGATCGAATCGCTGGACAACCGCGTTTCCGCCGACATTCAGTCGGAGATGCTGCTCGATGGACGTAAACTTGTCGAGCGCGCGGTACGCTGGATTATCCGAAACCGCCCTCGCCCGTTATCCATCGCCGGCGAAATCGACCGATACGGGCCGTCGTTGGAACGGTTCGGAGCCACTCTAATCGGCCACGTGGGCGAGGAGGAACGAGCGGCGGCGCTAGCCCGATCCGGGCAACTCGTCAAGAACGGTGTGCCAGAGGACCTGGCCATACGAATTGCCATGCTCACATCTCTTTCTTCCGGTTTGGATCTAGTTGAGGTTGCATTTGCCACCAATATCGATACCGATAAAGTTGCCGGAACATACTTTGGTGTCGGCGAACACCTCGAACTGCACTGGCTTCGTGACCGCATTGCCGATCTACCGCGGGATACGCACTGGCAAGCCATGGCGCGTGTCGCTCTGCGGGACGATCTATACGAGGTCCACAGACACATCACGATGGATGTGTTGCGCGGTGCGGCCTCGGATACCGAAGCCGGGTCTTTGGTGGCAAACTGGGCGGAGCTAAATCCGGCCCCGATGCAGCTCTGGAGTGCGATCGTCCGTGAGTTGCTGTCAGGTCCGGCTCCGGATTTCATCATATTGTCGGTGGTTACGGGTAAACTGAGGGGCCTGGTTCAAACAGCGCACCCGGGCTCGACACGCCAAGCCGTCGAACAACCAGAGTTCACAGCCGCAGCGGCGGGTTTCGTGCCTGGCGACAGGGCTGTGACCAGTAGTGGCGAACTGCGCGAATGACACCCGCGGAACGCCGAACATAAAGCGAGGTCGACATGTCTGAAAGCTCAAAGAAACTGAGGAAGTCTCTAGATTTCTACCACAGCGCCACACAGCTCCGATTCGA